>NZ_JBSKBR010000007.1:0-300587 GCF_053714315.1 Mesorhizobium sp. PL10 | reverse complement strand
ACGGATGAGGGGTGTTCCAGGGAACGCCAACGTCTCACTCCGCTGGAACACCCCTCATCCGTCTCGGCGCTGCGCGCCAATCCACCTTCTCCCACAAGGGGGGAAGGGAAGATGGCGCTTCTCCCCCGACCATGCGAGCTTGACCTCCACCGATTCGGGACTACCGCCATGCTCCGCCTCACCCTTGCCGCCCTCATCATCGCCACCCCGGCGCATGCCGCCGACATGGCGTTCTTCGTCAAGAACCTGCGCAAGCAGTCCGTGGCGGTGGAGCTGTTCAGCCGTGACCGCAAGATGTCGTGGCCGGGCGGCGAGCAGGTGTTTCTGATCGAGCCTAGTTCGCAGAAGTCGGTGCCGATCTCGTGCAATCAGGGCGAGAACATCTGCTATGGCGCCTGGGTCAACGGCAACGACGCGATTTCGGCGGGGGTCGGGCCTGACAATGACCAGCCGTGCGATACCTGCTGTTTCATCTGCGTGGAGAAGACGACGGAGACGATCGATCTGGTGGAGTGAGGTGCCTCGCCTCCCGGCGAGCTTGACGCCCGTGCCGCCACCGCCCTAGCCTCTTGTCACCCACCACGAGGAGAGCTCCATGGCAGGCACGGTCGAAGGCGAAAAGATCGACGTTTCCTTCAACGGCAAGCGCTGCATCCATTCGCGCAATTGCGTGCTCGGCAACCCGCATGTCTTCGTGCCCAATGCGCCCGGCGAATGGATCCACCCCGATGCGGCAAGCGTCGAGCAGGTCGTGACGCTGGCCGAAAACTGTCCGTCCGGCGCCATCGGCTATCTGAGGAAGGATGGCGGGCCGCAGGAGAGGCCGCCGGTGGTCAACACCGTGCGGCTGCGCGAGAATGGGCCATTGGCCGTGCATGCCGAGATCGTGCTGGGCGGCGAGACCTCCTTTCGCGCGACGCTCTGCCGCTGCGGCGCCTCGCAGAACAAACCGTTCTGCGACAACAGCCACATCAAGGCCGGCTTCACAGCCACCGGCGAGCCGCCGCTGAAGGAGGCGCCGGCGACGCTGGAGGCGCGAAATGGCCCGCTGACCATAACGCCAACCACCAACGGGCCATTGAAGGTCGAAGGCAATGCCGAGATCGTCACCGGCACCGGCCACACGATCGACCGCACCACCCGCACCTTTCTGTGCCGCTGCGGCCACTCGGCCAATAAGCCGTTTTGCGACGGCAGCCACAAGAGGGTGGGGTTTGTGGGGTAGGTGAGTGAGGCGCCGAAGCTGCTGATCTCCCCCCTCGTGGGGGAGATGCCTGGCAAGGCAGAGGGGGGCGCTGTCCCGCCAACCCTCAATCCTGCAGCCCAAGCCATTTCGATTTAGGCTTTGTTGATCCGACACGCCGGCGATCCTTCGCGCCCCCCTCTGGCCTGCCGGCCATCTCCCCCACGAGGGGGGAGATCAGCAGCTCCGCCACCTTCGCCAATCCCCCCAAATTCAGTCAGCGCTGCCCTTCAATATCGACCATCATCATGCGATGCTGGCGCTCTCGGCCGGGGGGCCGATTCTCATCCGGGGAATGCCATGTCTTTCACCATCACGCGCCGCATCGTCGTTGCGCTCTCGCTGTCCGCTCTGCTGGCGCCATCGGCCTATGCCGCCGACATCACCTTTGCCGTCAAGAACAGCCATCCCAACGCCATGCGCCTCGAGCTCTACAGCCAGGACCGTGACTATGTCTGGCCCGGCAACGACAAGGATTTCTATCTCGACGATGGCGAGACCAAGCAGATCCCGGTCTCGTGCAATGAAGGCGAGTCGATCTGCTACGGCGCCTGGGTCGACGGCGACGAAGAAACCTATTGGGGCGTCGGCCCCAACAATCAGGAAAAATGCGAGGATTGCTGCTACACCTGCAATGGCGGCGAGACCGAGGAGATTGAACTCGTGCCGTGAGGCACTGCGGCCGACGCTGCCAATCTCCCCCCAAGTGGGACTGTTGCGGAGTTCTATCGGCGTGGACATTTCGGTGGTTTCCGAGTGTTGAGCATCGGCAGGCGGAGCTGTTCCTCCTTCTTTGCCTGAGTGAGAAGGAGAATCAGAGCCTCACCACTACATGCGGTGCGAATTTCTTTATGGCTTCGACCATGTCCTGGCCGCGCACGTCGAGCGAGGAGATTTCCATGTGCACGATGTTCCTGCCGAAGGGCAGCATCAGGTTCAGCGCATTGGCAGGCGCGTATTTGAATTCGTCGGGCGGCTCCGCGGTCAGCTCGAAATTGAGCATCGCCGAACCCTTGCCAGAGGTGAGGTGCACGCTCTTCACCGTTTCCCACGGAACCAGCACGTCGCCGGCGCGAGCATCGCGGAAGCCGTGGCTGTCCAGAATGACCTTGACCGACGTGTCGAAAGCACCGCGCGCGATGACATAGCCGAGCCCCAGGCAACCCGCCCCAACCAGTGCGATGACCAGCACATGCCCGCTGTTCGCCCCCGAGACCAGCCCGCGCAGCGCGCCGAAACCGAACATGGCGCCGATGACCACCGGCCCGATGGCCGGGAAAATTTTTCCGGTGGCGCTGTTGCGGAGTTCGAGCGGCGCGGACATTTTTCGCCAGCCTAGCCCCTCAGCAGCGTCCAGATCCAGCCGGCAAAAGTCAGCACCAGGAACGGATAGCCGGCGGCGGGCAGCGGCGCCGAGGTCGGCAGCAGGAGCGCGCCCCACAGCACCATGGCCACCGTCACGACAAACAGGAGTGCGGCGATAAGGCCGGTGAGTCGCATCCAGAGCGCAAAAGTGTTGGGCACGCTGATCAAGACCAGGGCCGCCGCCCAGAGCGAAATGCCACCGACATAGGAAGGCACGCTGGCCTGCAGCCCCGCCGCGTTGCCGGCCAGAAGCAGGCTCTCGCCGGCGAGGAAGGTGAGGAAGCCGGCCGCCACGCAATCATTGCCGAGCCGCTGGTATTTCATGGTGAGCAGGGCGGTGGCGACCACGAGCGCCACGCCGTCGATCGCCCACAGCGTCTCGCGTAGCGCATCGCTCGCCACGAAGGTGCCGGCAAGGCCGAAAATGCCGCCGATGGCGAGGCCAAGTGAAGCGAAAGTATCCAAGCGGCTGACAGGCATCGACAGTCCCCAAAGCGACGCACGATACTTCAGGCCAAGACGCTCTCCAAGCGGCGCTTGATGAATCGACTTCCTCCGGATTAGCCTTGGTCGCAGGCATCAGATCCTGGTGGTGAAAAAATCCCACTCTTGAGCCCGGCCGGGATGTAAGATGGTCGCTGTTCCGGGTCGCAAACCAATACGGGATCACATGTCGTCGCGCACAATCTTTCTCAGCAGACTGATCGGGCTCTTCACCATTCTAGTCTCCCTATCGGTGTTCTTGCACAAGCAGTCGATGGTCGAGTTCGGAGAGGCGCTCGTTCACGATCGGCCGCTGCTGCTGATCCTCGGCATGATCACATTGATTGGCGGTCTCGCGATGGTGCTCTGTCATAACGTCTGGTCGGGGGGCGCCTTGCCTATCATCGTGACGCTCTTTGGTTGGTCGATCCTAATCCGTGGTCTGCTGCTCTTGTTCCTACCGGACACGATAGCCAGCCTTTTCGAAATGGTTCGTTTCGGAGACTTTTTCTATATCGTTGCTGCCATCTCGTTCGTCCTCGGCCTCTACCTAACCTATGGCGGATTCACATCCTTGCCGGGCGCCAAGCGTTAGATTCACTAGCCATTCCGAAAGACGGCTCGGTAGGCCTTCTCTATTTTTCGATTCGCATCACCATAGGATGGCGATGTCAAAACACCCGTGGACAAAAATGACTTTCCTTAGCGGAGAATTACTAAGTCCGAAGTGTCCGGAAGATCGCGACGATGCAACGAAAGCGATATCTGAGGCCATGAGCAATACGGCGGACAACTGTCTCAGGCATCGATTCGTAAGGCTTTGAATCGTCCGAAGGCGTCTGAAGGCGCCTGTAGGTGCATCATCAGCTTCCTCCTCAATCCCCCATCTTAAGCGCCTGGATAAACGCCTCCTGCGGAATATCCACTTTCCCGAACTGCCGCATCCGCTTCTTGCCCTCGTTCTGCTTGTCCAGCAGCTTGCGTTTGCGCGAGACGTCGCCGCCGTAGCATTTGGCGGTCACGTCCTTGCGCAGCGCCGAGATGGTTTCGCGGGCGATGACCTTGCCGCCGATGGCGGCCTGGATCGGGATCTTGAACAAATGGTGCGGGATCAGCTCCTTCAGCTTCTCGCACATCTGGCGGCCGCGCTTTTCGGCCGCGGTGCGGTGTACCAGCATGGACAGCGCGTCGACCGGCTCTTCATTGACCAGGATCGACATTTTCACCAGGTCGCCCTCGCGGTAGTCGGTCAGGTGATAGTCGAACGAGGCGTAGCCCTTGGAAATCGACTTCAGCCGGTCGTAGAAATCGAAGACGACTTCGTTGAGCGGCAGGTCGTAGGTCAGCATGGCGCGCTTGCCGACATAGGAGAGGTCGGCCTGGATGCCGCGCCGGTCCTGGCAGAGTTTCAGGATGCCGCCGAGATAGTCGTCGGGGGTGAGGATGGTGGCGCGGATCCACGGCTCCTCGATGGCCGAGATCTTCACCACGTCGGGCATGTCGGCGGGGTTGTGCAGCTCCTTCATCGAGCCGTCATTGAGCAGCAGCCGGTAGACGACGGATGGCGCGGTGGCGATGAGATCGAGGTTGAACTCGCGCTCCAGCCGCTCCTGGATGATTTCGAGATGCAAGAGACCGAGGAAGCCGCAGCGATAACCGAAGCCGAGCGCGGCTGACGTCTCCATTTCATAGGAGAAGGAGGCGTCGTTGAGACGCAGCTTGCCGACGGCGGCGCGCAGATCCTCGAAATCGGCGGCGTCGACCGGGAACAGGCCGCAGAACACCACCGGCTGCGCCGGCTTGAAGCCGGGCAGAGCGTGCGCCGTCTGGCGCTTGTCCTCGGTGATGGTGTCGCCGACGCGTGTGTCGGCCACTTCCTTGATCGAGCCGGTGAAGAAGCCGAACTCGCCCGGGCCGAGCTCGTCGACATTGATGCGGGCGGGCGTGAAGACGCCGGTGCGCTCGACCAGATATTTGGCGCCGGTGCCCATCATGCGGATGGTCTGGCCCTTTTTCAAAACGCCATCGATGATGCGCACCAGCACGATGACGCCGAGATAGGCGTCGTACCAGCTGTCGACCAGCATGGCTTTCAGCGGGGCCGTGGCGTCGCCCTCGCGCGGTGGCGGCAGCTGGTGGACGATGGCCTCCAGCACATCGGGAATGCCAAGGCCGGTCTTGGCCGAGATCAGCACTGCGTTGGAGGCGTCGATGCCGATGACTTCTTCGACCTGCTCGCGGATACGCTCGGGCTCGGCGGCCGGCAGGTCGACCTTGTTCAGCACCACGACGATCTCGTGGTTGTTGTCGATCGCCTGGTAGACATTGGCCAGCGTCTGCGCCTCGACCCCTTGCGAGGCGTCGACGACCAGCAGCGAGCCCTCGCAGGCAGCAAGCGAGCGTGACACTTCATAGGCGAAGTCGACATGGCCGGGCGTGTCGATGAGGTTGAGGATGTAGTCCTCGCCGTTGTTGGCGCGGTATTTCAGCCGCACCGTCTGCGCCTTGATGGTGATGCCGCGCTCGCGCTCGATGTCCATCGAGTCCAGCACCTGCTCCTTCATGTCGCGCAGCTCCAGCCCGCCGGTCAGCTGGATCAGGCGGTCGGCAAGGGTCGATTTGCCATGGTCGATATGGGCGACGATGGAGAAATTGCGGATGTGGTCGAGGGGCGTGCTCATGGCGCGGCCTTTAGCAGGGGCGGGGTTGAGGGGCAAGCGGGGCGGCTCTTCCCCTTCTCCGCAACGCCGCGATCCTTCGCGCCCCCCTCTGTCCTGCCGGACATCTCCCCAACACGGGGGGAGATTGGAGCGCGGCCGACGGCGCCCTTTCTGAAATGTGAGAGCGGTGATTTCCGACTGAGGATTGGGCGACGCGGCGACGACAGCCAATCTCCCCCCTCGTGGGGGAGATGTCCGGCAGGACAGAGGGGGGCGCTGTCCCTCCAGCCCCCGCAATCACAAACCGGTGAGCGATGTAACGAAGCCTTCGGAGACGGCGAAGTGAGTGATGACCGGCGCATCCCAGCGCCCCACGGAGCAAGCCATGTCCAGAAAACTTATCGCCTTGTCCGGCCTCCTTGCAGCATCGCTGTTGTCGTCGATGGGCACCGCCTTCGCCCAGCCGCTCACCGTGGTGGAATTGTTCACCAGCCAGGGCTGCTCGTCCTGCCCGCCGGCCAATGCCAATCTGATCAAGGTCAAGGACAAGCCGGGCGTTCTGGCGCTGTCGTTCAACGTCACCTACTGGGACTATCTCGGCTGGAAGGACACGTTCGGCCGCGAGGAGTTCACCCAGCGCCAGGTGCGCTATGAGCCGTCGCTCGGCCGCTCCGGGCCGTTCACGCCGCAGGTGGTGGTCAATGGCGGTGCCGATGCGGTGGGCGCTGCACCCGGCGAGATCGAGCAGCTGATCTCCTCGAGCGGCGGCACCAAGGGTCCGTCGCTGTCGCTCGATAGCGGCAAGATCGCGATCGGTGCCGGTTCCGCTCCGGGCGGCAAGGCCGATGTCTGGCTGGTTCGTTACAACAAGGGCGTCATCGAGGTGCCGGTGGCGCGCGGCGAGAACACCGGCCGCACGCTGCCGCATGCCAATGTCGTGCACTCGCTGACAAAGCTCGGCAGCTGGCACGGCGAGGCGGCAACGCTGAAGCTGCCGGCAGCAGGCAAGGGGCTCAGCACCGCGGTTCTGGTGCAGACGCCGGGCGGCGGGCCGATCCTGGCCGCGGCCGCCGACTGATTTTCCCCACGCAACGCCGCAGACGGCTGCGCATCACCGGCCCGCATATGCGCGCCACAACCCCTGAGAAGGAATACCAGTATGACCAAGACCCTTACCGCGCTCGCCTTTGCGCTTTCGATGACGGCTTTTGCCGCAGGCGCCCGCGCCGAGGATACGACCAATGCCATGAAGCCGGCCGATGCGATGGCTACCGAGGCGATGAAGCCTGCAACGGACGCCATGAAGCCTGCGGATGCGATGGCGCCAGACCCGATGGCCACCGAGGCGATGAAGCCGGCAGCGGACGCCATGAAGCCCGCGACCGACGCGATGAAGCCCGCCGATGCGATGGCGCCTGCGGACGCCATGAAACCTGCGGACGCGATGGCGCCCGCGCAATAAGGCTTGAGCACTGGTCCGGCCGCCTAGCGGCCGGGCCACGCACGGCAATTTGAGAAACCCGACACAACAATCTGTCGTATAGTCGGAAACACCATCAAGGGAGATCAGACATGACCGGCATGGAAAAGACGAGAACGCCGATCTTCACCAAAAGCGCTCTTGCGGCGCTCATCGTTGCCGGGGCGGCGGCCGCCTTTTGGCAGAGCCCTGCCCAATCGGCCGAGGACGCGGTGGTAATCCCGCCGCCGGCAATGGACGAAAAGGCCGCCAGCGGCAGCGAGAAGGCTGTTTTCGCCGGTGGCTGTTTCTGGGGCGTGCAGGGCGTCTTCCAGCACGTCAAGGGCGTGACCAAGGCCGTCTCCGGCTACACCGGCGGCGCCAAGGATGACGCCGTCTACGAGACGGTCGGCAGCGGCCGCACCGGCCACGCCGAATCGGTCGAGATCACCTACGATCCGTCCAAGGTGACCTACGGCCAGCTGCTGCAGGTCTATTTCTCGGTCGCGCACAACCCGACGCAGCTGAACTACCAGGGCCCAGACTCGGGCACCCAGTACCGCTCGACCATCTTTGCCGAGAATGGCGAACAGCAGGAGATCGCCCAGAGCTACATCGCCCAGCTCGACCAGGCCAAGGTATTTTCGAAACCGATCGTCACCACACTGGAAACCGGCAAAACCTTCTATCCGGCCGAGGAATATCACCAGGACTTCCTGACGCTGAACCCGACCTACCCATACATCGTCTACAACGACCTGCCCAAGGTGGCGAATTTGAAGTCGCTGTTCCCGGCGCTGTACAGCGACAAGCCGGTGCTGGTGCTGGCGGGGAGCAAGAGCTGAGGGGTGGGCTTGGGAGCACGGGTCGCGACGCTCCCCAACCTTCGTCATCCTAGGGCGAAGCAAGGAGCGAAGCGACGCAGCGCAGACCCTAGGATCCATGCCGCGCCCGCCGTGCAGTGCTCCGGGGGTGCAAAAAACCGGGCGGCTACCAGCCTGTCCCACGGAAGAGCTCAAACCACTCGGGATTGGCCTTTTCGATCAGATCGATCTTCCACTGTCGAGGCCACCGCTTCAGCGACTTCTCGCGCTGGATGGCATCGGTGATGTCAAAGTATTCCTCGTACCAGACCAGCCGCTGCACGCCGTAGCGGCTGGTGAAGCCTGCACCCTGGCCGGATTTGTGCTCCGGCATTCGGCGGCCAAGATCGTTGGTGACGCCGATGTAAATCGTGCCGCGTTTCTGGCTTGCGGTCATGTAGACATAGCCGGTCATGGCTCAGGGTAACAAGGGTCGGTGCGCGCACAAGCGCCATTCTGATCCGCTGCGTTCCAGGGCAAACGTCACGGCATGGATCCTAGGGTCTGCGCCGCGTCGCTTCGCTCCTTGCTCCGCCCTAGGATGACGAAGTCATGGGGCTTTGCCTAAACACCAAGACGCTCCTCACCCCCTCAATCATACCTCAGATCCGTCGCCTTCCCGCCGAACACGCGATACGCGTAGAACGAATAGAAGATGATGATCGGCAGGACGACAACGACGCCGGCCAGTATCACGGCGAGGCTTTCCGTTGCCGAGGCCGCCTGCCAGATGGTCAGCCTGTCGGGCACCACGAACGGGTAGAACGACCACGCAAGCCCGGCAAAGCCGAGGGCGAAGATGGTGGCCAGCGTCAGGAACGGCCTGAGCGCATGGCGGTCGTCTTGCTTGGGCAGATGGAAGGTCTGCCGCCACAGCCACAGGAACAGCAGCGCCGACAGGATCGGCAGCGGCGACAGATAGAGCATTTCGGGCCAGTCGAACCATTTGGCGAAGATGCGCGGGCTGGCGAAGGGCGTGGCCAGCGACACCGCGGCCATGCCGAGCGCGGTCAGCACAAGCGCCGTGCGCAGCCAGGCCACCGCCTTCTTCTGCAACTCGCCTTCTGTCTTGTAGATCACCCAGGCGGCGCCCATCGCCGCGTAGGCCGCCGACAGGCACAGCGCCACCAGCGCGCCGAAGGCGATGCCGCCAAGGCCGACGTCGAGGCCAAGCACGTACACGCCGAGCATATAGCCTTGCGCCAGCGAGGCGATGATGGAACCGAGGAAGAAGATGCGGTTCCAGCGATGCTTCTTGCCCGCCGGCACCTTGGCGCGGAAATCGAAGGCGACGCCGCGCAGGATGAGACCGACCAAAAGCACGAAGACCGGCAGATAGAGCGCGGTGAGGATGACGCCATGCGCCATCGGGAAGGCGACCAGCAGCAGGCCGACAGCCAGCACCAACCAGGTCTCGTTGGCATCCCAGAACGGTCCGATGGCGGCGATCATCGTGTCTTGTTCCGCATCTTCGGCGACCGAGAACAGGATGCCGATGCCGAGATCGAAACCGTCGAGGATGACATAGATCAGGATGGCGAGGCCCATCAGGCCGGCGAAGATGAGCGGGAGCGCGGTTGGCCAGTCGAAGCTCATGTCACTCCCCCGCGGCCGGTTGCGACATCGCCGTCTTCATCACGCCCGGCAGCGGCGAGGTGTCGCCATCCTTGGCCGCCTTCAACGCCAGGTGGACCAGCACGCCGAGATAGGCGATCAGCAAAAGCAGATAGAGGATGAGATAGACGGCAAGCGTCAGCGCGACATGGCTGCCGGCAACCGGGCCGACGGCATCGGCCGTCTTCAACACGCCGGTGACCAGCCAGGGCTGGCGGCCGATCTCGGTCGTGTACCAGCCGGCGAGCGTCGCCAGCCAGCCGGACAGCGCCATCGGCACCATCAGCATGGCCAGCGGCCTCGGCAGGCTGTGGCGGCGCTTGAGGAAGAAGGTCGCCGACCATGAGACGATCAGCATCAAAATGCCGGTGCCGACCATGATGCGAAAGCCCCAGAACAACGGAAGAACCGGCGGATGGAGGCCGGGATAGTCGTTCAGCCCCGGTACGATGCCGCTGGTCGAGTGCCGCAGCACAACACTGGCGCCATCGGGAATGGCGACCTCGAACCTGTTTTCCTTCGTCGCCTCATCCGGCCAGGCGAACAGCACCAGCGGCACGTTGGGGCCGGTGTTCCAGTTGGCCTCCATAGCGGCGATCTTCTGCGGCTGGTGCTCCAGCGTGTTGAGCCCGTGCTGGTCGCCGGCAAAGATCTGGATCGGGATCAGGATGGCGGCGGTGAAGACGCCGGTGCGCAGCGCCTTCCACATCGATTCCGAGCGGTCGCCGCTGAGATAGCGCAGCGCCGACAGGCCGGCGATCAGGAACGAGACGGTGAGCCCCGAGGCGAGCAGCATGTGCGTCAGGCGATAGGGCATGGACGGGTTGAAGACGATCGCCCACCAGTCGACCGGATGCGCCTTGCCGTCGATCATCTCGAAGCCGGCCGGCGTCTGCATCCAGGAGTTCAGCGCGATGATCCAGAAGGCGGATAGCGTGGTGCCGCCGGCGACCAGCACGGTGGCCAGCGTGTGGACGCGGTTCGACACGCGGCGGAAGCCGAACAGCATGATGCCGAGGAAGGCCGCCTCGAGGAAGAAGGCGGTGAGGATCTCGTAGGCGAGCAGCGGCCCGGCGATGTTGCCAACCGTTTCCATATAGCCCGGCCAGTTGGTGCCGAACTGAAAGCTCATGGTGACGCCCGAGACGACGCCCATGGCGAAGGACAGCGCAAACACCTTCACCCAGGTGAAATAGGCGCGCATCCAGGCGGAATCGTTGGTGGCGTTGTAGCGAAGCTTGAAGAACAGCAGCACCCAGCCAAGCGCAATCGTGATGGTCGGAAACAGGATGTGGAACGAGATGTTCGCCCCGAACTGCATTCGCGACAGGATGAGCGGGTCCATGGCGGGCTCCGGCTGCTGTTTGTGGTTGAACAATAGGGCGGAAGCCCAGCCCGGTCAAAGCGGCGTGGCGCCACGCGGGGCGCGTTGTCGCAGCAGATCGGGCCGAACCGTCAGTGCCCCTCGGCTACATCTTGGCGAAACGACGAAAAGGGAACGTCTGTCCACATTTGTCAGCAGCGGCATTGACTTCCGGCCGTGCGCACCGACATTCAGCGCAATAAAAATCCCTTTCAAGCAGTCGTTCCCCGCCTCATGTCTTCCACGAATTCGCCCTCCATCATTTCGATTTCCGGCGTCACCAAGACCTACGCCACCGGCTTCAAGGCGCTGAAGGAAATCAACCTCGGCATCGAGCGCGGCGAGATCTTCGCGCTGCTGGGGCCGAACGGCGCCGGCAAGACGACGCTGATCTCGATCGTCTGCGGCATCGTCAACCGCTCGACGGGCACGGTGACTGTCGACGGCCATGACATCACCAGAGACTACCGCGCCGCGCGCAGCCTGATCGGGCTGGTGCCGCAGGAGTTGACCATCGACGCCTTCGAGAGCGTCTGGGCAACCGTCAATTACAGCCGCGGCCTGTTCGGCAAGGCGCCCAATCCGGGCTTCGTCGAAAAAGTTCTGCGCGACCTCTCACTGTGGGACAAGAAGGACGCCAAGGCGATCACGCTGTCGGGCGGCATGAAGCGCCGGCTGATGATCGCCAAGGCGCTGTCACACGAGCCGCGCGTGCTGTTCCTCGACGAGCCGACCGCCGGCGTCGATGTCGAGCTGCGCCAGGACATGTGGGCGATGGTGCGCCGGCTGCGCGACGACGGCGTCACCATCATCCTCACCACGCATTACATCGAGGAGGCCGAGGCGATGGCCGACCGCGTCGGCGTCATCAACCGCGGCGAGATCATCCTGGTCGAGGGCAAGGCCGAGCTGATGCGCAAGCTTGGCCGCAAACGCCTGATCGTGGAATTGCGTAACACCCTCACCGCCATTCCAGACAACTTCTCGCACTATAAGCTGGAACTCTCGCCGGATGGCACGCAGCTGACCTACACCTATGACAATCAGAGCGAACGCCCCGGCGTCGCTTCGCTGCTGCGCGAGCTCGAAGCGGCCGGCATCCAGTTCCGCGACATGGACACGCAAAATTCTTCGCTCGAGGAGATCTTCGTCAATCTGCTGAGGCAAGAGCCATGAATTTTCGCGCAGCCCCTAATTTTCGTGCAGTATGGGCGATCTACCGGGTCGAGATGGCGCGCGCGTTCCGCACCGTGCTGCAGAGCATCGTCTCCCCGGTGATTTCGACATCGCTCTATTTCGTCGTCTTCGGCTCGGCCATCGGTTCGCGCATCACCGAGATCGACGGTATCAGCTATGGCGCGTTCATCGTCCCCGGCCTGATCATGCTGTCGCTGTTGACGCAGTCGATCTCCAACGCCTCCTTCGCCATCTATTTCCCGAAATTCGTCGGCTCGATCTACGAGCTTCTGTCGGCGCCGGTGTCCTATCTGGAGATCGTCATCGCCTATGTCGGCGGCGCCGCGACCAAGTCGATCATCCTCGGCCTCATCATCCTGGCGACGGCCTCGCTGTTCGTGCCGCTGCATATCCAGCATCCATTCTGGATGCTTGCTTTCCTGGTGCTGACGGCGGTGACCTTCAGCCTGTTCGGTTTCATCATCGGCATCTGGGCGAAAAGCTTCGAGCAGCTGCAGCTGGTGCCGCTTTTGATCATCACGCCGCTGACCTTCCTCGGCGGCAGCTTCTATTCGATCAACATGCTGCCCGAGGCCTGGCGCACGGTGACGCTGTTCAATCCGGTCGTCTACCTGATCAGCGGCTTCCGCTGGAGCTTTTACGGCAAGTCGGACGTCTCGGTCGGCGTCAGCCTCGGCATGACCGTGGTGTTCCTGGCCATCTGCATCGCCATCGTCGCCTGGATATTCAGGACCGGCTACCGGCTGCGCAACTGACCCCCTCCGCCCTGGGCAATCGCCTATGGCGCCGGTCAAATCTACGTTTTGCCGAGGGCAGATCGGCCGAGCTGGCCGCCACGGATCTTGCTAGACCGCCTTGATCAGGCGCAGCAGCCCCAGCATCTCGACCAGCGTGCCCTTGCGAAAGGCGATGTAGGTCGGCTCCTCGACGCCGTGGAAGCGGCGCTTGAACGCCGCCTGGCCCTTGAGGTTGAACTTGCTGCGGTTGACCCAGGGCGATTCATAGGCGCGCTCGAAGGCGTTGCGCCAGAAGCTCGATTCGGCAAATTCATTGATCCCGACGTCGAGCATCGGCGACAGGCCGAGCGTGACGACGGAAATGCCCTCGCCGCGAAAGCGGTCGACGGCGAATTTGGTCAGCCCGATTTCGGCATGCGGCGAGGCATCGATGTGCTTGCGCTTGAACGAGGTGGTATAGCCGATCACCTTGCCGTCCCTGAACAGCGGATCGAAATCGAGCAAGGCGACAAGCTCGCCTTCCGGGCTGTAGAGCACGAAACGGCGCATATCGATGCCGAGATGATCGGAAAAGGGGCGGTTGAGGAAGGCCATCTCCCAGCGCTTGACGATGCGGTCGGCCCGCCAGTTCTGCGACAGGCGCTGAACCTCGTCGAGGTAGACCGCTCCCTCGCCAAAGGAAAATCCCTTCTTCAACAGCCAGCGCTCGGAATAGCGCACGGTTTCGTTGCGCTTGCCGGAAAAGTTGTGCGCGGGAAGCTCCAGCCGCGTGTCGATGCCGAGGCGGTTGACCTGATAGCCGAGTCCGGACAGCACGCGCGCCGTCGGCTCGCCGATCTGCACGAACCATGGGCTGTCGGCGGCTTCGACAAAGCGTCTGATATAGTCGGCCCGGTCGGACGGATGGGCCACCGGATCGCCGAGCGCGAAATGGTGCTTCATCTTGGTGCCGAAGGCGATGTAGCCGTCGGTGTCGCCGAAATAAGAGAGTTTCTGCTGCACGGCGGTCGAATAGGCCAGCGAGAAGTCGCCGTGCCGGCGGACCAGCGCCAGCCGCTCGACATGCGATAAATCCTGGCGCGGCACCTTGGCTGCGGCGCCCTCCAGCAGTCTGTCGAGAAAGATACGCAAGGAGGGCATGGTCGAGCTTCCGCGTGCCGATGATAACAGAGGCCTGCCCCCGAGGCCTCGAATCAGTCGCATTGACGCGACCTCATTATCGATCATATTGCCCCTGTGCCATATAGGACGTGCCCTACAGGACGGGTCCCCATGGCGCAGCTAAAAGGGAATCTCGACCGAATGGCGGCAACGACAAGCGAAACGATGCCCATCGTCTCGGGGCCGAAAGGGGCCGACGAGACGGTGATCGTCATCGGCGCCGGAGCGGCAGGACTGGCAGCGGCCGACGCGCTTGGCAGCGTGCCGGCTAGGCCAAGGGCCGTCTTCGCGGCCTCAGGCCGATTTTGGCTCCAGCCGGCGGAAACCGACGGCTTCAATCAGCATGTCCTCCTCGACCATGCCGGCATTGTGCAGGGCCAGCACAGTTAGCGCGAGTTCGCGCGCCTCGGTCGAATCGGGATGCAGGTCGCGCCTGCTACAGGCCTCGTCGAACACACGTTGCAGCTTGGCAATATCATCGGGCCTGAGCAGGCCCCGGTCATAAACAGACTTCGGCATGGCAGCCTCCTCCAGAAGACCTAGGGCGCCGTGTTTAAATGTCCAATCTTTCCCGAGGCTTGAGCGGAGCAGTCGCCTGGATTCGGATAAATCCGGCTCGAGCGTTGGCAATCAGACCACGATCCGGCTGCCACCCACCCGGCCATCTCTCGCCGCCGGCCGGGCACGTTCCGCTGCAGTTCGCTTGACGTGCCGGCGCGCTTGCGGAACAAGGGCTGCCACAAACGGCAGCGAGGGACAAAGTGAGCTTCTGGGGACTGGCGCAGCTCGTCATTTCGACGGTGATCTTCCTGCTGGCGGCAACCGCGGCCAAGCAATGGGGGCTGGCGCCGAGCCTTGGCAAAATCCTGGTGACGCTGGCGCTCTATACGCTGGGCAATCTGATCATGCTGCGGCTGGTCCGCGAGTTCGGCATGTCGGTGTCGTTCAGCCTGTCGGCGGTGATCCAGCTGGTGTCGGTCAATGTCGTGGCGCTGGTGTTCTTCGGCGAACGCGTCAATACCTTGCAGGCGACCGGCATCGTCCTGGCTATTGCTGCCGTGGCGCTGATCACGCTCGGGCCCTATCTGCAGGGACGGCTATAGTACAATGAAGACTGCCCTCCGCACCCTCACCAACTGGATCGAGTTTCCGGTGCTGCTCGCCGGGCTGATCATTGCCGGCGGGCTTTGGGGGTTCGAGGAACTGATGGAGGTGGCGCGCGACACCACCCCGCATGCGTTCGATACCGAGATCCTGCTCGCCTTCCGCCAAACCGGCCATTCCGACGTTCCGCTCGGCCCGCTCTGGCTGCACGGCGCGATGCGCGACATAACCAGCCTCGGCAGCTCGGCGGTGTTGGTGCTGATCGTGGCGGCGGTGATCGTCTACCTCCTGCTGATCCGCAAGGCAGGAACGGCGCTGTTCATCCTTGTGGCGGTGGCCGGCGGCCAGGCGCTGTCCAGCCTGTTGAAAGCCGGCGTCGACCGGCCGCGCCCGGACCTCGTCTCGCACCTCGTCACAGAGACGTCGCTGTCGTTTCCAAGCGGCCATGCCATGGTCTCGGCAGTGACCTATCTGACACTCGGCTCGCTGGCGGCGGGCTTTCTGCCGGGACGTACGACCAAGATCTTCGTGCTCTGCCTAGCGGTTCTGACGACGCTGCTGGTCGGCGTCAGCCGCGTCTATCTCGGCGTCCACTGGCCTTCCGACGTGCTCGCCGGCTGGTGCGCGGGCTTCGCCTGGGCAATGCTGTGCTGGCTGGCGGCGCGGCTGCTGCAGCGGCGGTACGCGGTGGCGGATAGTGATAGCGACCTGAAAGACTGATGGCGCGGGGCGACAATCAGATCAGCCGGTCGATCAACCCGTTAGCGCAGCATGCTTATCCCGTTTCCCGCCATCCGACTCCACAGACGGATCATGTTTCATATATGCTTCATGATGGTTGAAACATCATAATGATTGTATTATACGTGGAAACCGCAGACTCAGACGGGGGTTCCGGTCGATGATCACTGCCGCGCAGATGCGCGCCGCGAGGGCGCTGGCCGGCATCGATCAGAAGACGCTCGCCGAGCGCGCCGGGGTTTCGCTTCCGACCATCCAACGCATGGAAGCGAGCGACGGCGTGGTCAGGGGCGTGGTCGATACGCTGATGAAGGTCATCCAGGCTCTCGACGAGGCCGGGGTGGAGCTGATCGGCGAGAACCAGACCAGCGAGCGCGGCGGCCGGGGCGTGCGCCTCAAGCCGGTCGCGCCGCCGAACCCGCAAGGCTGAGCCGGCATACAGTCGCGACGGCGACCGCCGACAGTCCTGCCGACGATCCCGCCGCCTTCACGCAAGCGGAAGGCAGTCCATGGATCAGACACGGCGGGCAGTGCATCGACCGGCCCATCACCTGGCGAAGCCGACATTTTCGGAGCTGTTCACGCCGAAACTGGTGACGGTCTGGCGCGAAGGTTACCGCCTGCCGCAATTCAAGGCCGACGTCATGTCCGGCCTGACGGTTGCCATTGTCGCGCTGCCGCTGTCGATGGCGATCGCCATCGCTTCGGGTGTGACGCCGGAGCGCGGCCTCTACACCTCGATCATCGGCGGCTTCATCATTTCGGCGCTCGGCGGCAGCCGGTTCCAGATCGGCGGCCCGGCCGGCGCCTTCATCGTGCAGGTGGCGGCTACAGTGGCGCGCGTTGGCGTCGACGGTCTGCTGCTGGCGACGATGATGGCGGGCGTCTTCCTGCTTGCCATCGGCTACCTCCGCCTCGGGACCTATATCAAGTTCATCCCCTATCCGGTGACGGTCGGCTTCACCGCCGGCATTGCGGTCATCATCTTTTCCGGCCAGATCGCCGAACTGTTCGGATTGACCTTGCCCGGCAAGGAGCCGGGACCTTTCGTGCCCAAGCTGATCGCGCTTGGCGAAGCGGCTGGCACGATCAACGTTGCGGCGACTTTCGTGGCGGCACTGACCATCACCACCATCGCCTTCCTGAAGCGCTGGCGGCCGAAATGGCCGGCGATGCTGATCGCCATCGCACTGGCCTCGTTCGTGGCGGCGCTGCTGGCGCTGCCGGCCGAAACGATCGGCACGCGTTTCGGCGGCATCCCGCGCAGCCTGCAAGTCCCGGCCTTGCCGCCGATCAGCCTGGACAGGATGATCGACGTGCTGCCGGACGCCATCGCCTTTGCCTTGCTCGGAGCGATCGAATCGCTGCTGTCGGCAGTGGTCGCCGACGGCATGACCGGACGCCGGCACCGTTCCAACTGCGAACTGGTGGCGCAAGGTTTTGCCAACATCGCCTCTGCCATGTTCGGTGGCATCTGCGCCACCGGCACCATTGCCCGCACGGCGACGAATGTGCGGGCCGGCGCGCACGGGCCGGTCTCGGGCATGGTTCACTCGGCGATCCTGCTGGCGCTGATGCTGGTGGCGGCGCCGCTTGCCAGCTACATCCCGCTTGCCGCCCTTGCCGGCGTACTGGCGGTGGTCTGCTGGAACATGTTCGAGAAGCAAGCCTTTCTCACATTGCTGCGGGCTTCGCGCGGCGACGCGCTGGTGCTGGTGGCGACTTTCCTGATCGTTGTGTTCCGGGACCTGACCGAAGGCATCGTTGTCGGCTTCGCGCTGGGCTCGATCCTGTTTATCGACCGCATGGCCAAGTCGATTGCCGTCGAGGCGGATCAGTCGCTGGTACCGGAGGACGTCGCCGACACCACTGGCACTTACGATTCCAGCGAAGCCAGCGATGCCGACACCGTCGTCTATCGCATCTCCGGCGCCTTCTTCTTCGGTGCCGCCTCGACCGTCGGCACGGTGCTCGACCGCATCGCCGACCAGCGCAAGAACTTCATCCTCGATTGCTCGGCGGTGCCGTTCTTCGATTCCACCGCGGCCAATGTCATCGAGGGCGCGGCGCACAAGGCGAAGCGCGCCGGCGTTCGTTTCATCATATCGGGCGCCTCGCCGCAGACGCGGCGCATGCTGATCACCCACGGCGTCAAGCGGCCGCTGGTGACCTTTGCCGCTTCGATCCGGGACGCGCAGGCGCAGCTCAAAGAGGCATCCGCTGGCTGAGCCGGCAAGTGTGCGGCCTCAGTCGAGACTCATCGCTGCGATCTCACCTTCGTTCATCAGCGGCACATAGATCGCCGACGCGCCGTCGGTGCCGATATCGGCGCTGCCCGGCTTGAACAGCACTTCTGCTTCCGGCGTGCCGCCGACCTTGTAGCGATAGAGCGTGCCGGTCATGTAGGCGGTGGCGTAGATGCTGTCGCCGATGGCGACGACCCCGTCGAGGTCGGCGAAGTTTTGTGCCCCGGGCAGCGGCGTGATCGCCTTGCTGGCGAGGTCGACCGACAGCAATCCGCCGGGCTCGGCGGTGCTGAAATCGGCCTTGATGCCCTTGCCCCAGGACGCCACGATCAGCCGGTCGCCTTCGGCGAAGACGCCGTTGGGCGAGGCGAGCTTCGCATCCTTCACGAACAGTTCAGGCTTGTCGCCGTCAATGCGGTAGATCGCATCGGCCAGCATGTCGGTGACATACACCTTGCCCGAACTGTCTGACGTCACGTCGTTGAGGAAAACGGCGCCGGGCACATCGATGGTCGAGACGAGCTTGCCGCTGGCGAGATCGACGACGCGCATCTTGGTGATGTCGGCGACGTAGAGCTTGCCGCCGGAGATCGCCGAGCCCTTCGGTGCATCCATGCCGTCGGTCCAGTGCTGGGCGACGACCTTGCCGTCCGCAGACAACACCGAGAGATAACCGTTGCCGTCGGCTTCACCGGGATTGCCGACGATGTTGGAAACGATGATGCGGTTGTTGGTGGCGTCGAACAGCGCCGATTCCGGCTGCTGGAAGCCGGAAGCGCGCCAGACTTCACCAGCCTGTGCGGTCGGTGCTAGCGCGATCCCGAAGGCGGCGACACAAATCGAGGTGATGAGGGTTTTCATGGCCAGGTCTCCTGTGATGACGAGCGGAGAGCTAGAGACTTTGATACTTTTCTGGAAGGCAGATTGCCACTAGTATCGAAACCCGATACCAAATGATGCGAAATAGGTGCATCCCATGAACGGACTGATCTTCGAGGCGCTGAAGCGGACGCTGAAGGCCAAGGGCGTCACCTATCGCGACCTCGCCGAGCGCATGGGCGTTTCCGAGCCGACCGTGAAGCGCATCTTCCACGAGCGCAACTGCAAGCTCGACCGGCTGGTGGAGATCTGCGCTGCCGCCGGCGTCGAGCTGGAAAACGTGCTCGGCTCGATGAACAGGGGACCGGGGCCGGTCAACCGCATCGCGCCGGAGATCGAGCGCAAGCTGGCCGGACGGCCGGCGCTGCTGTTCATCTTCGTCATGCTGTCGGAGAAGTTCACCCCCGAAGGCGTGATGCGCTCGCAAGGGCTGAGCGAAGCCTCGATGTTCCTCTATCTGCGCGATCTCGAAGCGCTCGGCCTGATTGCGCTGGGCAGCGGGCTGTCGGCCCGGCTGCTGGTTGAAACGCCCATCCAGTGGAATTTCGAAGGACCGCTCAGGTCATTGTTCGAGATGACCAACAAGAACTTCATCGGTTGGGCGATCACCCATCTGGAGCGGGAAGCGACCTTTGTCTCGTTCTCCAGGCGCATGCGGCCGGAGACGGCGGAGATGGTCAAGCGCGAGGCCGAGGACCTGGCCGAGCGCGTCAAGCTGCTCGCCCACCACGACCAGCACACGACGCCGGAAGACGGGCTGACCGGCTACAAATGGACGTTTGCCTTTGGTGCAACGCCGTTCCCGGCGATCATGCCGATCGGCCCGCATCCGCGCGATGCCGGCGCGCGCGCCGAGGCTGCGAAGCGGCCGCTGCCAGCTTGATGATTGAAATGCGGCGTTGGTACCCCCAATCCGGATACCGGGAGGAGTATTTGCATGTCGTGGAAACTCGATGAGACCGTGCAAACATCCGCGGGCACAGTGGCAGCGGGTCGACTGGGTAGCGGGCCTGCACTCGTGCTGGCTCATGGTTGGCCGTGGTCTTCGTTCTCGTGGCATCGGATTATCCCGGACCTTGCAGAGCGGTATCGCGTCCATTGGTATGATATGCCCGGATACGGGCAGTCCGAGAAAGACGCGGGGCAGCGCACGTCGCTCGATGTGCAGGCAAAGATATTCGCCGAGATGCTTGCGTCTTGGGATATCGACCGTCCGATCGTCATCGCCCACGATATGGGTGGAGCGACGACGCTACGGGCGCATTTGCTGCATGGCTGCGACTTCGACCGGTATCTGCTGATGAACGTTGTCGCGATGCGCCCTTGGGGATCGGAGTTCTTCGATCATGTCGGTCGCCATGTGGATGCCTTTCTGGGCCTGCCACCGCATATCCACAGAGCGGTCGTAGAGGCCTACATCAAGGGAGCCATCGTGAACGACATCGATTCCGGAGATTTCGAGAAGCTTGTCGAGCCATGGCTTTCCGAGAACGGGCGCGCGAGTTTCTATCGCCAGTTCGCGCAAGCCGATGAAAGATATACCGCCGAAATCGAACCGATGTTCGGGGGCATACGCTGTCCGGTAAAGATACTCTGGGGAGAGGACGATCCATGGATTCCGCTGGCGCGGGGCAAAGCGCTTCATGCGCTGATCCCGCAGGCGTCGTTCGAAACATTGCCTGGCGTCGGCCACCTGCCTCAGCTTGAAGCTCCGGATCTGGTGTTGAGGCGGCTGAGGGCATTTTTAGGGAGGTGACATCCCCGCGACGGCGCAGCCAGTGCTTCAAAAATGAAACCCACATTCGTGATAGAGTTCGCGCACTGATTTGCCAGACCGCATGACCGTCCCCATGAATCGAAGTGATCCCATGCCGACAGCGCCAACACTTGAACTTCGCCGCTATTCGCGCCTGAAGAATTTGCGCGAGCGCGCGGAACGCCAGGGTGTTGCATTGCAGTTCTGGGCGCGTACCGCATCGCTTGCCGTGATCTCCTGCTTCTTCTCATTGATCAGCACCTGGGATGCCGCGTTGCTCTTCGTGCTCGCGGGCCTCGTGCTGTTCCAGCTCGTCGGCCTGATCCAGTTTCTCTTTGCGCGCCGTCGCAGCACGGCGCGATGGTGGATCGGCTACCTCGTCGGTACGCTGGACATCATTCTGTTGACCGTCCTGCTGGTAACGCCCAACCCGTTTTCCAATGAGGTCGGGCCGGCCGCGATGCAACTGCGCGAGGGCAGCTTCAAATTCCTGCTGATTTTCGTATGCCTTGGCGCGCTGACCCTTTCGACACGATTGGCGCTCTATCTCGGCGCGCTCGCGGCCTTGACGTGGACGATCGGCGTAGGATGGGTGATTTCTCGTCCGGAAACCGTCATTCCGGCGACGAACCTCTATTCGATGCCGCTGACGGAGCGACTGAACCTCTATCTCAACCCCAATTTCGTCGACACATTCGCACAGGCGACCAATGTGTTGATCGTGCTGATCATCGGCGCGATCATGGCGCTGGTCGTCTCGCGCTCCCGACATCTGTCGGATGACTATGTCAAGGCAGAGCGCGCCCGCGCCAATCTCGCCCGGCACTTTTCGCCCAATGTCGTCGACCAGCTCGCCACTGACGACGAGCCCTTCGGCCCGGTCCGCCGGCAGGATATCGCGGTGCTGTTCGCCGACATTGTCGGCTTCACGCACTATTCCGAGGATCATCCGGCCGAGGCGGTGTTCGAACTTCTGCGTCAGTTCCACCGGCGCATGGAGCAGGTCGTTTTCGACCACCATGGCACTGTCGATAACTATATCGGCGATTGCATCATGGCGACATTCGGGGTTCCGCAAGCCAGCCACGACGATGCGACCCGGGCCATCCAGTGCGCCGAAGCGATGATCGCCGCTCTCGAAGACTGGAATGTACAGCGAGTGTCCAGGGGATACCCACAGCTGGACGTTCGGATCGGTGCGCAATATGGCGCAGTCGTCATCGGCGCGGTCGGCAGCGAGCGCAATCTGTCCTTCGCGGTGGTGGGCGACACCGTCAACGTCGCCAGCCGTTTGCAGGCGCTTTGCCGCGAGCTTCAGGCGAATATTTGCTTTGGGTCACGACTGATCGAGGCCGCGAAGGCGGAATCGCCCACGACACAGTTGAATGCGCGCGATCATGGACCGGTGAGCATCCGCGGCCGGGACGAACCGGTCCATGTCTGGGTCGAACACAGAGCCGAAAACCAGGCCGCTGTTGCGGTTTCGGCGTGATTTAAGCTGCCATGTGAAACGCCTGCGCCTCGGCCAGGGCGCCATGTCTTGCCCCATGGCCGAAAGCCATCACGTGTCTGAGGCTATAGCGCCAGCCGTTGCGGCTGCGGCGTCTGTGCTTGCCCTGTCCTCCCAGGTCACTGCCCGGTAGTCGAAACCGTATTCCAGTGTCGGCTTGACGATCCGGAAGAAGGGCGACAGGTCGAAGTCGCGCGGCGTGTAGAGCGAGTGATGGCGGATGTGCAGGATTTCCCTGCGCGAATAGTTCGACTGCGCCGAGGCGCGGCCGGGCGCGCGGGTGATCTCGGGCAGGATCGGATAGCGAATCTCGCCATAAGCTTCGGCGATCAGCGTCGAGCAGATGGCGCGCGTTGGATCGCCAGAGCCGAAAGCCAGCATGCGGCGGCGCCAGCGCACCGGAACGGGCAGCGTCGGCATGAAAAAGCGCAGCATGTCGAAAATGTTCTTGAGATCGTATCTCAGGCCGAGCTTGCCGATCATGAAGGCGACGACATGGTCGCGATCCTCCGGCGCCAGCCCGCTCGCCCGGCAGATGCGGGTGTTATAGGTGTGGTAGCGCGACAGCGGCACGGCGACACAGCCTTCGCCGAGCGTCACCTCGATCAGGCGGGGACGTTCCGATCCGTCCGGCGGTTTGGGCAAGGCATCACCGACATAGAAGGCCGCATGCGACCAGGTTGATTGCGTCAGGTACTTGATCACCGCCGAGATCTTCTGGTTGCCCTCGACAAGCAGGATGTCGCCGGGCTCGAGCGTGCGCCGCAGCGTCTCGGCATCGGATGGCGTGTAGGGCTCATAGCCCGATGATTCATCCTGCAGCCGGCCGGCAAGCCAGCGGCCAAGCCGGTCGAGAAGCGTGTCGCGAGGCGCGGTCATGGTAGAGCGTGACTAGCACGAGCAGGCGGGGGAGGGCCAGCGTCAGCCGACGGTCGCGTCTTCGAGGGGCGCCGGGCCGGCCAGATCATCGCGTGCATTGCGGGCGAGTTTCTTTGTCGAGCGCTTGGGGCTGTCGCCGAACAGTTCGGCAGCCCCGGCGAGACAGGCCTTCTTCAGGCTCTTTTCCGAGCGCTTCAACAGCTTGCCGAGAAGCTTGGTGTCCTGCGCATCGCCAAGCGGCTCGCCGTCGGCTTCGAGCAGCGCGCGCATGACGAAGACATCGTGCAGTTCGCCGAGTTTTTCGCCCAGTTCGTCGACCGCCTTGCGCCGCACCTTGATCGGCGTCGGCCACAGCCGGCCGAGCAGCGACAGATGCATCGAATGGGTCTTTGCCGCCTTGCGCAGATCGTGGAAATCCTCTGCTTCGCCACGCGAACCCGCTCTGTCCAGCGCCTTCCTGGCGCGGCGTAAGGTCTTGCGGGCGCCGTCGGCAAGCACGTCGGCGGCATGTTCGGGCAAATCTGGGAGCAGCAGCCGCTCTATCCGCACCAGGCCTTCCTCGCAGGCGGCGGTCGCCGCGCCGATTGCCGCGTCGAGGCCGGCACCGGCATGCATTTCATGCTGGCGGGTGACAAGCCGGTCGCGCACGCTGTCGAGGCCGCCGCCGGCAACTTGCTCAGGGAAGGCCGCTGCCAGCCGGTCGATGGTCTCGACCAGCGCGGTCGCTTCGCGGGGGCCGGCAAGCAGGGCCGCCACCTGACGGTAGCACTGGTTTTCGGTCTGGCAAAACGTTTCGTTGCCGGAATGGACAAGGCGCAGCAAGGCACGCGCGCTCTTCAGCCGCTTGCGGCATTTGTGCAGCGCTTGCTCCGGCCGGTCGTGTGCGACGGCCAGATGGGCAAGCGCCTTGGCGATCTCCTCGCCAAGGATGCGCCTGACCTCGCCGGTCAGCGGCAGGCGCGGGTCGATGCGAAAACTCATGCGGCGATCTCCGGAATCCCCCCAAGGGCGAGCGACGCGTTGTAAAACCTTTGCTCGCCGGTCACTTCGCGGCCGAGCCAATCAGGCAGCATTTCGTCAGGTACATCCTCCGGCGTCTCGAGCTCGGCCACCACAAGGCCGCCAAGAATCCCGCCGAAAACATCCACTTCGTAGAGATAGCCGCGATGCCTAACATGGTGCCGTGTCTTCTCGATGACATGTCCGATGGCGAAGGCCTGCATCTCCTCGGCATCGGCCAGCGGGATCGTATACTCGTATTCGTCGCGCTCGCGGGCGCGGCTACCGAATTTGAGCGTCAGTTTCGCCGAGCTACCGTCGCTGATGCGCACGCGCACGGTGCGGCCAGGGGCTGCGGCAAGATAGAACTGGCGAATGCGGATATCCGCCTCGGCCAGATTACGCCACCCGGCGCTGGAGACCAGGAACTTGCGCTCGACTTCCTTGCCCATGGCCACGCACTAAAGCGCCTGCGGCTCGACATGGCAAGCCGCCACAGAGAATCAGTTTGACTTTAATCAATCGATTGATTAAATAGATCAACATGATCAAAGCCGCACCGAATAAAGCGCCCCGCCAGGAGACATCGCCCGCTGAGCAGACGCGCGCCGCACTTGTGCTGGCCGCGCTCAAACTGTTCGGACGGCAGGGCTTCGACGGCACCTCGACGCGCGAGATCGCTGCGGAGGCGAAGGCTAACATCGGCTCCATCGCCTATCATTTCGGCAGCAAGGAAGGGCTGCGCGCGGCTGCCGCCGACCACATCGTCGAGACCATCCAGGCAATTGCCGGACAGGCGATCGGGCCAGCGTCGGCTCCGTCCACCCCCGAGGCCGCCAGGGCGCAGCTGGTCGCCGCGCTGGAGCGCATGGTGGGGTTCATCGTCGCGAGTCCCGAGGCTGGCGAAATCGTACAATTCGTACTTCGCGAGCTCTCGCATCCCACGGCCGCGCTCGACCGCATCTATGCCGGCGTGTTCGAGCCGACGCATCGGCGGCTCTGCCAGGTCTGGGAACAGGCGACCGGCGAGCTGGCCGAGAGCGAGGCCACCAAGCTCACCGTTTTCACCCTGATCGGCCAGGTCATCTATTTCCGCATCGGCCGCGAGGCGGTGCTGCGCCGGATGGGCTGGCGCGAAATCGGCGCCGCGGAAGCCGCCAAGGTGGTTGCGGTCGCCACCAACAATCTCGAGGCCATGCTCGGCGCGCGCAAGGCCGCCGCCCGCAAGGAGGGCAAGCGATGAGTTTTCTCTGTTCCCTGCCGCTCGCGGCCCAGCTGTTCGGCGCCTGCACGCCGGCAGCGCCGCTGGCCGTTGGTTATGTCGAGGGCGATTATGTGCTTCTGGCGCCGATCGAGGTGGCGCAGGTCGAGACCGTGACGGTCAAGCGTGGCGATCGCGTTGTAACAAACACGCCGGTGGTGACGCTGGAAAGCGCCGACGCCAAAATCGCCGTCGCCCAGGCCGAGGCAGCTCTCGCCCAGGCGCAGGCGCAGCTTGCCGATCTGCAGGTCGGCAAAAGACCGGAAGAAATCGCGGTGCTGAAGGCCGAGGTCGACATGGCCCGCGCGCAAGCCACCGACGCCAGGCGCCGTTATGACCGCGCCTCCGATCTGTTCAAGCGCGGCACCGGCACGCAGGCCGACTACGACACCGCGTCGGCGACGCTGGAGACGGCAAATGCGCAGGTCGGCCAGGCGGAGGCAAATCTCGCCGTCGGTGGCCTGCCGGCACGGCCCGAAACCATCAAGGCGGCGGACAACCAGGTCAGGCAGGCGCAGTCGGCGCTGGAACAGGCGCAATGGCGGCTGTCGAAGCGGGTGCTGGCGGCGCCCTCGTCCGGCCGCGTCAACGATGTGATCCGCAACCCCGGCGACACTGCCGGGCCGACCGCGCCCGTCATCTCGATGCTGCCGGATGGCGCGGTGAAACTCAGCGTCTATGTGCCGGAGACCGCCTTCTCGTCGATCAAGGTCGGCACGCTGCTTGCTGTCCATTGCGACGGATGCGGGGCGGATGTGAGGGCGCGCGTCAGCTATGTCTCGCCCGACCCGGAATTCACCCCGCCGGTGATCTATTCGCTCGAGAACCGGCAGAAGCTGGTCTACCTCGTCGAGGCGCGGCCCGAGGGCGAGGCGCAAGCGCTAAAGCCGGGACAGATCGTCGATGTCGAACTGGCGGCTTCGGCAAAATGAACGCCATCGACGTTCATGGCCTGGTCAAGCGCTTCGGCGACAAGACCGTCGTCGACCATGTAACGATGACGGTGGCCGAAGGCGAGATCGTCGGTTTCCTCGGGCCGAACGGTTCCGGCAAGACAACGACCATCCGCATCATGTGCGGTCTGCTGACACCCGATGAGGGCGAAGGCACGGTGCTGGGTTTCAACATCCGCACCGAGTCGCTCCGCATCAAGCGCGAAGTCGGCTACATGACGCAGAAGTTCTCGTTCTACGAGGATTTGACAATCGGCGAGAACCTCGAATTCGTGGCGCGGCTCTACCGGTTGAAGCCGGTAGGGGAGCATGTGGCTCGCACATTGGAGGATCTCGGCCTCTCGACCCGCCGCAATCAGCTCGCCGGCACGCTGTCGGGCGGCTGGAAGCAGCGCCTGGCGCTGGCCGCCTGCATCATGCACAAACCGAAGCTGCTGCTGCTCGACGAGCCGACCGCCGGCGTCGACCCGAAAGCGCGGCGCGAGTTCTGGGACGAAATCCATCGCCTCGCCAGCGGCGGACTGACCGTGCTGGTCTCCACCCACTATATGGACGAGGCCGAGCGCTGCCACCGCATCTCTTACATCTCCTACGGCAAGATGCTGACCACCGGCACCGTTGCCGAAGTGGTGGAGAATGCCGGGCTGACCACTTTCGTGCTGCAGGGACCGCAGCTCGACCAGGTGGCGCAAGCGCTGCAAGGGCGCCCCGGCGTCGACCAGGTGGCGCCGTTCGGCGCCACGCTGCATGTCGTCGGCTCCGATGCGGCGGCGCTGAAAAAGGCGCTCGCCGATGTCGAGAAGGATCACAAGGGCGTCACCGTGCAGCCCGGCGAGACCAGCCTGGAAGATGTTTTCATCCAGTTCATGTCCGGCTCGAAGGACAATATGGCATGAACGCGGTCTTCTCCTTCGCCCGGCTGGGGGCACTGCTGATCAAGGAATTCATCCAGATGCGGCGCGACCGCATCACCTTCGCCATGATGCTGGGCGTGCCGCTGATCCAGCTGGTGCTGTTCGGCTACGCCATCAACAACGATCCGAAGAGCCTGCCCGCGGCCCTGGTGGCGATGAGCAGCGACCCCTATACGCGCGCCATGGTGTCGGCGCTGCAGACGACTGGCTATTACCGCTTCGACCATGTCGCGCAAAGCGCCGAGGAGGCCGAGTTCCTGATGGCGCGTGGCGACGTCGCCTTCGTCGTCACCATTCCTGCCGATTTTGGCCGCCGGGTGGAGCGTGGCGACAAGCCGCAAATCCTGATCGAGGCCGACGCCACCGACCCGGCGGTGGCGAGCGGCGCCATCTCGACGCTGGGCACCGTCGCCGGCCAGGCGCTGCTCAGGGCGCAAGGTATGCAGGAGGCCGCGGCGGAAACCGCGCGTGGCCAGCTCGATGTCGTCGTGCACCGGCGCTACAATCCGGAAGGCGTCTCGCAATACAACATCGTGCCCGGCCTGCTCGGCGTCATCCTGCAGATGACCATGGTGATGATGACCTCGATCGCGCTGACGCGCGAGACCGAGCGCGGCACGATGGAAAACCTGCTCGCCATGCCATCGAGCCCGCTTGAGATCATGATGGGCAAGGTGCTGCCCTATCTGGTGGTCGGCGGCGTGCAGGTGGTGGTGGTGCTGGCGGCGTCGAAGCTTCTGTTCGCCATCCCCTTCACCGGGTCGATAACGTTGCTGCTCAGCGCCGTGCTGGTGTTCGTGCTGGCGCTGGTGCTGCTCGGCTACACCATCTCGACCATTGCCCGCACGCAAATGCAGGCGCTGCAGCTGACCTTCTTCTTCTTCCTGCCGTCGATTCTGCTGTCGGGCTTCATGTTCCCCTATCGCGGCATGCCAGGCTGGGCGCAGACCTTCGGCGAGATTTTTCCGCTGACGCATTTTTTGCGCATCACCCGCGCGGTGATGCTGAAGGGCGCAGAGCTGCCTGCGGTGGCGGGGGAGATCGCCTGGCTGGTCGCGTTCGTGGCCTTGTTTGCCGGCGTCGCGCTGGTGCGGTTCAGGCGCACGCTGGATTAGCTGTCAAGGGTTGAGCGATCTCGGACCGCTGACGAAGGGGCTCCCCTTGACATAAAATCGAAGCGGGCGGTCCGCATCCTTGGTGATGCCGATCCGAATGCCATGGCCGATATCGCCGGGCTCGTGCTCGTCGGCTGCCAGCCATAGCGGGCCTTGCCGGCACAGATCGAGACCGTCCAGCGAACGGTCGATCCGCAAGGCCTGGGCGAGCCGTCCCGGTCCCCGCGCCAGGTCGCGCAGGCGCTCGACGCCCCGGTTCTGCTGCATAAGTGGGATGCCGTCGAGCGGTTCGAGCGCCCGGATGAGGACGCCGGTTCCGGTCCCCGGCCCCTCGCTCGAGACATTGAGCATCCAGGAGACGCCATAGGCGAGATAGACGTAGGCATGTCCGGGTCCGAGGAACAGCGAGCGATTGCGCGGCGTTATCCCGCGATAGCCGTGGCCGGCGGCATCGCCGACGACATAGGCCTCGGTCTCGACGATGCGGCCGCTCACCACGCCTCCCGGCAGCTCCCGCACCACGAGCTTGCCGATGAGGTAGCGGGCGAGAGCGGCGGTATCGTTAGGCAGGTCGGCGCGGGAAAGCGGGTGGTGCATCCGGCCCTTCGTCTAGGCCGCGGCCATGATCTCGGCATAGGTGCTGAAATCGACATTGCCGCCCGACAGCACCACGGCCACGCATTTGCCCGCCAGTTCGATCTCGCCGGATGAAAGTGCGGCCAGCGCCACGCAGCCGCCCGGCTCGACCACCAGCTTGAGATGCGCCATGGCGTCACGCATCGCCTGTGCGGCGGCTTTGTCGGAGACGGCGATGGCGCCAGCGAGGTTCCTGCGGTTGATCTCGAAGGTGATCGCGCCGGGCTCGGCGGTCAGGATCGCGTCGCAGATCGAGCTGTGGCCGGGTTCGTTGGAAACTCTTTTTCCCTCGATCAGCGAGCGGCGGGTGTCGTCGAAATGCTCGGGCTCCACCGCCCACACCGCCGTGGCCGGCGACGCATCCTTGACGGCGATCGAAATGCCGCTCGACAGGCCGCCGCCGCCACAGGGGATGGCGACCGCGTCGAGGCTGGCGCCGAGCGCCTTGGCCTGACGCATCAGTTCGAGGCCGATGGTGCCCTGGCCGGAGATGATGGCCGCATCGTCGAAGGGCGGCACCAGCACCATGCCCTTGTCCATATAGGGGCGGACCACGCTCATGCGGTCGTCGCGAAAGCGGTCGAACGGCACCACCTCGGCACCCATTTTGCGGACATTGGCGATCTTCATCGCCGGCGCGTCGGCGGGCATGGCGATGACCGCCTTGACGCCGAACATGGCGGCGGACGCGGCGACGCCTTGAGCATGGTTTCCGGACGAAAAAGCGACGACGCCACGGCTGCGTTCTTCCTCGCTCAGCGTCGACAATTTGTTGTAGGCGCCGCGGAACTTGAACGAGCCGGTGCGCTGCAGCGTCTCCGGCTTGAACAGGATGCGGCCGCCGAAGCGCTTGTTGAGTTCCAGCGACTCGATCAAGGGCGTTTCGACGATCAGGCCGGAGAGCCGCGCGGCGGCAGCGTGGATGTCGGCAATGCCGGGAAGCGTGGTCATGGCGAAGTCCTGAGAGGGATGAGATCGGCGCATGGTGCACGCAAAGGCAGGCCGCGCACCAATGAAAAAATGTGACCGGTACAAAGTTTGGCCGGCATGTCTCGCGAGGAGGAGGGTCAAACTGGCCCACCTCTCCCGCCTTTATCCGCGGGGCCGTATCGGCTAAGGGCGGGGGAACAGAATTCCGGACCGCCAGAAATGACCGCCAAGCCAAAGCCCCTGTTCCTCGGTATCGACACCGGTGGCACCTATACCGATGCCGTGCTGTGGTCTGAACAAGGCGGGCCAAAAGGCATGGTGCTGGCCAAGGCCAAGGCGCTGACCACGCGGCACGACCTTGCCGTCGGCATTTCCGGCGCGGTCGATGCGGTGCTGGAAAAATCCGCCACTAACCCGGCCTCGATCAAACTCGTGTCGATGTCGACGACGCTCGCCACCAATGCGCTGGTCGAGGGCCAGGGCGGCCGCGTGGCGCTGATCATGATCGGGTTCACCGAGGCCGACCTTGCTCGCGATGGGCTGAAAACCGCGCTCGGCAGCGACCCGGTGGTGTTTTGCCCCGGCGGCCACGATGTCCACGGCAACGCGGCCAAGCTCGATCTGTCGGGATTGGAAGCGGCACTGCCCGAGCTTGGCGCTTCGGTGTCGGGCTTTGCCGTCTGCGCCTATTTCGCCACCCGCAACCCGGCGCATGAGCTTGCGGCGCGCGACCTGATCCGCGAAAAGACCGGCCTGCCGGTCACAGCCAGCCACGAATTGTCGGCCAAGCTCGGCGGCCCGCGCCGCGCGCTCACCACTTTGCTCAACGCCCGGCTGATCTCGATGATCGACCGGCTGGTGGCGGCGACCGAAGGCTTTCTCGAGGCGCGCAAGATCGCCGCACCCCTGATGGTGGTGCGTGGCGACGGCGCGTTGGTCTCGGCCGCCTTTGCCCGCCAGCGGCCGATCGAAACCATCCTGTCCGGTCCGGCCGCCAGCCTGGTCGGCGCCCGCCACATGACCGGGCTCGACAACGCCATGGTCTCGGACATTGGCGGCACCACAACGGATGTCGCAGTGCTTGATGGCGGCCGGCCCCGGCTCGATCCGGAAGGCGCCACCGTTGGCGGCTTCCGCACTATGGTCGAGGCAGTCGCCATGCGCACCTTCGGCCTTGGTGGCGATTCCGAAGTGGCGCTGGAAGATGGCGCGCTCAACCCGAAAATCCTGCTCGGCCCGCGCCGCCTGGTGCCGCTGGCGCTGGCCGGCATGATGCATGGCGTTGCCGTGACATCGGAACTCGAACGCCAGCTCCGCGCGCCCAATCCCGGCCGCATGGATGGCCGCTTCGCGTTGCGCACCGGCGTGCCGGACCGGCTCGCCGCCGGCCTGACCGCGCCCGAGGCCAAACTCTACGAGCAGATCGGCGCTGTGCCGCTCGCCATCGACAGGCTGCTGACGTCGAACGCCCAGAACGCTACGCTGAACCGGCTGGTGTCGCGCGGGCTGGTGCATATCGCCGGCTTTACGCCATCCGATGCCTCCCATGTTCTGGGCAAGCAGGCCAACTGGGATCAGGCTGCGGCTCGGCTGGGCGCCGAACTCTTCGCCCGCAAGCGCGACGGCCGCGGCCAGAACATCGCCGCCTCTCCCGAGGTGATTTCCGAACGCGTGCTGCTGACGCTGACGCGCTGGTCGGCCGAGTACATTCTGGAAACCGCTTTTGCCGAGGACGGGCTGGATGGCGCCGCAACCGTCGCCCATGCGCTGGTGCAGCGCGCCGTCGATGCGCATCCCGGCATTGCGCGCTTGAGCGTCGCGCTCGACCGCCCGGTCATCGGCCTCGGCGCCTCGGCGCCGCTGCACTATGCCGGCTTGGCCGAACTGGTCGGCAATGACTGCGTGGTGCCGGAGGATACCGACGTCGCCAACGCACTCGGCGCCGTCGTCGGCCAGGTCCGCGTTTCCGCCGAAGCCCGCGTCAGCCAGCCCACGGAAGGCCTGTTTCGCCTGGCGTCGGGGCAGACCGTACGCGATTTCACCGACGAGACGAAGGCGATCGCGGCGGCTGAAGCCGATGTGCGGGCGATCGTTGCGGAGCGCGCAAAGGATGCCGGCACCGACAATGCGGAGATCGAGGTCGCCACCGAGTTCAAGGTTTCGACAGTGGAAAGCCAGCGCATGTTTATTGAAGCGCATGTGGTGGCGGTGGCGTCGGGCAGGCCAAGGATTGCGGTGTAGACGGTTTGCGATCTCCCCCCTCGTGGGGGAGATGGCCGGCAGGCCAGAGGGGGGCGCTGTCCCACCAACCTCTCATCGATACTCAATCTCACGACTCGGCCTGTTCGATCTGTAGCTGTGAGGTCTGCGTTCTTTCGCGCCCCCCTCTGCCCTGCCGGGCATCTCCCCCACGAGTGGGGAGATTGGCAGCACCGCCGTCTTCGCCAACCTTCATATTTACCCTAAGCTGAATTGACCCTTCCCCCCTGACATGCCAAAGGCCGCAAAGCCTTTCATCTGGAGAAGCCCTGATGACCGATCGCGTCGAGATCGCCGGATTGCGGATTGCCCGCGAACTCAATGACTTTGTCGGCGGGCAAGCGGTGCCGGGGACCGGCATCGCGGCCGACGCCTTCTGGAACGGCTTCTCTTCCATTGTCCACGATCTGGCGCCCAAGAACCGGGCGCTTCTGGCCAGGCGCGACGCCATGCAGGAGAAGCTCGACGCCTGGTACCGCGCCAATGGCGCGCCGATCGATATGGAAGCCTACAAAAGCTTCCTTAGGGAGATCGGCTATCTCGTGCCGGGAGGTCCGGCCTTCAGCGTCAGCACGGACAATGTCGACCCCGAAATTGCCATCGTCGCCGGGCCGCAGCTGGTGGTGCCGGTGATGAACGCGCGCTATGCGCTCAACGCCGCCAATGCGCGCTGGGGTTCGCTCTACGATGCGCTCTACGGTACCGACGCCATCGCCGAGGCCGGCGGCGCCGAAAAGGGCAAAAGCTTCAATCCCGTTCGCGGCGCCAAGGTCGTTGCCTGGGCAAAGAGCTTTCTCGACGACTCCGTGCCGCTCACCTCCGGCAAATGGGCCGGGGTGAACGGGCTTACAGTCCAGGGCAGCATCTTGCGGCTCAGCGCGGGCGCCGGCGGCACCACGCTGGCCAACCCGAAACAGTTTGCCGGCTATCGCGGCGACGCCGCCAACCCTGAAGCCATTCTGCTGGTCCAGAACGGGCTGCATATCGAAATCCTGATCGACCGCGCCAACCAGATCGGCCGCACCGATCCGGCCGGCATTGCCGACGTCATCCTGGAATCCGCGCTGACCACCATCCAGGACTGTGAGGATTCGGTCGCCGCGGTAGATGCCGAAGACAAGGTCGTCATCTACCGCAACTGGCTCGGCCTGATGAAGGGCGATCTTTCGGAAGAGATCAGCAAGGGCGGCAAGTCTTTTGTCCGCAAGCTGAACCCCGACCGGGCCTGGACCGCGCCCGATGGCGGCGCGCTGAGCCTGCCCGGCCGCTCGCTGATGCTGGTCAGAAACGTCGGCCACCTCATGACCAATCCGGCGATCCTCGACCGCGACGGCAACGAGGTGCCGGAAGGGATCATGGATGCGGCAATGACGGCGCTGATCGCGCTGCACGATGTCGGGGCGAAGGGGCGGCGGATGAATTCCCGCGCCGGGTCGATGTATGTGGTCAAGCCGAAGATGCATGGGCCGGAGGAAGTCGCCTTCGCCGTCGAGATTTTCGACCGCGTCGAAGTGCTGCTCGGCATGGCCAAAAACACCATCAAGATGGGCATCATGGACGAGGAGCGGCGCACCACGGTCAACCTCAAGGAGGCGATCCGCGCGGCGAAGGAGCGCGTCGTGTTCATCAACACCGGCTTCCTCGACCGCACCGGCGACGAGATCCACACCTCGATGGAAGCCGGGCCGATGATCCGCAAAGGCGACATGAAGCAGGCCGCCTGGATTTCCGCCTATGAGGCGTGGAATGTCGATACGGGCTTGGAATGCGGGCTGGCCGGCCACGCCCAGATCGGCAAGGGCATGTGGGCGATGCCGGACCTGATGGCGGCGATGCTGGAACAGAAGATCGCGCATCCCAAGGCAGGCGCCAACACCGCCTGGGTGCCGTCGCCAACCGCGGCGACGCTGCACGCCACGCACTATCACAAGGTCGATGTCCATGCCGTGCAGGCGGCATTGAAGAGCCGGCCGAAGGCGAAGCTCGACGACATTCTGTCCGTGCCGGTGGCGGTGCGGCCGAACTGGACGCCCGACGAGATCCAACGCGAGCTCGACAACAACGCGCAAGGCATTCTGGGCTATGTCGTGCGCTGGATCGACCAGGGCGTCGGCTGCTCGAAAGTGCCTGACATCAACGATGTCGGCCTGATGGAGGACCGCGCCACGCTGCGCATCTCCTCGCAGCACATCGCCAACTGGCTGCACCACAAGGTTTGCTCCGAGATTCAGGTGATGGATTCGCTGCGCCGCATGGCGGCGACAGTCGACCTGCAGAATGTCGGCGACCCGCTCTACTTCCCGATGGCCGCCGACTTCGACAGTTCCATCGCCTTCCAGGCCGCCTGCGACCTGGTCTTCAAGGGCCGGGAGCAGCCGAACGGATACACCGAGCCGGTGCTGCATGCGCGGAGGCTGGAGCTGAAGGCGAAGCAGGACCGCTGATCTCCGCCCTTGTGGGTGAGATCACCTATGCCGCCTGCGCCACTCGCTCCGACATCATGCGGTAGGAAATCGCTTCCGCCAGATGAATGCGGCCGACGGTTTCGCTGGCGTCGAGGTCGGCGAGTGTGCGCGCCACTTTCAGCACGCGGTGATAGGCCCGCGCCGAAAAGCCGAGCTTCTCGCTGGCGTCCTTCAGCAGCGACAGGCCGGCGGCGTCCGGCACGGCAATGTCTTCGATGATTGCTGGCGAGCAATGCGCGTTGGTGGTGGCGCTGGTGACGCCAAGCCGTTCGAAGCGTTCGCGCTGGATGGTGCGGGCGCGGGCCACGCGCTGCGCGACGGCAGCACTTTTCTCCGCCCGGTCCGGGCGGATCAGATCGGCGGCCGAGACCGCCGGCACCTCGATCCTCAGATCGATACGGTCGAGCAGCGGGCCTGAGATGCGCGCCTGGTAGTCGGTGCGGCAACGCTCGCCGCGCAGGCAGCGATAGCCCGGTTCGCCGGCCATGCCGCAGCGGCACGGGTTCATCGCCGCCACCAGCTGGATGCGCGCCGGATAAGTAACGCGGTGGTTGGCGCGCGCGATCATGCAGTCGCCGGTCTCCAGCGGCTGGCGCAGCGCATCCAGCGTCTGCGGCGAGAATTCGGGGAATTCGTCGAGGAACAGCACGCCGTGATGGGCGAGCGAGACCTCGCCCGGCCGCACCCGCAAGCCGCCGCCGACCATCGCCGCCATCGATGCCGAATGGTGCGGAGCGCGGAACGGCCGCCGGTCGGTCAGCTTGCCTTCGCCGAGCTCGCCGGCCACCGAGGCGATCATCGAGACTTCGAGCAATTCCTTGGGCGCCAGCGGCGGCAGGATCGACGGCAGCCTTTGCGCCAGCATCGATTTTCCTGAACCCGGAGGCCCGACCATCATTAGATTGTGGCCGCCGGCTGCCGCCACCTCCAGCGCTCGCTTGGCGCTCTCCTGGCCCTTGATGTCGCAGAGGTCGGGCAGGTCGCGCGCCGAGACATGAATGCCGGGTTCGGGTCGCGACAGCACCTGCGTGCCGCGAAAATGATTGGCGATGGCAATCAGGCTGCGCGGCGCCAATATGTCGAAATCCTTGCCCGCCCAGGCCGCTTCCGGCCCGCAGCCGAATGGGCAGATCAGTCCCTTTCCCTCGGCATTGGCGCCGATCGCAGCCGGCAGCGCGCCGGCGACCGCGGCAATGGTGCCGTCGAGCGACAATTCGCCGAGCACGACATAGGAGGCCAGCATGTCGCCCGGAATGGCGCCGAGTGCGGCCATCAGGCCAAGCGCGATCGGCAGATCGTAATGGCTGCCTTCTTTGGGCAAATCGGCAGGCGCAAGGTTGACGGTCACCTTCTTCGACGGCATCGACAGGCCCGACGCATGGAGCGCCGCCTGCACGCGCTCGCGGCTTTCGGCCACCGCCTTGTCGGCCAGGCCGACGATCTGCATGCCGACCTTGCCCGGCGCGATCATCACCTGGACATCGACCGGAACGGCCTCGATGCCCTGGAAAGCAACCGTGCGAACCCGCGCCACCATTTTGATCTGCCCCAATGCAGGCTCGCTCGGGCCATTGTGGATCAAGCCGCCCGCGACGTCGGCCCAAGACAACCATAGATTTCAGGCCAAGGCAAGAACATTACGGGAACATACGGTCCGCCGTGCTTCCGGCACCATAGATGCCGACGCCTGCCTCCGCCCGAGACAGAATTAACTGCAAAGGCGGCGCGATTGGTGTCACCGATCCGACTCGCATACTATGGTATGGTTGGGATCGGGGGACATCCGCAGCGCGTTCAAGCGCAAAAGCGAGGACAACAGGATGCCGACCTTAAGCAATGGCAGTGTGCTCACTGTATGGGAAGAACCCGACAATCCCAACCCGAGCCCCGACGCGGTGCTTTTCAGCATCACGGAAACCGACGGTGACGTGATCGGACCGATAGGGGCAAAGCCGGATTTCCCGTTCGGTGGCATCGACGTGGCTTCGGTCGATGTCTTCGACGGCTTCTTCACCATCACCAGCTTCACCAATGAGGGCCGGACCGAGACCTGGACGACGGTGGAAACGCAGGTCTTCGACAATGAAGGCAATCTTCTCCGCACCTTGTCCGACCAGGCGGCCTACCTGTCGGCCCGGATCGTCTCGGTCAACGCCGACAGCCCCGACACCATCGCCGTGACATGGATCGGGGCGAACGAATATTTCGGCGGCGAAAACACCCAATACGGCCAGCACCAGATCATCCTGGACGGCGGCGCGCTTCAGCCCGACACCTTCGTCAACCATGCGCCGACGGCCGCCGATCTGGATGTCTCGGTTTCGCAGGGGCAATCTCTCGACGATATCAAGTTCAGCGCGGCGGATGCCGACTACGATCTCTTGAGCTTCGTCGTCGTCGATGGGCCGGACCACGGCGCCCTTGAGCAGAGCACGCGATTCGACGGCAACTACTATCCGTTTCACCAAGGTCACGTGGGCGCCAGCCTGCACCATCATGCCGACTTTCTGAACGGCAATCTGTTCGACTACACACCCGAGGCCGGCTTCGTCGGCACCGACAGCTTTGAAGTTTACGCCACGGACGGCCAGGGCAACAGCAATGTGGTGACGATTACGGTCACGGTCACGCCACCGGCCGGGTCCATCGCGCTTGACGACGCCACCAACACTGTGAGCTATGCAGGCAACGACAGTGCCGTGCTCGTCGCCGCGCTGGACGGCGGCGATCGCGTCACCGGCACCGCCTTCAACGATACGCTCGACGGCGGCGCCGGCCACGACCAGCTGTTCGGCGGCGCTGGTTCCGACACCCTCATCGGCGGCGCGGGCACGGATTGGCTGAAGGGCGGCGCCGGCAATGACGTCATAAGCGGCGGTGCGGGCACGGACGGCCTCCGCGGCGATGAAGGCGACGACAACCTCGACGGCGGCGCTGGTTCCGACGAGCTACGGGGCGGCGCTGGCGATGACATCCTCAATGGCGGTGCCGGCGGCGACCGGCTGGCCGGCGGCGAGGGCAGGGATGTCTTCGCGTTCGACACCTTTGGACTGGCGAACCGCGACTGGATCGAAGACTTCAATGCGCAAGATGATGTGATCCGGCTCGACAGTTCCGTGTTTGTCGGGCTGCAGGCCGGCCCGCTTTTCGCTTCGGCCTTCGCGGTCGGTAGCGCAGCCATCGATGACAGCGACCACATCCTTTACAACGACGTGACCGGCGACCTGCTGTTCGATGTGGACGGGGTGGGTGGCGCGGCGGCCGTCAAGTTCGCCGCCGTCGACCCTGGCACCTTGCTCACCGCGGACGACTTCATCCTGGTCTAGAGCAAAGGGGAAACGATTCCCTCAGGAATTGGGTGAAAGCAAAGAGATAGAGCGGTTCGCCGTTTCCGTGAAGCGCTCTAGCGCCTCTTCCCCTCGACGGCATCCCAGAACAGGCTCGCGATGTCGGCGCCGCCAAAGCGCTGCACTTCGCGCACGCCGGTGGGCGAGGTCACGTTGATCTCGGTCATGTAGTCGCCGATCACGTCTATGCCGACGAGGATGAAGCCGCGTTCCCTCAGCGACGGCCCGATGCGCTCGCAGATTTCGCGCTCGCGTTTCGTCAGCTCGGTCTTTTCGGCGCGGCCGCCGACATGCATGTTGGAGCGCGAATCGTGGTCGGCCGGCACACGGTTGATGGCGCCCACCGCCTCGCCGTCGATCAGGATGATGCGCTTGTCGCCCTTGCGCACGTCCTTGAGATAACGCTGCACGATATAGGGTTCGCGCGACAGCTGGGCGAACATTTCGAGCAGCGAGGCAAGGTTGCGATCGTCCTCCTTGAGATGGAAGATGCCAGCGCCGCCATTGCCGTAGAGCGGCTTGACGATGATGTCGCCGAACGCCTTGCGGAAGGCCGCGACCTCCTGCGGGTCCTTGGTGATCAGCGTTTCCGGCATCAGGTCGGGGAATTCGGTGACGAAGATCTTTTCCGGGCTGTTGCGCACCCAGGCCGGGTCGTTGACGACCAGTGTCTTCGGGTGGATGCGCTCGAGGATGTGCGTGGTGGTGATGTAGTTCATGTCGAAGGGCGGGTCCTGCCGCAGCAGGATCACGTCCATTTCCGACAGGTCGGTGCGCACCTTGTCGCCCAGCGTGTAATGGCTGCCCTTCTCGTCGCGGAGCTTCATCTCCTCGATGCGGGCGAACACCTTGCCGCCCAGCATCGACAGCCGGTCAGGCGTGTAGTGGAACAATTGGTGGCCGCGCCGCTGCGCCTCCAGCGACAGCGCAAACGACGTGTCGCCGGCGATCGAGACGGTGGAGACATGGTCCATCTGGACGGCGATTTTCAGCTTCATGGCGGTCTCCGGCGCGATTGGAGCGAGTTCGGGTCGATGCGTCGACGAGAGCGATATACGGAACTCGGCGCCGTCTGCCAATCACGCTTGCTTGGCTCAGGCTTAATGCGTGTCGTCAGCGGCAGCTCTGCCCAGGCGGTGTAGCTTGAGCACCGCATACACCGCCTCGTTCGCCGGCGTCGGGATTCCGAGCTCCCGGCCGAGTTGAACGACCTTGCCCGCGAGCCAATCAAGTTCAAGCCGGTTGCCGCGTTCCAGGTCATGCAGCATGGACGCCTTGAAGCCAGGTGGCGACGATTCGCCGAACTTCATCCGGTCATCGGCGAAATCGGCAGGCAGCGGCACGCCCCTGGCACGACCGATCTCGACCACTTCGCGCATGAGATTATGGAAGAAAGCGCGCGTGTCGGGATCTCCGAGGATCACTCCAAGCGGCTTGCGGGTCGCTGCGGTCGCTCCAGAAAGCCCAATCAGGAAAACAAATTTCTGCCACCTCTCGCGCTCGATCGCATCGGACAATGCGACGTCGAGTTTCGCTGACAGGGCGGCATCGGCGAAGGCCTGCAGCATTGCGTCGGGCTTGCCGTCCGCGCGTCCGAAGATGAGGCGCGCGAATTTGCTTGTATGCGCCACCACGCCGGGCGACGCGATCGCCGCAGCGATATAGGCGCAGCCGGCGACCACATTGCCAGCGCCGAGGATCGGGCTCAGTCGCTCCGCGCTGTCCACACCGTTCTGAAGGGTAATCACGCGCGTGTCGGGCTCGACGAGCGGCTTCGCCCGCTCGGCGGCTTTTTCGGTGTCCCAGAGCTTCACCGCGAAGAGTACGATATCGACGGGGCCGATGGAGGCAGGATCGTCGGTGACGTTGGGACTCGGTAGGTGCAGGTCGCCAAGCACACTTTCGACCTTCAATCCGTTTGCCTTGAGGGCCTCGAAATTTCTCCCCCGCGCGACGAAGAACACATCGTGCCCTGCCGCCGCCATTCGCGAGCCGAAATAGCCTCCAATGGCACCGGCCGCCATCACCGCAATACGCATCTCAATCCCCCCTTGTCAGTCTCGGCGGTCAATTCCCTTCGTGCGCGCATTCGCTAGTATACGCTTGCTGGGGGAGCCATGAATGAAAGTCAATGTCGTCTACGCACATCCACTCGCCGACAGCTACCAGGCATCGCTTCACAAACGTGTCGTGCGGACACTCAAAGCCAGGGGCGACGAGGTCATCGACTTCGACCTCTACGAAATGAAGTTCAATCCGGTGATGCAACCAGAAGAGCGGCGTGGCCACTTTGATCCCTCTAAAATACCGACGGATTTGCGGGTCTACATCGAAGCCTTGCAATGGGCCGAGGCGTGCGTGTTCTGCTTTCCAACATGGTGGTCGGGCATGCCCGCCATGCTGAAGGGCTATTTCGATCGCGTTTGGCGACCTGGCGTCGCGTATCACGTGCCGGCGGACGGCGGCGTCATCAGACCGGCACTTCTGAACATCCGCCGAATGGGAGTGGTGACGACGTGCGGATCGCCTTGGTGGTATACGGAAATGTATATGCAAAATCCTGGAAGGAAGGTGCTGCTGCGTGGCCTGAAGACCATGTGTGGAGGCAACGTGAAGCATCTGTACATGACGAGATATTCCGTCGAGGGCATATCCAACGAAAAGAGGGAAATGTTCGCGCGAAAGGTGGAGCGGCGGTTCGAAAAATTCTGACCAGCCAAGCCCATGCCAGCGCAACCGCTTCGACAGGGACAGATGCATGTCAGAAAAGGGAGGGGAGATGGCCACGAAGGAAAGTAGAAATTCAATGTCGACTTCGGGCGCTACCTTACCTTCGGCGACAACGCTGACCGGAAACTACGTCAACCTCGCCCCGCTCTGCCGTGAAGATGCTGAGGAAATCTTCCGGCTCACCCACGCCGGCGCGCGGCTCATGCGCTCCGCGGGTCGATCTTCCTCGGACGAGCGCTTCAGCGGTCGAAGACCAGCCGGGAGTACCCGAGGAAGGACAGCGCCATGGCCACCAGCGAAGCGATGGCAAGTGCCGCCAGCGGCGACATTGCCGGCAGCGCGAACAGGATGGCGCAGTAGACGAGATAGTTGACGATGCTGGTGGCGATGCCGACGCCGCCATAGCGCGCACCCTCCTGCGCGACGCCGCGGCTCGACGGTGAAAAGGTCAGGTGCCGGTTGATCTGCCAGGTGACGCAGAGCGCAGAGCCGATCGACAGCACGCGCGCAATGAAGGGGCCGAGCGGCGTCACAGCCAAAAGCAGCCAGAGTGCGGCGGCATCGGCGACGAAGCCGACGCCGCCGGCAAGGACGAAGCGGGCGAGCCGGCTCATGGCCTCAGGCGGCCCGGTGCGTCTTGCCCGGTTCGGCCTTCGGGGCTTCGCTCGTGCGCTCGCGCCGTTCGACCCGGCCCGACGGGACCGAGAGATAAAAGATGCGCTTCTGCTCGGCACGCCCGCGCGATACCGAGTCCAGGATCAGTCCGGTCACCATCGCAAGCGTCGAGAGCAGCAGCAGGCCGACCGACAGCACCCAGGTCGGCATGCGCGGCACGAGGCCGGTCTGGGCGAACTCGATCAGCACCGGCGTCATCAGGGTAAGGCTCGATGCCAGGAAGAAAATGGCGAAGGCGCCAAAGAAGCGCAGCGGCTGCGTCTCCTTCATCAGCATGGCGAACATCCACAGGATCCTGGCGCCGTCGCGATAGGTCGAAAGCTTCGACAACGATCCCTCAGGCCGGCGGCCATAGTCGAGCGCGATCTCGCTGACCGGCAGCTTGAGCTGCGAGGCATGCACCGACATTTCGGTCTCGATCTCGAAGCCGCCGGAAACGGCGGGAAAGCTCTTGACGAAACGCCTCGAGAAGACGCGGTAGCCGGAGAAGATGTCGGTGAAGTCGGTGCCGAACAGCCGCTTGTAGAGGCTGTTGAAGATGCGGTTGCCGAAGGCATGGCCGGAGCGGCCGGCATCGTCGGCAACGCCGCGCCTGGTGCCCACCACCATGTCGCAGCGCTCGGTCTGCAGGATGTTGATCAGCTGCGGCGCATCTTCCGGCGCATAGGTGCCGTCGCCGTCGGCCATCAGATAGATATCGGCATCGATGTCGGCGAACATGCGCCGCACGACATTGCCCTTGCCCTGGCGCGGCTCGCGGATGACGATGGCGCCGGCAGCGCGCGCCTTGAGCGCGGTCAGGTCCCTGGAATTGTTGTCATAGACATAGATCGCGGCCGACGGCAGTGTCTCGCGAAACCGCCGCACCACCTCGGCAATGGTCAGTTCCTCATTGTAGCAGGGCAGGAGCACGGCAATGGCCGGCTCGTGGCGGACTTCGTGCGGCATTTCCGTCTCCCGACGCCCGGCGGAGCCTCCGGCCGCGCTCAATGCGGCCTCGCTCAGGCGACTTTACTATTTATTGAAGCTGTTAAGGCTAGGTTTAAGCCGAGCTTCTTTCCGACAAAGGCGATGATGATGAACGCAGCCAAGGCGGGTGCTTCCTCCTGGAAGTCCGATATGACGCTGGCGCTGCTTGCCATGCTGGTGGTGCTGGCCGTCAATGCCACCACCGGCTTTCGCGAACTGAGCAATGCCGGCGGCGACAATGACAGCCTGCTGCGGCTGGTCGAAGTCCGCGACATGCTGGCCGGCCAGGGCTGGTTCGACCTGCATCAGTACCGGATGGGGCCGGAAGGCGGCTTCGTCATGCACTGGTCGCGGCTGGTCGACGCGCCGCTCGCCGCCATCATCCTCGCCGCTTCGGCGCTGAGCGGCAGCATGGCCACGGCCGAGGCGATCGCACAGGTGCTGTGGCCGGCGCTGCTGTTTTGCCTGGCGGTGTTCTGCCTCGCCCGCGCCGCGCGCAGCTTCGCCGGCGCCGGCGCCGTACTGCCCGCAATCGTCATCGGCGCGGCTGCGCTGCATTTCGTCGGCATCTTCTTGCCGGGTGCGCTCGACCATCACAATGTCCAGCTGACGCTGACCTTGGCCAGCCTCAGCCTGCTGCTCGAGGCGCCCACGCACCGCTGGGCGGCGATGATTTCGGGCCTGTGCGCGGCGCTGACGCTGGCTATAGGCATGGAAACCGCGCCCTATGTCGCCACCATCGGCGCCTGCATCGCCTTGCTGTTTGTCGTCGATCCCGGTGGCGAGCATCGAACCGCAAGGGACTTCGGTTTCGGCTTCGCCGGGGTCTCAGCGCTCGTCTTCGTCACCACCATCCCGCCATCGGCCTGGGGCCAGGCGCAGTGCGATGCCTTCTCTTCCGTGCAATTCGTGGTGGCCGCAATCGCCGGACTGGGCCTTGCCGCCGCGACGTCGCTGAAGGCGTCCAATGGCACGGCCGGCCGGCGCCTTATCTCGCTCGGCCTGCTCGCGCTTGTGCTGGGCGCCGTTGTCGTGGCGCTTTTCCCGCAATGCCTTGCGGCTCCCTATGCGAACCTCGATCCACGCCTCAAGGAATTGTGGCTCGACCACATCGATGAGGCACAGTCGCTCTTCCATATCGCCGTCAGCGACCCGGCCTCGCTGGCGGCGCGCTATGTCACGCCGCTGGTGGCGATCGCGCTGATGGCGCTTCGCTTGCGCGGACCGTGGCGCCGCCAGGACAGCCTGGTCGGCGCCTTGCTGGTCGCTGCCTTCATCGTCAGCGCCTGGCAGGTCCGCGGCTCGACATTCTCGATCGCCTTTGCCGTCATCCCGCTGTCGGCCTGGATAGCAACCTGGCGCGAGCGGGCGAGAACCAGCCCTTCACGCGGCGTGTCGCTACGCATGGCAGCGGTCTGGCTGGTGTCGGTGAATGCCGTCTGGGCCGGCGCAGCCGCCGCGACCACGAGGGCATTCGATGCCGGCAAGGTCTCCATCGAGGCCAAGGACGCCGATCCGGCTTGCGTGCGAAAAGCCTCCTTCACGGCACTGGCCCGGCAGCCGGACACGACGGTGCTTGCCATTTCCAATCTCGGCTCGCCCATCCTGGCCTATTCCGGACACCGTGTCTTTGCCGGCCCCTATCATCGCAACATCGCCGGCGACCTGCTTGCGCTCGATGCCTTCCTCGGGTCGGCGGACCAGGCCAAGGCGATCGCGGCGGATCATCATGTCGGCCTGGTGGCGCTCTGCCGTGGCAGCGCCGAAAGCAAGGTGCTCGCCGCCAAGGCGCCGCAAGGCTTCCTGGCCCGGCTGATGCAAGGAAGCATCCCCGACTGGCTCGAACCCGTGGCCGAAACGCGCGGAAACCCGGTCGAACTCTACCGCGTCCGCTAAAGCATCATTCGCCAGCGAAAAATCGATTTCGCGATACGGTTCCTAAACGCTTTGCTGCCAGTCTCAGCGCAAATTTCGGACGTCAAAAACAGGGATACCGATGCAAACGAGGTTTGGCACCGGGCAGGCAAGCAGGGAAAACACGGATCTGGCGTTCACCGACACGCTGACCGGGCTTGGCAACCATCGCCGCTTCTTCGACAAGGTCGACCGCCTGATCAGCGACCGCGCCGACGATCCCGCGCCTTTCACCGTCGGCATTCTCGACCTCGACGGCTTCAAGCCGATCAACGATCTGTTCGGCCACAAGGCCGGCGACGACATTTTGATCCAGGTGGCCATGCGGCTGCGCGCCTCGATGGACAGCCATTCCACGGTCTGCCGCATCGGCGCCGACGAATTCGCCTTCCTCTATCCGATGGTGTTCTCGGAGGAAGCCGCGGCCGAGAAGGCGCGCATGATGATCGAGATCCTGTCGGCGCCCTACGATGTCGGCGAACGCACCGCCAGGCTCTCGGCCTCGGTCGGCTGCTCGTTGTTCTATTCCGGCGACGAAACCACGGAAATCCTCGTCCACAAGGCCGAAACGGCGCTCTACCACGCCAAGCGTTCGGGCCGCGGCCGCGTCGTCGTCTACACACGCGAGATGGAAGAGGCGGCCAAGCGCGTCACCCGCATCGAACAGGCGCTGCGCCGTGCCGTCTCGGCCGGCGAGGTCGAGCCGCATTTCCAGCCCATCGTCGATCTCAACACCCGCCGTACCATCGGCTTCGAGACGCTGGCGCGCTGGACCGATCGCGACCTCGGCGTCGTCCCGCCGACCGTGTTCATCCCCATCGCCGAAGAGCGCGGCATCATCGGTCCGCTGTCGCAGCTGGTGCTGCGCAAGGCGACCGAAGCGGCGCGCAGCTGGCCGAAGGACCTGTTCCTGTCCTTCAACCTGTCGCCCTCGCAACTCGTCGACCAGAACACCGGCCTGCACATACTGTCGATCCTAGACCGCACCGGCTTCGATCCGCGTCGGCTCGAGATCGAGATCACCGAAACCGGACTGATGAACGATCCGGCGTCGGCCGAGAAGATCGTCGAGGATCTGCGCCGTGTCGGCATCCGCGTCTCGCTCGACGATTTCGGCACCGGCCAGTCTTCGCTCGGCCGCCTGCGCGAATTCCATTTCGACAAGCTCAAGATCGACCGTGCCTTCGTCTCCTCGATCCTCGACGATCGCCCGTCGGAGCACATCATCCGCGCCATTCTCGCTATGTGCGAAGGGCTTGGCATGGACGTCGTCGCCGAAGGCATCGAGGAGGAAGCGCAGGCCGACCGCCTCGTCCAGTTCGGTTGCGCCGGCGGGCAGGGCTATCTCTTCGGCAAGCCGGTCGATGCCGACGCCACGCTCGGCTACCTCCGCGATTCCTATCGCGGCGCCCTCTACGCCAAGGCGATCTGAGCGACCATCCCGGCGCAATCTCCGATCCGTGGATGACGGCGCAGTGCGGCGCCTTGTCGTTTTGTCTGACATAAGCCCGCAAAACCGACGTTTCACCCCTTGCCCGCCGGGCTTCTCTGGCTAGGATGCGCGCCGGTTGTCGTCGGAGAAAAAGATATGATGCCATCGGCGGATTTTGCCGACCTCAGGGGAGCCTCGGTGCTGATCACCGGCGGCGGTTCCGGAATTGGTGCGGCATTGACCGAGGGTTTCGTTCGCCAGGGCGCCAATGTCGCCTTCATCGACATCGCCGACGGCCCAAGCATCGTGCTTGCCGACCGCGTCGAAAAGGAACTTGGCCGGCGGCCGCTCTATCTCAAGACCGATTTGCGCGATGTCGAGGCACTGCGCGCCTCCGTTGCCAAGGCCGCTGAGGCGCACGGCGACATCACCGTGCTGGTCAACAATGCGGCGTGGGACGAACGCCACGATGTCGCTGACGTCACCGCCGAGTTCTGGGACAACAACCTCGCCGTCAATCTGCGCCCGCATTTCTTCACTGCCCAGGCGGTGGCGCCGGGCATGAAGCGGGCCGGCGGCGGCTCGATCATCAACTTCACCTCGACCTCCTATCTCATCAACCACCCCGATATGCCGGCCTACACCACCGCCAAGGCCGGCATACTTGGTCTGACCAAGGGGCTTGCCGGCAAGCTCGGCGTCGATGGCATCCGCGTCAACGCGATTGCGCCGGGCTGGGTGATCACCGAACGGCAGAAGGAACTCTGGGTCACCGAACAGGGCCTTGCCGCCCATGTCGCCAAGCAATGCATCAAGCAGGTCATGCAGCCCGACGATATTGTCGGCACCGTGCTGTTCCTGGCCTCGGATGCCTCGCGTATGCTGACGGCGCAAATGCTGATCGTCGACGGGGGTTTCCTGTGAGCCCGGCAAGCCAAAGTCGGCCAACCAAGGCGCCGGCCGTCGCCGCCGTCGACTGGGGCACGACCCGCATGCGGGTCTGGCTGATCGACGAGGCGGGTGGGGTGCTTGCCGAACGCCGCGGCGATGACGGCCTGATCACCGCGCAGCAAAAGGGCTTTTCAACCATCCTCGAGGGCCACCTGGGGGCACTGGGCGCGCCGCAGGGGCTGCCGGTCATCATCTGCGGCATGGCCGGCTCGCGCCAGGGCTGGGTGGAGGCGCCTTACGTCACTGTGCCGGCGCCGATCGGCGCCATCCTCGCGGGCGCTGCACGCATCCCTGGTCAGAGCCGCGACATCCGCATCGTGCCCGGCCTTGCGCAGCGACTGGCCGACGCGCCGGACGTGATGCGCGGCGAGGAAACGCAGCTTGCCGGCACCGGTTTGCCGGCTAAGGGACGCCATCTCGTCTGCATGCCCGGCACCCACTCGAAATGGGTTCTGGTCGAGGATGGCGCGGTCGATGGTTTCTGCACCTGGCCGACCGGCGAGCTGTTTTCGGTGCTGGCCGCACATTCGATCCTCCGCCATTCGCTGGGCGAGAACCCGAAGCCGGTCGCGGCGGACAATCCGTTCTTCCAGGACTGGTGCCGCGAGGCGCTGGCCGAGGGCGGTGATGTCACCTCGCGGCTGTTTTCGATCCGCGCCGCCGGCCTGCTGCAGGACCTCAAGGCGGACGATGCCGCCGCCTGCCTGTCCGGCCTGCTGATCGGCGGCGAGATCGCCTCGGCCGGTCGCCGTTACGGCGAAAGCGCCACCGCAATCGTGCTGGTCGCCTCCGGTTCGCTTGCGGCTCTCTATCGGCAGGCGCTCGACCTTGCGGGACTTGCCGTCAGGACGGTCGACGCCGACGAGGCGGTGCGCGCCGGCCTCATCGAGGCGGCACGCGAAAATGGCATGATCGCCAAATGAATATGACTAAGAGAACACGACTGGCAAGAGTGGAGTGACCGCGTGACCCAGACCGCACCTTTCCCAAAGCTCAAGCGTGGTCTCGTCGCCATTCTGCGTGGTCTGAAGCCTGGGGAGGCTGTCGCCATCGGCCAGGCGCTGTTCGATGCCGGCATCGAAGCCATCGAGGTGCCGCTCAATTCGCCGGAGCCGTTTGTGTCGATCGCCAGCATTGTCGAGGCGCTGCCCAAGACGGCGCTGGTCGGCGCCGGCACGGTGCTGGCGGCGGCCGATGTCGACGCCCTGGCCAGGGCCGGCGGCAGACTGCTGGTCAGCCCCAACATCGATGCCGAAGTCATGGCCCGCGCCATGCACCATGGCATGGTGACGATGCCCGGTGTGTTCACGCCCACCGAGGCTTTTCTGGCGATCCGGCTTGGCGCCTCGGCGCTGAAATTCTTCCCGGCAAGCGTGCTCGGCGCCGGCGGCATCTCGGCGATGCGCGCCGTGCTGCCGGCCGACACCGTGGTCGGTGCCGTCGGCGGCGTTTCGGACAAAGACTTTGCCGGCTACAAATCAGCCGGGGTGACCGCGTTCGGCCTCGGCTCAAGCCTCTTCAAGCCGAGCATGAGCGTTGACGATGTGGCCACGCGCGCCCGGGCGGCGGTGACTGCCTGGGATGCGGCATTCGGCGGAGAGGCGTGATGGACAACGTTTCGGTTTTCTCGAACCATGTCTGCGAACTCGGTGAAGGTCCGAGCTACGATCCTGCCACCGATACGCTGTTCTGGTTCGACATCGTCAACGGCCTGTTGTTGGAGCAGGGCGTTGCTTCCGGTGTGCTGAAAGTCCACGAGCTCGGCCAGATGGCCAGCGCCATCGCCATCATCGACGACGAGCGCCAGCTGATCGCCACCGAGACCGGCCTGCATGTCCGCGATGTTTCGACCGGCAAGCTGACGTTGCATACAGCCATCGAAGCCGACAATGTGCTGACGCGCTCCAACGATTCGCGCGTCCATCCTTGCGGCGCCTTCTGGGTCGGCACGATGGCCAAGGATGAGGGCAAGGGCGCGGGTTCGATCTACTGGTTCTTCAAGGGCGAGCTGCGCACGCTTTACACCGGCATCACCGTGTCGAACTCGATCTGTTTTTCCGAAGATGGGACGATCGCCTATTACACCGACACCGCGACCGGCCTGTTGATGCGCGTCGCCTGCGATCCGGCGACGGGCCTGCCGGTCGGCGAGTCCAAAGTGTTCGTCGACCACCGTTCATCCAAGGGCTATGTCGACGGCTCGGTCGTCGACCGCGACGGCGTGCTGTGGAACGCCGTCTGGGGCGGCAAGGCGGTCAAGGCCTATGCGCCTGACGGCACATTGCTGCGTGAAATCCCAATGCCGGCGGGGCAGTCCTCGTGCCCGGCCTTTGTCGGCGCCAAGGCTGACCGGCTGGCGGTGACTTCGGCCTGGAAGGGCAAGGACGACAAGCAACGCAAGCTCGATCCGCAGGCAGGCATGACCTTCCTGCTCGACATCCCCGTCAACGGCCGCTTCGAGCCGCGCGTGCTGATCGCCTGACGGCTCGCGTTGTCGCGCAGGCGTCCGGCGCTGGTCGGTTTCGCGCAAGCTGATTGCGGTGGCCATGCGATGGTGGAAGCATCACCGGGAAGTCCTGATCCATGCCAAGCCCGACCTTGTTCCTCGTCCACGAGCCGGAAAAGGCCTGTCTCGACCGGCTGGTCGCCGACGGCTTTCCGGCCGAACGTGCGCTCGAAATCTCGTCCTATCTGGCGCAATCGACCGATCTCGCCCCGGAATTCGATGACCTCGCCGCTGCTTGCGCACGGCGCGGCCTCACCTTCATGCCGGTTGAGCTCGACGATGCGGCAGCGGCGCTGGCGAAGGCCGACCCGCAAACCACGCTGGTGTGGACGCTGACTGACGGCATTGCCTATTTCCGCGGCGCTGCGGCGCCAGCGCTTGCCAGGCTGAACGGGCTCAGAACCATCGGCGCCGACGATGCGCTGTTCGCGCTCTGCCAGGACAAGTTCCGTTCCGGCGCCGTGCTCGATGCGCTCGGCCTGCCGGTGCCGCTGGCGGGTCTCGCCCGCGATGGCCACTGGCTGGCCGAGCCGCCGCCGTCAGCCGCGGGCTGGTTCGTCAAGCCGAACCGACTCGGCTCCAAGGTCGGCATCTGGCCGGATTCGCACTGCAAGGACCTGTCCCATGCGCTGGAACTCAGCCGGCGTGTCTACGCGGCCTACAGTGACGATGTCGTCGTCCAGCCCTATGTCGCCGGCCGAAATGTGCGCGCCAGCTTTTTGGGCCTTGAGCCGGGAACCGGCGCGGAGGCGCTCGGTATCGCTTTCGTCGACTCCGGCGGCGATTTCCAGACCATGGCCGACTCGATGGCGCTGTATGGCGACACCGGCGAGGCCGCCAGGGCGGCGGGAGAGTACAAGGAGCCGGTGCTGGAGCCGGTGGCCGACAACCAGCCGGGCGCCGCCGCCACCATCCGCCGCATCGCCGAGCGGCTGGTCAGTGGGCTTGGCCTGCGCGACGTGTTCTCCATCGATTTCAGGGTCGAGGCCGACGATCACGTCCACCTCATCGAGTTCGAGGTCTGCCCCGGCCTGCCCTGCTTCGATTTTCGCGCCTATTGCCGCACGCAATGGGGCCTGACGCTCGCCGATGCGATGGCGCAGACGGCGGCGAACCGGTTACCAGGCCTGACCGTGTCTTGACGTTTGTCGCTCAGCCTCTCAGGTTCCAATTCGGGCAAGCTGTTGCGATGATTTGATAGCTAGGCTGCGTAGTGTAGCGCCTTTTCGCAATATGATAGAGAGGTGCTGGGCACACGTCACAGAGGGGAATGATTGGAACCAGAATTCCCATTTGATTTCATCGTGTATGGCACGCCGCCTTCACTCCAGCGTAAGGGGGTAAAGGGAAAAACGGGGTGGAAGCAGGCCGTGAAGGACGCATGCGCGCCTTTGCTTCCAGAAATGCATTTCGCCACAGCCCGTCCGCTTGGAGTCACGCTCTACTATTTTCCTGACGGTGAGATGGAGGGCGATATCGACAACATCGTGAAGCTCACTTTGGATGCGCTGTGCAAGTACCTATATCAGGACGACCATCAAATTGAACGAGTTGTCGTTCAAAAGTTTGAAGCTGATAGGGTTTTTACCTTCTCCTCGCCGTCCGCAACACTAGTCGATTGCGCGCTGGGAGATAAGCCGGCGCTCTACATACGGATCAGCGATAACGTTGATGAGGGATTATAACATGAGTGATGCAAAAGCTGCCGAGATCGAAATCCTGCGAAACGTAGCGGCAGAGCTCAAAAGTGATGGATATGATGTAGTGCTGGGGCCGCCTCCCGGTGCACTGCCCCCGGCGCTAAAAGACTTTCGCCCTGATGCTATCGCTATAGGTAGAGAGCCAAACCTCGTGATCGAAGTCACAGGTGCGGGTCAACAAGCTGCAGAAAAAATCCTGGCTCTGCGCGAAGCTGTAAGTCGTGAAGACGGATGGGTTCTTAGGGTAATATATAACAGCGGAACCCGTGAAAAACTACTTTTGGCTCCCTCAATACAGGAGCTATTCTCGACGTATGAGATGATCTCACAATTGCAAGGTATTGATGAGCGCGCTGCTTTGTTAACCGGATGGGCCGTTCTCGAAGGGTTAAGCCGTTCAGTTGATCCAATGCAATTTGAAAAGCGGCAAACTCCAAGCCGTATCGTTGAGCGGATGTCGGCGATGGGCCAACTGCGGAGAGAAGAAAGTGACCTGCTCAGAAAGTTAGCCACTAAAAGAAATGACTACATTCACGGCGGACTAGATACAGTTGTTACGAATAGCGAAGTATCGCGCTTTTCAAAAGTGCTTGCCAGGTTGCTGAAGGAGGCTCAGCGACGTGTAGCCCCTACAAGCTAGGTCCTCCTTGTCACGTTGGGTTTACGTGAAAGCGCTCAGATACCCTCGACCAGCACGATCTCGCCATCGGCAACTTTCTGGCGGATGGTGACGGCGCGCTGGTATTCCGGCGAGTGGTAGCAATCATGCGCCGCGGCGAGTGACGGAAACTCGATGATCACGTTGCGGGCGCGACCGGTGCCCTCGGCGAACTCGTGTTCGCCGCCGCGCGCCAGGAATTTCACGTCGAAACGGTCGAAGGCAAGCTTGGCGGCCGCCACATACGCCTTGTAGCCTTCCGCATCGCGTACATCGACACGCGCGATCCAATATCCCTTGGGCATGCTTTTCTCCGAAGTTCTTTCCTAAAAATCAGGCCGAGCGCATCTCTTCCAGTATGGCCTCCGCCGCCGCGCGCCTGTCGCTCGCCGCGACGATCGGCCGGCCGACGACGAGATGGCTGGAGCCGTTGCGGATTGCCTGGCCGGGCGTCACCACGCGCTTCTGGTCGCCATGGTCGCTGCCCTTGGGCCGGATGCCGGGCGTCACCACTGCCAGGTCGGGTCCGACGATGCGGCGCACCGCTTCCGCCTCCTCGGCTGAGCAGACGACGCCGCCCATGCCGGCATGCAGCGCCTGTTCGGCACGCCTCAGCACCAGCGTGTGCGGGTCGTATTCATAGCCGGCGTCGATCACGTCCTGCTCGTCCATCGAGGTCAGCACGCTGACCGCCAGCAGGCAGAGATCGCTGCCCTTGGCGGCCTCCACTGCTGCCTTCATCGCCTTGGGATAGGCGTGGATGGTGAGCATGGTCATGCCCATGCGCACGATGTTCTCGACACCCTTGGCCACCGTGTGGTCGATGTCGAGCAGCTTCATGTCGAGAAAGATCTTGGTCCCGCCGCTGGCCAGCTCGCGGGCAAAGTCGAGCCCGCCTGCGAAGGCCAGCTGATAGCCGATCTTGTAGAAGGAGACGACGCCGTCAAGCGCACGCACTGCCTCTTCGGCCTCCTTCACCGTCGACACATCGAGGCCGACGATCAGCCTTTCCTGCATTGATCGGGCATGCATGGTCGGCGCGTGGATCATGCCCTGGTCGACAGCATACGCGAGGTTTCGATCAGCGTGCGGCATAGGTGCTCCATCGATTTGTTCAGTCTCTCATCCCTCAAATTGCCGTCGGCGTCGAAGGCACTGCCGCCATCGGATACCGAGCATTCCGGCGTCACCACTTCGACCCGGCAGCGCACCAGCACGGCGCGCAGGTGGTTGATGCAGCGTATCCCTGCGAAATGTCCGTTGGAAGACGAGCACAGGCCGGCGACCTTGCCGGCGAACGGCCTGAAAGCGCGGCCACTATCGGCGCGCACCCGGCTTACCCAGTCGATCGTGTTCTTGAGCAGCGGCGGGATCGAGCCATTATATTCCGGCGTCGCAATCAGCAGCCCGTCATGGGCTGCGATCAGCCGGCCAAGCTTCACGGCATTGTCGGGGACGCCTTTTTCCTTTTCGAGATCTTCGTCCATGATCGGCAGCGGATAGTCGGCCAGCGAGATGCGGGTCACCTCCGCGCCCTGCATGGCAAGCTCCCGCTGCGCCACGTCCGCAGTCCTGCCGCTGAAGGCGCCGCTGCGCACCGAGCCGGCAAAAACGAGGATTTTCGAGATCACTGCCATTAGCCAACCTTGTCCCGGGACAGGTACAGCCAAGGATCACTCAAATCAATGCGCCTCGCGCCGGTAGATCCACAGCTGCGTTGGCGGGATGTTGCGAATGATGAAATCGAAATGCTTGACCGTGTAGTTGCCGCGGCCGGGCGGGATCGGCGACAGCGGCCCGTAGGTCAGCTGTACGATCGGCCGCCCCACCGGGATGCGGTCGAGCAGGCTTTCGATATAGGCGATGCGCTGGGCAACCGGGAAATTGAGCAGCGGCACGCCGGAGACGACGGAATCGAACACCATCCCGCTCTTCTCGCCAAGCGTGGCGTTGAGATTGAAGGCGTCGCCCTCGATGACGTTGACGCCGGGATAGAGCTGCCGCAGGTGGCGCACGAAATCGGTGGAATATTCGACCGCGTAGAGGTTTTCGGGCTTCACGCCCAAGGCGAGAATTTGGCGGGTGATGACGCCTGTGCCGGGGCCGACCTCGAGCACCGGCAGGCCGGACTTCGGATTGACGATGGAAGCCATCTTGCGGGCGGTGATGGAACTTGTCGGCACGATCGATCCGACGGTCTTCGGCTTGTCGATCCAGCCTTTGAAGAATTTGAGTTCGTCGTCGAACTTTTCCGCCAGCGCTTTCCGCAATCCCGGACCACGTGCCATGCAAGTTCTCCTCAACCACCCCCCTGCACGCTACTTAGCAGCTAACAGGTCCAAGGCAAGGCGCGATCTGGCATAAGATGTTGATGACGTTCGGGAAGGGGCAAACGCAAGTGGCCCAAAAGGGTCCAGCGGTTTTGGGATAACGACTTGCGTCAGGAAAATATCAGCGCTCGCCGAATGACTCGAAAAAGTCCTTCATGCGGGCGAAAAAGCCGCTCGACTGGGGCGAATTGTCTTTTGACGACAGCTGTTCGAACTCTTCCAGCAACTCGCGCTGGCGCCGCGACAGGTTCTGCGGCGTCTCGACCGCGGTCTGGATGTAGAGGTCGCCGACATTGGGCTGGCGCAGCACAGGCATGCCCTTGCCCTTGAGGCGGAACTGGCGGCCGTTCTGGGTGCCCTCGGTGACTTTCACCTTGGTCTGGCTGCCGTCCAGCGTGGTCACCTCGAAGGAGCCGCCAAGGGCGGCCGTCGTCATCGAGATCGGCACCTTGCAGTAGAGGTCGGCGCCGTCGCGCTGGAAGAATTCATGCGGTTTGACCGCCAGGAAAATATAAAGGTCGCCAGATGGGCCGCCGCGCAAGCCGGCCTCACCCTCATTGGCAAGCCGGATCCGGGTGCCGTCCTCGATGCCGGCCGGGATGTTGACCGACAGCGAGCGCTCCTCGGTGACGCGGCCCTGCCCGGCGCATTTCGGGCATGGGTCCTTGATCGTCTGGCCGCGGCCCTGGCATTGCGGGCAGGTGCGCTCGATCGAGAAGAAGCCTTGCGTGGCACGGACCTTGCCGTGGCCATGGCACATCGAGCAGGTGACCGGCTGGGTACCGGGCTTGGCGCCGGTGCCGGAGCATTCCGTGCATGAGATCGAGGCCGGCACGCGGATCTGCGCGGTCTTGCCGGTAAAGGCCTCTTCAAGAGAAATTTCCATGTTGTAGCGCAGATCGGCGCCGCGCTCGCGACCGCCCGACGAACGGCGCTGCCGCCCGCCCATCATGTCGCCGAATATGTCTTCGAAAATGTCGGCGAAACCACCGGCGCCGAAGCCGTGCGCGCCGCCATTCATGCCCTGTTCGAAGGCGGCATGACCGAAACGGTCATAGGCCGCGCGCTTCTGCGGGTCCTTCAGCGTCTCGTAGGCTTCGTTGATTTCCTTGAACTTGTGCTCGCAGGCATGGTCGCCTGGATTGCGGTCGGGATGGAACTGCATGGCGAGCTTGCGGAACGCGCTCTTGAGCTCCTTCTCGTCGGCGCCCTTTTGTACGCCCAGCGTCTCGTAGAAATCAGCTTTCATCTTTTCCCGCAGTCCGGATGCTCAACGTCTTGATGCATGTTGCGTCGTTTGCCGGCACGTTGCCTCGATTTAGGAGCGGTGCTGCCCGGATGCTAGGGGCCGGCGCGGACTTGTTCGTGTTTTTCGGCGACTTTTTCGGCAGGACCCGCACTTTTTTCAGCGAGGGTTGCAAAAAAGCCCGGCTTTGCGCCGGGCTTTCAGCTTTATCTTGCCGTCAACCGGTTCAGGCCGACTTCTTCTTGTCGTCGTCTTCGTCGATTTCTTCGAAATCGGCGTCGACCACGTCGCTATCCTTGGCGGCGTCCGCCTTGGCGTCGGCTTCCGCCGCTTCCTTCTGCGAGGCCTCGTACATGGCCTGGCCGAGCTTCATCGAAGCTTCGGCAAGCGCCTGCGACTTGGCCTCGATGTCGGCGGCGTCATCGCCTTCGGCAGCAGCCTTCAGCGCCGCGATCGCATCCGATATCGCCGTGCGCTCGGTTTCCGAAACCTTGTCGCCATATTCCTTCAGCGACTTCTCGGACGAATGCACCAGCGCCTCGGCCTGGTTGCGGGCCTCGACCACGGCGCGACGCTTCTTGTCGGCGTCGGCATTGGCCTCGGCGTCCTTGACCATCTTCTCGATGTCGGCGTCCGAAAGACCACCCGAAGCCTGGATGCGGATCTGGTGCTCCTTGCCGGTGCCCTTGTCCTTGGCCGAGACGTTGACGATGCCGTTGGCGTCGATGTCGAAGGTGACCTCGATCTGCGGCACGCCGCGCGGGGCCGGCGGAATGCCGACCAGGTCGAACTGGCCGAGCGCCTTGTTGTCGGCGGCCATTTCGCGCTCGCCCTGGAAGACGCGGATGGTCACGGCCGACTGGCTGTCCTCGGCGGTCGAGAACACCTGGCTCTTCTTGGTCGGGATCGTGGTGTTGCGCTCGATCAGCCGGGTGAACACGCCGCCCAGCGTCTCGATGCCGAGCGACAGCGGGGTCACGTCGAGCAGCAGCACGTCCTTCACGTCGCCCTGCAGCACGCCGGCCTGGATGGCGGCGCCGAGCGCGACGACCTCATCGGGGTTGACGCCCTTGTGCGGCTCCTTGCCGAAGAACTGCTTCACGATTTCCTGGATCTTGGGCATGCGGGTCATGCCGCCGACCAGGACCACCTCGTCGATCTCGCCAGCCTTCAGGCCGGCATCCTTGAGCGCCGCCTTGCAGGGGTCGATGGTCCGCTGGACGAGGTCGTCGACCAGCTGCTCGAACTTGGCGCGCGTCAGCTTCAGCGTCAGGTGCTTCGGGCCGGTCGCGTCGGCGGTGATGAAGGGCAGGTTGATTTCGGTCTGCGTCGTCGACGACAGCTCGATCTTGGCCTTTTCAGCCGCCTCCTTGAGGCGCTGCAGGGCAAGCTTGTCGTTCTTCAAGTCGATGCCCTGTTCCTTCTTGAACTCGGCCGCCAGGTACTCGACCAGGCGCATGTCGAAATCCTCGCCGCCGAGGAAGGTGTCGCCATTGGTCGACTTGACCTCGAACACGCCGTCGCCGATTTCGAGCACCGAAATGTCGAACGTGCCGCCGCCAAGGTCATAGACGGCAATGGTCTTGCCATCCTTCTTGTCGAGGCCGTAGGCGAGCGCGGCTGCCGTCGGCTCGTTGATGATGCGCAGCACTTCGAGGCCGGCGATCTTGCCGGCATCCTTGGTGGCCTGGCGCTGGGCGTCGTTGAAATAGGCCGGAACGGTGATGACCGCCTTCTCGACCTTCTCGCCGAGATAGGCTTCCGCCGTTTCCTTCATCTTCTGCAGGATCATGGCCGAGATCTGGCTGGGCGACTGCTTCTTGCCGCCGGCCTCGACCCAGGCATCGCCGTTGTCGCCCTTGACGATCTTGTAGGGGACAAGCTTCTTGTCCTTCTCCGTCACCGGATCGTCATAGCGGCGGCCGATCAGGCGCTTGACCGCGAAGATGGTATTTTCTGGATTGGTGACCGCCTGGCGCTTGGCCGGCTGGCCGACGAGACGTTCGCCGTCGCCACTGATGGCGACGATGGAAGGCGTCGTACGCGCGCCTTCCGCATTCTCAATCACCTTGGGTTCCTTGCCATCCATGATGGCGATGCAGGAGTTGGTGGTGCCGAGATCGATACCGATTACTTTTGCCATTTTTCTAGTCTCTCCGCTAAGCAGGCTCTCAGGACCCGTAAGGCGTTCCGACGAAAGCCCCTGTTCACAAGAAATCCCGTTTGGCGACCGGTGTTCCGCCGCCGCAGGGCTGGCGCGTATATAAGAACAGGCGGCATCGGGCGCAAGCATTCTGCGCACGGCGTCCACTATGCGCCAAATCGACCCCTTGTAGGGGGCGGATTGTAGGGGCGGAAGCGGCCGAGCGGACAGCATTGTGGACGAAAACGCCGCTTCTCATCGTTTTTGCCGCGGTTATAGTGCCATATCGTTTGGGGACTGGATGATGCCTTGGATTTTTTGGCGATTGCTCGCCCTTTTTGCCGCTGCCAGCCTCGCATGGGCCGCTTGCTCGCCGGCCCAGGCAGTCGAATTCCAGACCATCACCATCAAGGTCGGCTATGGCGCAGGCGGCGGCTACGACCAGACATCCAGGCTGATTGCCCGTCATCTCGGCCGGTTTCTGCCCGGAAATCCCACCATCATCGTGCAGAATGTGCCGGGTGGCGGCAGTCTCAAGCTCACCAAGATGCTTGTCGGCAGCGAACCGGCCGACGGCAGCGTTATCGGCTCGGTCAGCGAAGCGATGTTCTACGCCCCTATCCTCGATCCCGAGAATGCCAATTTCGATCCCCTCGCCCTGCAGTGGATCGGTTCGCTGGTCAACGACCCGGCCTATTGCCTGACCAGCAAGCAATCCGGCATCGACACCATGGAAAAGTTCCTGCGAGCGGATTTCCTGATCGGCGCGACAGGCAAGAACAGCACCACCTACATCTTCGCCGCACTGGCCAAGAATGGCATGAAGGCCAGATACAAGATCGTCACCGGCTTCGACGGCACGGCCGACATCGAACTGGCCATGCAGCGCGGCGAGATCGCCGGCATGTGCGGGGTATCGAGCTCCCTGCTCAGGAATGATCGCGCCGCGATCAATATCATCGGCACATTCGGGCAGGGCGGATCCGGCGCGACGCCGAGCATTTCGGCAACCATCGCCGACCCGACGGCACGTCAAGCGGCCGACCTTATCGAATCGGCGCTGCACATTCACCATCCGCTCGTCGCCCCGCCCGGCGTGCCGAAAGAGACTGTCGACGCACTGCGCAAGGCCTATTCCGCGATGGTCGTGGACGCTGATTTTCTCGCCGATGCCACGAAGCTTGGCGACCTCACCCTCAACCCGACATCCGGCGAAGCGATCAGCCAGTTGGTCGCGCAACAGCTGAAAGCCGCGCCTGCGGTCTTCGCCGCTGCCCGGGAACTCGTGAAATAGGCCTCCAGTGGATCTGATCCTTGTCGCCATTGCGGAGATGGCGCAGCCATTCCGCATGCTCATGCTGGTTACCGGCGTGTTCGCCGGCCTCGTTGTCGGTGTCGTGCCGGGCATTGGCGGCCTGTTCGCCACGGCCCTGCTGATTCCGATGACCTACAGTATGGACCCCTATGCCGCCTTCGCGCTGCTGCTCGGCATGGGCTCTGTAACCACCACATCGGACACCATTCCGGCGATCCTGTTCGGCGTTCCGGGCACTGTTGGTGCCGCGGCGACCGTGCTCGACGGCCACGCCATGGCCAAGAAGGGCGAAGCGGCGCGCGCCTTCGGCGCCTCCTATTCGGCCTCGATGATCGGCGGCGTGTTCGGCGCGCTGGTGCTGGCCGCGGCAATTCCGGTCATGCGCCCGCTGGTGCTCTACCTCAAGACGCCGGATTTCTTCGCCATTTGCGCCTTCGGCCTTTCGATCGTCGCCATTCTCGCCGGCAGCCAGCCCTTGAAGGGCTTGGCGGCGGCGATGCTCGGCATGCTTGCCTCCTTCATCGGCATCGACAGCATTGCCGGGGTCGAGCGCTGGAGTTTCGGCCAGGTCTACCTCTGGGACGGCTTGCCGATTTCGCTGGTCTTCCTCGGCCTGTTCGGGCTGCCCGAACTTGCCTCGCTGCTGCTGCGCGGCTCCATCCAGGGCAATGCCGAGCGGCCGACCTACGCCGGCATGTGGCAAGGCATCAGGGATACGCTGCGCGAATGGCCATTGGTGCTCCGCTGCAGCGCTATCGGCTCGCTGCTCGGCGCCGTGCCCGGCATCGGCATCGCCGTGCTCGACTGGATCGCCTACGGCCATGCCTCGCGCCGGCCGGGTCCGGGTCCGAAAATCGGCCAGGGCAATGTACGTGGCGTCATTGCACCGGAAAGCGCCAACAACGCCAAGGAAGGCGGCTCGCTCATCCCGACCATCGCCTTCGGCGTGCCGGGATCGGCTTCGATGAGTATCCTGCTCGGCGCCTTTGTCATCCACGGCCTTGTCCCCGGCCCCGACATGCTCGGCAAGAACGCCGCGATCACCGTTTCGATGGTGCTGTCGATCGCCGTCGCCAACATCGTCGGCGCCGTCACCTGCCTGCTGTTGACCAGGCAGCTGGCGCGTATCGCGCAAGTGTCGGCAGCGATCCTGGTGCCGCTGGTGGTCACCTTTATCGTCGTCGGCGCCTACCAGACCAATATGAGCGCCTTCGACTTCCTGCTGGTGATGCTGGTCGGCGCTGTCGGCATGGCGATGAAGGAACTCAACTGGCCGCGCTCGGCCTTTTCGCTGGGTTTCGTGCTCGGCCCCAGCCTCGAAAACTACTTCTTCCTCGCCTACCAGATTTCCGGTTGGGCCTGGCTGAAACAGCCTCTGGTGCTCATCCTGCTTGGCCTCGCCATTGCCGGCGTGGTCAGGCAGACCGTGTCCTGGATCAAGGCCCGCGGCGATGCCGGCGCCTTGCCGCCGGCGCTGCCCGATATCGCTGCCAGCGGCGCATTGACGCTGCTTGGCGCGGCGGCCCTGGCCACCGCACTCCTCGATTTCCCCTTCGAAGCCGCCGTCTTCCCGGCCATCACGGCCGGCCTTCTGACGCTGTTTTCTCTTCTGACAACCATCCAGACCGTGCTGCGCTGGCGAAGACCGGCCCTTGCCGGCGGAGCCGATATGACGTCGGCCGGCGAATGGCAGCCTTCCGATGGGCCGGCGATGAAGGGCAATCTCGCCGTGCTTGGCCTCTGCCTGGCGCTCGCCTTTCTGGTCCTGCTGGCGGGCCATCTCGCCGCCACCTTCGTCTTTGTTGCCGGCGGCATCTGGATGCTCGGGTCGCGGTCGCCGAAAATGGCGCTGGCTGTCGCCGCGGGCACGACGCTTTGCATTTATGCGGTGTTCGATCTCCTGGCGTCGCAGCCCTGGCCGACGCCCTGGCTGGCCGGTCCTTTCAAAGCCTTCTGAGGAACAACCGCCGCTCATGCAGGTGGCGAAGCGGCGAGCCTTAACCTGTTGAAGCAAAAACGCTAAGGTTTGGCGGCGGCCGGCGACAGCGTTTCGACAAGGCGGCGGCGCAGCAGTTTGCCATTGTCGCTGTAGGGCAGTGACGTTACCAGCCTGACCTCGCGCGGCCGCCGGTCGGGCGAGATGTTGGCGCGCAGGAAGGCCTCGAATTCGGCAACGCTTCCCTGGTCGGAGACGATGAAGGCGGCGATCTCCTGGCCCATCGTCGCGTCGGGAAAGCCGGCGACCGCGACATCCCGGACCTTGGGATGGCCGCGGATCAGCTTTTCCAGTTCCTGCGGCGCGACATTGACGCCGCCGCGCACGATCATGTCGGCCTCGCGGTCGACGATGGTCAGGAAACCGTCCTCGTCGAGGAAGCCGATGTCGCCGGGAATGCCCCAGCCGTCGCCCATCACCTTGGGGTCGACAAACGGCCTGTTGCCGGCCGACACCACCGCCGAAACCATGGTCGACGTCCAGGCCTTGATCAGTCCGCTCTCCCCCTTGCCGAGCACGCGTTCGTCCGCATCGAGAATTTCGACACGCACATCGGCAAACGGACGCCCGGCGGTGCTGGGCTTGGCCAGCACGTCGGCGCCGGACAGCGTGGTGATGCCGCCGGTCAGGCTCGACGCATAATTGATGCGATATCCCGGCGAAAGGTTGCGGTAGGCCGCCAGCTTGTCTTCGACGGTTGCCGGTCCGCCGATGCTGAAAAGCACCGCCAGGTCCGGCAGCAACCGGGTCGAGCGTTCGCCCACTTCGCGCACCAGCCGCGTAATCACCGGCGGCGGCAATGCCGATCCGCTGGCCTGGAACGACAGCAGACCCTCGATCAGTTCCGACGGCGTGAACAGGGGCGGGAAGAAGTTGATCGTCCCGCCATGGCGCAGATAGCTGAACACCTGATGGCGCGTCGCCGAATAGGACATCACCATCGGGGTCAGCAGGCGCATGACCGTCCCGGTCAGCCCACGCCGGTGGGATGTCACGCGTCCGGCAAGCGCCTCATGCGATTGCAGATAGCCTTTTGGGTCGCCCGTCGTGCCCGACGAGAACATCAGGAAGGCTGGATTGGTGTCGTCGCCAACCGAGCCGGCATACGGCGCGGGCGAGGCGTGCTTCCAAGCCTGCTGGAAAGCGACACCCGGATAGACATCGTCACCCGGCGGGCTGCGGCTTTCCAGAATCAGCGTCAGGATGAAGTCGCGCGCAAACTGCGCCCGCTGGCTGCGCGGCGCGCGAAAATCGGCAATCGAAACCGTGGCACCGAGCTTCCAGCAGGCCAGGATCGACAGCACGACGTCGATGTTGCCGATCATGGCCAGGCCGACGCGATCGCCGGAGCGAATGCCGAGTGCGCTGAAATTGGCGGCGAGATGGTCGATCTGGGTCAGCGCTTGCGCATAGGTGATCTGGTCACGGCCGCTGACCATCGCCACGCGGTCGCCATGGCCGGCAAAGGCAGCCAGTACGTCGCGGCCAAAACCCATCTAGCGGACCGGCATTCCGGCTGGCGCAGCCGCGCGCCTGGCGTCGAGGAAGGCGGTGATCGCGGCGTCGATCGCATCCATGTTGGCGGCGCGGAATTTGTCATGCGTGCCCGGCATGACGACTGTTTCCACCCTCGTCTTGTCGCTCGCCCAGGCTTTGTACTGCTCGACCGTGGTGGCGCCCCATTCGGAACTTGCCAGCACCAACATGTCGCAAGGGTAGGAAGACGGCAGGAAACCTGCGGCTGCCCGCACCAGCATGCTCTTGAAGGCCTTCTGCCTGGTATGGCGCCCGAGCCGCGACTGTCCGAGCCCGACCGCCGCGAGGCCGTCGCGCAGCAGCCGCCAGTAGACGACCTTGCGGGTGATCTGACGCCGCCTTTGCGCGGTCATGCGATTGTCCGCCATCGGCTTCAGCCAGGCCGAGCCCAGCGGCGGCGGATCGATCAAAAGCAAGGCCGGCCGCTCGCCGGTCGCCTCGTATGTCAGCCGCCCGACTTCGATTGCCAGCAGTCCGCCGAGGCAGATGCCGCCGATGACGCGTGGGTGCTGGCCGGTGGCCGAGCTCAGCCCGTCGAAATAATTGGCGCCGATCTCTTCGACGCTTCCATACGGCGTCTCGCCGGGCTCAAGCCCCATGCCGCGCACGGCGATGACGGAATAGCGCTGCTTCAGCACCTTGCCGAAACGGTTGGCAAACAGCGCCGAACCGGAAATGCCATGGATCATGGCGATCGGCTCCTGGCCGTGGCTGCCGGAAACCTGGACCGCCAGCCGCCGCGCCGGGTGCTCGGGCAATTGCAACGCGATCAGCCTGCCGAATTCGCGCGGCGTTGGCGCTTCGAGCAGCACCGAGGTCTGCAGCTTCACGCCGAACCGGCTTTGCACCGCAAGAACAAGGGTTTCGGCGGCCAGCGAATCGCCGCCGAGATCGAAGAAATTGTCATCGAGGCCGACCGCGGCCAGCTGCAGCTCTTGCGCAAAGATGCCGGCGATCGCCTGCGCCGGCCCGCTGCCCAGCGCGGTTCGGTCTGCCCTGACGGTGTTATGCATGTTCATCGGCAAGCCCTTGAACCGATGGAATTGCCGTTTCCGGCAACAGGGCATCCTCCTGAATGCCTGTCCGCTTTTAACCCACAGCCTATGCGTTGAACAAGTAGCCTAGCCCTGCGTAATACCGGCAGGCGCGGGTCCGAAGGCCTGCGCGCACAGCGCCTGCAGCTTTGGAAAGACACGGCTACCGCCGGCAATCACCTGCGTGCCGTGGCTGAGCACCGTCCTGGGGTCCGGCTTCAGCACCGTGCCGCCGGCCTCTTCCACCAACAGCATGCCGGCCAGGCAGTCCCACGCATTCATGTGCTCCTCGACATAGCCGAGCAGCCGTCCGGATGCCGCATAGGCCAGCATCAGCGCGCCCGAAGCATTGCGGAAGAAGACGCCGCCTTCTGCCATGATCAAGCCGACGAGCACTGCGACATGTCTGGTCTCGGCGCGGTTCGACAGCCCGGTCCCGACCGATCCATCGCTCAAGCCGGCGGTGCTGGCCTTGATCGGCCGGCCGTTGACGTAGGCGCCGCCGCCGAGACGGCCGTGGAAGGTCTCGCCGGTCGACGGCTCATGGATGACGCCGACGACGGCCTCGCCGTCCTTGGCGCAGGCGATCACCACGCACCAGGCCGGAATGCCGCGCACGAAGTTGGCGGTGCCATCGATGGGGTCGATGACCCAGACATGGCCGGTCGATCCGGCTACCGCTTCATGTTCCTCGCCGACGATGCCGTCCTGCCGATAGGCGGCGGCGATTGCCGCGCGGATGAACAGCTCCACCTCGCGGTCGCCATCCGAAACCAGGTCCTGATGGCCCTTGCTCTCGATGGTCAGGTTTTCGAGGTCGCGAAAATATTTCAGCCCGAGCTCGCCGGCGCGGCGCGCCAGGTCAATGGCGAAATGCATGCGCTGGTCGAGATCATGGGTCACGGCAGGGCTCTTGGCTGAGGAAGGCGCCTGCCCTTAGCAGACGCGCATGTCAGGCAAAAGCGTCACGCAGCCTGCGACAGCGATTTATGCGCCTCGGCCAGGATCTCGAACGAGCGTACGCGGGCTGCATGGTCGAAAATCTGCGCCGTCACCATCAGTTCGTCGGCGCCGGTGCGGCGCACGAAGGCGTCGATGCCTTGCCGGACGGTTTCGGGCGAACCGACAACGGCGCAGGACAGCGCCTGCGAAAGCATGGATTTCGCCATCGGCTCCAGCGTCTGGTCATAGCCCTCGACCGGCGGCGGCAAACGGCCCGGCCGCCCGGTGCGCAGATTGACGAAGGCCTGCTGCAGCGAGGTGAACAGCAGTTTTCCCTCGGCATCGGAGGGTGCTGCAAAGACGTTGAGGCCGAGCATGACATAGGGCTTGTCCAGCTGTTCGGAGGGCTGGAAGCGCGAGCGGTAGATCTCAAGCGCATGGCCGAGCTCGGCCGGGGCGAAATGCGAGGCAAAGGCGTAGGGCAGGCCAAGCATGGCGGCGAGCTGCGCGCCATAGAGGCTTGAGCCGAGAATCCACACCGGCACCTTCTGGCCTTCGCCGGGCACGGCGCGGATGCGCTGGCCCTCTTCGGCCGGCTGGAAATAGCCCATCAGCTCGACCACATCCTGGGGAAAATTATCTGACGCCTCGAGGTTGCGGCGCAGCGCGCGCGCCGTGCCCATGTCGGTGCCGGGCGCGCGGCCGAGGCCGAGATCGATGCGGCCGGGGTGCAGTGCCGCCAGCGTGCCGAACTGCTCGGCGATCACCAGCGGCGCATGGTTGGGCAGCATGATGCCGCCGGCGCCGACGCGGATGGTCTTGGTGCCGCCGGCGACATGGGCGATGACGACGGCGGTCGCCGCACTGGCGATGCCCGGCATGTTGTGATGCTCGGCCAGCCAGTAGCGCTTGTAGCCCAGACGCTCGGCATGGCGGGCAAGGTCAAGCGAATTGGCCAGCGATTGCGAGGCGTTGCTGCCTTCGACGATCGGCGACAGGTCGAGTACGGAAAGAGCGGTCATGAGCCTCAAGCCTTTACGATGTTCAGCTGCCTGACCTTGGTTTCGAAGGCGGCGCGGTCGGGGATGATGATGTCGAGCTGGCTTTCCAGAATGTCGGCAAATTGGGTGGCCGTCTCGATCTCGCGGTGCTCGGTGCGGCCGCCCAGGTGATGCGTCGACAGGCGGTTGTTGCGCAACGCATAGCGCCGGTCGGGCATGGCCCGCGCCGCAACGACGGAGGACAGGAAGTGCGAACTCGGATTGGTCGACAAATAGTAGTTGGCGACAGCATAGTCGACCTCGTAGGCCGGCTGCATGTCGAAGCGGTAGAGTGAGTGCCAGTCGCCGCCGACATTGGCCTGAACCCGGAAATTGTCGGATGTCTCGATGATCCGGAATGCTTCGTGCGGGGTCCGTTGTTCGAGGCCCGGCTCGAGCAACAGCGGCGCAGTCATCGTCAGCCCGCCAAAGCCGACATCGGCAATGTAGGTGCGGCCGTCGAGCTCGATCCGCAGCAGCATGTGGCTGCGCGCGGTGATGGCATCGTCGGGCAAGCCCCGCAGAACCCGCGCGGCGAGGCCGCTGACCTCGAAGCCCAGCGCCTGCAGCGCATGCATGAAAATCAGATTGTGTTCGAAGCAGTAGCCGCCACGGCGGCGCACGAAAATCTTGTCCTGCAGCGAAGCAGGATCGAGCTTCACCGCGATGCCCAGCAACGGATCCATGTTCTCGAACGGGATGGCTTGCGGGTGGAGGAGGTGAAGCGCCTTCAACGTATCCAGCGACGCATCCCGCGAACCGGCATAGCCGATGCGGTGGAAATAGGCATCGAGGTCGAAGGAGGCATCGGTCATGGCAGGGTCCGGCTTGACCGGCTCGATATAGGCACTCGATCGAAAGACGACAAACAAGACACGACAGGCAGGCGCGACGAGCGATGTACTTGTCTTATGTCTTGCCGTTCTCCTCGACCGCTTCGTCCTCCACCACGACCGCCGTCTGCTGTGCGGCAAGGAAATTGCCGACATGGCTGAGACCTTCGAAGTGATCGCAGAACACCTTGACGACGACCAGCAGCGGCACCGCCATCAGCGCACCGACAAAGCCCCACAGCCAGGACCAGAAGGCGATGGCGATGAAGATCGCCACCGCGTTGATCTCCAGCCGCCGGCCGACCACCATCGGCGTCACGAACTGGCCCTCGACAATGTCGCACAACAGCACGAAGGCCGGCGCCAAAAGGGCGTAGGAGATGCTGTCGAAGCTGATCAGCGCAATGACGCTCACCAGCACGATGGTGATCAACGCGCCGACATAGGGCAGGAAATTGAGCAGCGCCGCCATCGTTCCCCAGACCAGCGGGTTGGGCATGCCGAGCCCCCACAGGCCGAGACCGATCACCGTGCCGAGGCCGGCATTGATGACCGCGACGGTGAGCAGATAGTGCGAGATTTCGCGCTCGACGTCGTAGACGACGCGCAGCGCCCGCTTCTTTTCGCTGAGCCTGGCGAAGGACTGGATGATCTTTTCATAAAACATCGTGCCCGACGCCAGCAGGAACAGCGACAGCACGAAGATGATGGTGATGCTGGTGCCGGCCGACAGGATGTTGCTGGCGGCCGACGACAGCATGCCGGACTGCGCCACCGCAACCTTCTGCACACCGGGTTCCTGCGAGGTCTGGGTCAGCCCTTCCAGCTCATGCGCAATCTGCATGATCCTCTCAAACGGGCGGCGGAACTGCGCCAGCCGCTCGCTCAGCTGCTGGCCGATGGCCGATGTGTTGTTGATGAGGTCAATGACCGGACCACTGAGCAGATAGCCGGCGGTGGCAAAGATACAGACAGAAAGCACCACCAGCAGCGTCGCCGACACCACTTCCGCCACGCCGTGCTTGCGCAGGAAGCGCACAATCGGCGTCAGCGTCAGCGTCAGCAGGAAGGCGAGGATGACCGGCATGAAGAAGGCGCGGGCGAAATAAAGCGCATAGATCGCCATCAGGATGAAAATGCCGATGAGCAGCGAACGTATCAGATGCGTATCCGCGCGCGCGACGACTCGCGGGTCGTCCGATATGGCTGTGCCGGCGCCCGGAGCAGCGGGTTCGGTTTTCATGGTTACCCCCTCGCCAGCCAGCAACACGTCATCAGACGCTTGGCGAACTGCTGTCCTCAAACGCTGAGTGCCGGGCAAGGTTCCATGAGCCGGCTTTGTCATCGGCAGCCAGCCAACAAGTCTGGTGCAACGGCCCCGACTCACGAAATGAAATATTACATGGCGTGTAATTGAGACCACGCCCTCGGCAGGCTTAGTACGAGCAGACTTTCGCGATGCCAGAGGTAAGCGACAGTCGGAACTGATCTTGGAAGAGGATATTACAATGCAAAGATTCAACCTTCAGACAATCGACTCGGCGCCGGAAAAATCCAAGCCTGCTCTGAAGGCGTTGGAAGAGAGATTTGGTTACCTTCCGAACGCTTTGGCAACGATGGCGAACAATCCGGTTCTTCTCAATGGCTTCGTCGGCAACTTCAGCAGTTTCCACGCCGGCAGCTTCGACGAGATCGAAAAGCAGGTCCTGCTGCTGACGAACGCAGTCACGATCAAATGTCCCTGGACCGTTGCGGCGCATTCGACGTTCGCCATCGAGGACGGGATTGCCGCAAGCGAAGTCAAGGCGATCCGTGAAGGCAGGTTGCCGAAAGATCCCAAATATGCGGCACTCTCGGTGCTGACAAAGGCGCTGATCGAGAACAAGGGAAACGTGACGGATAAAGATATCGACGCGTTCACGTCGGCGGGCTACTCGAAAGCCCAGGTCCTGGAAGTGATAGCCGGAATAGGCGTTTCTACCATGGCGGCGACCACCACCAACATGGCTGGCACGCCGATTGAGGAACGTTTCCAGCCGCAGGCTTGGTCGCCAGCTTTGGCACCAGCGGCTTGAGTGGGATCGACATCGCATGGATGGCGGATGCCATCCATGCGATGTCGGGCACGGCGGTCAGGTCGCCGCGTTTGGTCGGGCGGGTGCGAGGACATGATCAATGACACCGTCTAGTCCCAGGACGAACATCACACCGAATCTGGGCGTGCTCTTGCGCCACTGGCGAGATCTGCGTGGCAGAAGCCAGCTCGACCTGTCGCTTGATACGGGCATTTCGCAAAAGCAGATCAGTTTTGTCGAAAGCGGCCGCAGTGTTCCCGGCCGTCAGACCTTGATGACCATTGCCCAGGCGCTCGATATCCCCTTGCGCGACCGCAACACCTTGCTGCTGGCGGCAGGCTATGCGCCGATGTTTTCCGAGAGCCCGTGGGACTCCGCTGAGATGACGAGCGTGACCAATGCCTTGAAGCGTATGCTGCGACAGCACGAGCCGTTTCCGGCCGTGGTCATGGATCGGTACTGGAACGTGCTCATGACCAACGAATCGGCGCCGCGCTTCTTTGGCTGTTTCATCGACATGGACGCCCGCCAGGGACCGCGCAACATTTTGCACCTGATGTTCGATCCCCTGGGCATGCGCCCGTTCGTGGCCAATTGGCCCGATGTTGCGAGGAGTTTGTTCGAACGTGTCTACCGCGAATCCATCGGTCGCGTCGTCGACGACAGGACCAGGGCGTTGCTGACCGAACTGCTCGCCTATCCCGATGTGAAAGGCGAATGGAAAAACCCTGTGGCGATCGGCTTCATGCCGACGATCCCGCTTGGCTTTATCAGGGGAGACCGGGTTCTCAACTATTTTTCGATGGTCACCACGGTAGGCACACCGCAGACCGTGGCCGCCCAGGAACTGCGCATCGAGTGCATGTTCCCGGCCGACGAAGCCACCGAAATCCAACATGCCGAGATGATGGCGGCCGCCGGCAAGCCGTAGGATTCAGCCGCCGGCTGTTCGGTCAGGCGGCCGGCGCGACGGCGGCGGCCCTCGCCGTTTCCTTGCGCACGATAGGGGCCACCTTGGTGCCGTAGAGTTCGATCGCTTTCATGATCTTGGCGTGCGGCATGGTGCCGATCGCCATCTGCAGGAGGAAGCGGTCGTTGTTGAAGATCTTGTGCTGGGCGACGATCTTTTCCGCGACAGCTTCAGGATTGCCGACGAACAGCGCGCCGTTCGGGCCGCGCGACTGGTCGAAATGCGCCCGCGACGTCGGCCCCCAGCCGCGCTCGCGGCCGATGTGGTTCATCACTTCGGCCTGCGGACCGTAGAAATCGTCGGCCGCCTGTTCCGTCGTCTCGGCAATGAAGCCGTGCACGTTGATGCTGGTGGCGAGTGCCTTCGGGTCAGTGCCGGCTCGCTTGGCGGCCTCGCGATAAATGTCGAACAGCGGCGCGAAGCGCGCCGGCTCGCCGCCGATGATGGCCAGCGCCAGCGGCAGGCCGAGCACGCCGGCGCGGGCGGCCGATTGCGGCGTTCCGCCAATGGCGATCCAGATCGGCAATTTCTCCTGCAACGGGCGCGGATAGACGCCGCGGTCATTGATCGCCGCGCGCAGATTGCCGGACCAGGTGACCTTCACATTGTCGCGGATCGCCAGCAGCAGGTCGAGCTTTTCGGCGAACAGCTCATCATAGTCTTCGAGATTGTAGCCGAACAGCGGGAAGGATTCGATGAACGAGCCGCGCCCGGCCATGATCTCGGCCCGACCGCCCGACAGAAGGTCGAGCGTCGCGAACTGCTGGAAGACGCGCACCGGATCGTCGGAGGACAGCACGGTGACCGCGCTGGTCAGCTTGATGCGCTTGGTGCGTTCGGCGGCGGCCGCAAGCGCCACCACCGGCGCGGACGCGGCATAGTCCGGGCGGTGATGCTCGCCGAGACCGAAGACGTCGAGGCCGACCTGGTCGGCCAGCTCGATCTCTTCGATCAGGTTGCGCAGCCGCTCGTGCGGCCCGACGGCGCCAGCGCCGGGCTCGGGGCTGACGTCCGCAAAGGTATAGAGGCCGAGTTCCATGATCTGTCATCCAATGGTTGGGTTTTGCGGCTAGAGGTAGCGACCAAGCCGCTCCGCCGCCAGAGGGGCGGATGGTGAACAGTGCATGTCGGTTTCAGCCAGCTTCTGTCGGCTTTGGTCGGCAAAAGCGCGTCTCCTGGCTGCAACAGCATAGAATTTCATGGCTGGCATACCGTTTTGGCGCTTGAACTCTCGGTTTTCGCGCGTATGTAAGCGTCGCGAATTGACTTCAGGGAAGTGGACTTGGCTATCTACAGGGAAAAAGACATTTTCGAGCGGCGCAATGCCGCGAACGAGGCAAAGAAGGCGCTTCTGGAGCGCTTCAAGTCAAAGCCGGCGGCAGATGATCCTGCGGTGTTGGCGAGGCAGGCCGAACGCAAGGCGATCCTCGAAGCGCGTGAAAAGCGCGAGGCCGAAAAGGCCAGGCTGAAGCAGGAAAAGCTGGCACGCGAAGCGGTCGAACGGGCCGAGCGCGAGGCAGCAGCCGAAGCGGCGCGTATTGCGGCCGAAGAGGCAGCGCAGGCTGAAGCGAAGATCAAGGAAGCCGAAGAAAACGAGCGCATCGCCCGTTTGCTGGCCGACGAAGCCGAACGCAAGGCCAAGCGCGACGCACGCTATGCGGCGCGCAAGCAGCGCACCGGCAGGACGCCTCCGGGCTTCTCCGCCCGCTAACTGCTTCGATCGGAATGATCGGACATCAGGGCCGCCTTCAGCGGCCCTGAACGTGTTTGTGCGCGCAAACAAAGAGCGTCAGGCGGCGAGCTTCAACCCTATAATGCCGCAGACGATGAGCGCAATGCAGCTGAGCCTGATCGCGGTTGCCGGTTCGCCCAGCAGCCATATGCCGAGCAGCGCTGTGCCGACCGTGCCGATGCCGGTCCACACAGCATAGGCCGTGCCGACGGGCAGCGTCTTCAGCGCCAGGCCGAGCAGGCCCAGGCTGACGATCATCGAGGCGACGGTGAGCACCGTCGGCAGCGGCTTCGAGAAGCCGTCAGTGTATTTGAGGCCGATCGCCCAGCCGATCTCGAACAGGCCGGCGAAAAACAGAAAAATCCACGACATCGGGATGCACTCCATTCCATGAGGATGGCGGGTCGTCCCGGCCGGTTTTCGGGGAAGGCGCGAGGTCGTCCTCGCCGTCTCGGTCCAGGCGGCTTCGCCTGCCGATCAACAAAACACCGGCAGCATTGTTCATGCCGCCGGTGTCAAAATCTGCGCCGAAACGGTTTGCCCGGACTTCAATGGTCCAAGGCGGGCTTACTTGTCCTTGAGCCTTATGGCCTTGACGGGCGGCGCCTTGAGCGCCGGAGCAGCGGCAGGCTTCTTGGCGTCCTTCTTCGGCTTGCGGGCTTCCTTGCCTGCCTTCATCGCACCTTTAGCCATGATTCGGTCCTCCAATTGGTGGGACACCAAGTGAAACAAGAGAAACGCCGGACTGCAAGGGGTCTGGCGTCGGTCGCCGGCGCCAGCAGCCTGCTTTCAACCGGTTTCTATTTTGCTCGTAAACCATGCCGGTCCATGCCATGGTTGTCTTCGCACTGCAGCATCGGCCATGCCTTCGCCCGGCGATGATCAGGCAGTCCGGTCAGGACGACAATGCGAATCCGCATCGGCAGCGAGATGAGTTTCGATTTTCCGCAGGAAACGCCGCTGATCGCGATGCTCAACGTCCACTATTCCCGAGCCTCCGATCTCGAGCGCCCGGACTTCCTCACCTCGAACCCGGCCGTTCCGATCCAGAGCTACCGCGACAGTTTCGGCAACTGGTGCAACCGCTTCGTCGCCCCGCCCGGCCGCTTTACCTTCGGCACCGATTCCGTGATCCGCGACCCCGGCACCTTCGAGATGGGCGACCTGATGGCCTGGCAGCACGAGGTGCGCGACCTGCCGTCGGATACGCTGCTGTTTCTATTGCCCAGCCGCTTTTGCGAGAGCGATCTGCTGGCCAACGAAGCCTGGCGGCTGTTTGGGCACACGCCGCTCGGCATTGCCCGCGTCCAGGCGGTCTGCGACTTCGTCCACAACCACATCGTCTTCAGCTATGGCAATGCGCGGCCGACGCGCACGGCGGCCGAGGCCTATCGCGAGCAAAGCGGCGTCTGCCGCGACTTTGCACACCTCGCCGTCACCTTCTGCCGTGCGCTCAACATCCCGACCCGCTACTGCACCGGCTACATCAGCGACATCGGCCTGCCCAAACCTTGGGCGAGTATGGATTTCGCCGCATGGATGGAGGTCTATCTCGGCGGTCGCTGGCATGTCTTCGATCCGCGCAACAATTCCCCGCGCATCGGCCGCATCCTGATCGCCTCGGGCCGCGATGCCGCCGACGTGCCGCTGACCCATATCTTCGGTCCAGGCACGCTGGCCGGCTTCAAGGTGTGGACGGACGAGATCATCGAATAGGGCGTCTTTTCCGCGAGCGAGCTTCAAGAACCTGAACGACCGAGCGATTGGTGCGTTGTGATGCCTGTGGAGCTTCGGCTGCAGGGCCGTTACATTGGGTGGCTTGGAGGGCAAGACAGCATGGCAGCGCATGGCGGGTCGAAGACGGTCATCTACGCGGCGCTCGCCGGCAATCTCGCCATTGCACTGACCAAATTCGTCGCCGCCTTCTTCACCGGCAGCTCGGCGATGCTGTCGGAAGGTGTCCACTCGCTGGTCGACACCGGCAATGGCGGGCTGCTGCTCTACGGCATGCACCGCGCCGCCCGCCCGCCGGACCGCACGCACCCGCTCGGCCATGGCCGCGAACTGTATTTCTGGAGTTTCATTGTCGCCCTGCTCGTCTTTGCGCTCGGCGCCGGCGTGTCCTTCTACGAAGGCGTCGTCCACATCATGGCGCCCGAACCGGTCGCCAACCCCAGGATCAACTATATCGTGCTTGGGCTCTCGATGCTGTTCGAGGGCAGCTCCTGGTATGTGGCGCTGAAGGAGTTCCGCCGGCAAAAAGGCAAGCATGGCTGGCTGCAGGCCGTGCAGTCGAGCAAGGATCCGAGCGTCTACACCGTGCTGTTCGAGGACAGCGCCGCCCTCCTCGGCCTCGTCGTCGCCTTTGCCGGTATCCTGGCGGCGGAACTCCTCGACATGCCCGAACTCGACGGGGCCGCCTCGATCGGCATCGCGGTGATCCTCGGCGCCACCGCCATCTTCCTCGCGCGTGAAAGCAAGGGCCTGCTCATCGGCGAGCCGGCCTCGGCGGAAGTCCAGGCCAAGGTGCTGGCCATCGCCCAGCGGGATCCGGCGGTGCAGCGCGCCAACGGCGTTCTCACCGTCCATCTCGGCCCACAAGAGATCGTCGCCGGCCTCAGCATCGAGTTCGAGGACCATCTGACGGCGCCCGAGATCGAAGCCTGCGTCGAGCGCCTGGAGGCACTGCTGAAGAAAGACATGCCGGAGATCACCAGGCTGTTCGTCAAGCCGCAGACGACGGGAACCTGGGAACACCGGCGCAAGGCGGTCGAAGCTGCATCGGACTAGTGCTGGACCAGAAGTCCACCGTTGCCTCATCGCCTGGTCCCGCTAAGATCAGTCGACGGATTTCGGAGGAGCAATCATGAAAATCGATGGTGGGTGCCATTGCTGCGCCATTACTTATGAAGCAGAGGTCGACCCGGAAAAGACCTCCATCTGTCATTGCACCGACTGCCAGCAACTGACTGGCACTGCCTTTCGGGTCACCGTTCCTGCGCCTGAGGATCACTACAGGATCACCAAGGGCACGCCGAAGGTCTATATCAAGACAGGATCCAGCGGCGCCAAGCGCGCCCAGGCCTTTTGCGGCGAGTGCGGTTCGCACCTTTACGCGACGTCGGTTGGTGACGGCCCGAAGGTCTATGGGATCAGGGCGGGGACCGCGCGGCAACGCGAGGATCTGGTTCCGACACAACAGAAATGGCACCGGTCGGCCCTGCACTGGCTTCCGGAATTCAAGGGCATAGGCATCGTAGAGGAGCAATAGCATCTGCCTCTCTGTCTAGCGCGACCAAACCAGACGATTATGTGCTAGGCTCGCGGCCATCAGACGGGTGGCGGGTGAAAGCGATGCTGGAACCAGACAAGATTTTTGCCGGCTCGATTCCGGAAAATTACGACCGCTATATGGTGCCGTTGATTTTCGAGCCGTTCGCCGCCGATATGGCACGGCGGGCAGCGTCTTTGTCGCCCGGCGCCGTCCTGGAAGTCGCCGCCGGCACCGGAGTCGTCACCCGCGCATTGGCGCCAAAACTGTCTCCTGGCGCTAGCTATGTCGTGACCGATCTCAACCAGCCGATGCTCGACTTTGCCGCTTCGCGGCAAGCTCCCGACAGTCGCATTCAATGGCGTCAGGCGGATGCTCTGGCGTTGCCATTTGAAGATGCGACCTTCGATCTCGTTTGCTGCCAGTTCGGCGCGATGTTCTTTCCCGACCGCACCGCCGGCTATCGCGAAGCAAAGCGGGTCCTGAAGCCCGGAGGCCATTTCCTGTTCAACGTATGGGATCGCCTCGAGGAGAATGTGTTTGCCAATGATGTGACGAACGCTCTTGCCGAGATCTTTCCGAACGATCCGCCGCGCTTTCTCGCCCGCACCCCGCACGGCTACCATGACACGGCCCTGATCCGCAGCGAGCTGGAAGACGCAGGTTTCTCCCGTGTGGTGATCGAGACGAGAGCCGAGCAAAGCCGTGCATCGTCGCCGCGGCTTCCGGCGGTTGCCTATTGCCAGGGGACGGTTCTTCGCACCGAGATCGAGGCCAGGGATGCAGGAAAACTGCAAGCCGCAACCGACCATGCCGCAGCCGTGATTGCAGCTAGACATGGCAGCGGCGAGGTTGCGGCCAAAATTCAGGCGCACGTAATCGTGGCTACGGTCTAGAGCAATTCCAGGAAAAGTGTGTAGCGGTTTTCCCGGGAAAAGCGCCTAGCGCTTTCCCTTGAGGAATTGCGCAAAAACAAAGAAGTTAGAGCGGGTCAGCGATTCCTTGAAACGCTGAACCGCTCTAATCGTCGCCTTCGACGACACGTAGCCTGAGCTGGCCCGTCTTGGAATCCGCCACCCGCACCCCGGGTTCGGCCTTGGCGGGTCCACCGCCGCGCACTTCAGCTTCGCTTTCGCCAAACTCCAGCGCCTCGATCTTCTGGCCGCGCCTGGTCACCTTCGATGTCGACACCAGTATCTCGTCAATATCCTTGGCCGACTGGCCAAAGTGCGTCTGCAGCCGCCGCACGCGTTCGTCGACGCGCGCGACGTCTTCCATAAGCCGGATGACCTCGCCCTGGATAAGATGCGCCTGTTCGCGCATGCGGGCATCCTTGAGGATCGCCTGGATGACCTGGATCGACAGCATCAGCAACGACGGCGAAACGATTATGACCCGCGCGCGGTGCGCCTTCTGGATGAGGGCGTCGAAATTCTCGTGGATTTCGGCGAACACCGATTCCGACGGTACGAACATGAACGCGGTGTCCTGCGTCTCGCCCTGGATCAAATATTTCTCCGAGATATCGCGGACATGGATCTCGATGTCGCGGCGGAAGGCTTGGGCGGCAACCTTTTGCAGTTCGGCGCCATCGGCGGCGCGAATGGCATTCCAGGCTTCCAGCGGAAACTTGGCGTCGATGGCGAGCGAGGGCGCGCCGTTGGGCATCCGCACCAGGCAGTCGGGCCGGCTGCCATTCGACAGCGTCGCCTGGAATTCATAGGCGCCCATCGGCAAGCCGTCGGCGACAATGGCTTCCATGCGCGACTGACCGAAGGCGCCGCGCGTCTGCTTGTTGGACAGGATCGCCTGAAGCTGCACGACCTGGCCGGCGAGCGACTGGATGTTGCCTTGTGCGGTGTCGATGACCGCCAGCCTCTCCTGCAGTTTCGCCAGGCTTTCATGCGTCGATTTGGTCTGCTCGGTCATGGTCTGGCCGAGGCGGCCGGTCATGGCGTCCAGCCGCAGGCCGATCGACTGGTTGAGTTCGGCCTGTCTTGCGCCGAACACATCGGCGATGGCGCCCATGCGGCCCTGCATCTCGGCCTGGCTTTGCAATATGCCGGCCATCCGCGCCTCGGCGTCGCGGGCGTGGTCTGCGGCCTCAGCGGCAGCGATGGTCCGCGCCCTGGCCGACCGCCACAGGGCGACGACCAGCGCCAGGAAAAGGCCGAGAAACACGATCGCGCCGAGCGCCAGCGCATGGCCGAGCGTGATGGTCGTGGCGCCGAGCCGGGCGACGGGTTCGGAAAGGATGGTGCTCAGGTCGTTCATCCCTACAGCATAGCCGATTCGCCGCCCTGGCACAGATCAAAACGTGAACGGGAGCCAACCGCACCGGTTGACGCTTTTCCTGCGACGTTTTAGGTGAGACGCCATGTCGATCAAGCCGCTCATCATCCTTCCCGATCCCATCCTGCGCCAGGTTTCCAAACCGCTCGAACGCGTCGATGCGCCTTTGCGTAAACTCGCCGACGATATGCTGGCCACGATGTATGAAGCGCCCGGCATCGGCCTCGCCGCAATCCAGATCGGCGAGCCGCTGCGCATGCTGGTCATCGACCTCGCCAAGGAAGACGAGGCGCCGGCGCCGCATGTCTTCATCAATCCCGAAGTCCTCGAAAGCGCCGATGCGCGCTCGGTCTACGAGGAAGGCTGCCTGTCGATCCCGGACTACTACGCCGAGGTCGAGCGCCCGGCTTCGGTGCGGGTGAAATATCTCGACCGCGACGGCAAGCTGCAGGAGATCGAGGCCGAAGGCCTGATGGCGACCTGCCTGCAGCACGAGATCGACCACCTCAACGGCGTGCTGTTCATCGACCACATCTCGAAGCTGAAGCGCGACATGGTGGTGAAGAAGTTCAAGAAGCTCGCCAAGGACAAGGCGCCGGGCAAGCTGGTGGGATAGGGAAGATGCCGCTTCGCGTCATCTTCATGGGCACGCCGGAGTTTTCGGTGCCGGTGCTGTGCGCGATTGCCGAGGCCGGGCATGAAGTTGCCGCCGTCTATACACAGCCGCCGCGCGCTGCAGGCCGCCGCGGGATGGAGCTGACACCGTCGCCGGTGCAGCGCGAGGCCGAGCGGCTGGGCATCGATGTGCGCACGCCGACGGCGCTGAAAGGCGAGGCTGAGCAGGCTGCATTCGCCGCCTTGCGGGCTGATGTTGCCGTGGTCGTCGCCTATGGCCTGCTCTTGCCGAAGCCCATTCTGGAGGCGCCGCGGCTCGGCTGCCTCAACGGCCACGCCTCGCTTTTGCCGCGCTGGCGCGGCGCCGCTCCCATCCAGCGCGCCATCATGGCCGGCGACGCGGAAACCGGCATGATGGTGATGCGCATGGAAGAAGGTCTCGACACGGGTCCGGTGGGATTGGTTGAAAAATGCGCCATCGGACACGATATGACGGCCGGCGACTTGCATGATCGGCTGATGCACATTGCTGCCACACTGATGGTGGAAGCGCTGTCCCGAATTGAGACGGAAACGCTGGCATTCACCTTGCAAGCTGTGGATGGGGTGACCTACGCCCGAAAAATCGACAAATCGGAGACCCGCGTGGACTGGACGCGGCCGGCTGTCGAGGTCCACAATCACCTTCGTGGCCTGTCGCCCTTTCCCGGGGCTTGGTCCGAGATTGAAATTGGCGGCCGTGCGGAACGGCTGAAACTGCTTCGCTCGACGCTTTCTGAAGGCCAACCGCTTTCTGAAGATTTGGGCGAGTCGGGAGGAATTCTCGATGATCGGCTGACGGTCGCCTGCGGGACAGGCGCCATCAGGCTGGTCGAAGTTCAACGGGCGGGCGGAAGGCCCGCTGCCGCGCAGGAGTTTCTGCGCGGGGCCAAGATCGAAAAAGGAATGAAATTCTCATGAGCATGATGTCGATACGCGCGGCAACGCCGCGGGACCGCGAGGCTATACGCCTCGTCGAGGAACACGCATTCGGCCAGCAGGCGGAGGCCGGTCTGGTCGACGCGCTGGTCACCGGCGGCGACGCCGTTGTCGAGCTGGTGGCGGAAGAAGACGGCCAGGTGGTCGGGCACATCCTGTTTTCCAGGCTGTTCGTACAGAACGGCGGCAAGCAGTTTGCTGCCGTGGCGCTGGCGCCCTTGGCGGTGGAACCTTCGTTCCATGGCTCCGGCATTGGCGGTGCGCTGATTCGTGAAGCGCATATCCGCCTCAGGGATGCCGGCGAGTCGCTCGCCGTTGTGCTGGGTGATCCGACCTATTACGGCCGCTTTGGCTACAACCATGCGCGCGCCGAGAAATTCGAGAGCGAATACCAGGGCGAGGCGCTGCAGGCGCTGGCCTGGGGTGACGCACCCGAAAAAGGCAGACTGGTCTACGCCCAGGCCTTTACCGCGCTGGCCGCCTAAACAGCGCGTGTCGATAGCCTATGCCGCGTTTTCGTCTCGACATCGAATATGACGGCAGCCTCTTCGCCGGCTGGCAACACCAGGCGGATCAGCCTTCGGTGCAGCAGGCGATAGAGCAGGCGATCGAGAAATTCAGCGGCGAGGCGGTGCGGTTGCGCGCCGCCGGCCGCACCGACGCCGGCGTGCATGCGACCGCCCAGGTAGCGCATGTCGACCTCAACAAGGCGTGGCCAAACGACAAGGTACGTGACGCCATCAACGCGCATCTGCAGGCGGCGGGCGCGCACGTCGCCATCTTGCAGGCGAGGGTTGTCTCAGACGAGTTCGACGCCCGCTTCTCGGCCACCGGACGGCACTATCTCTACCGCATCCTCAATCGGCGCGCGCCGGCTGCGATGGAAAAGGGCAAGGTCTGGTGGGTGCCGAAGCGGCTCGATGCGGACGCCATGCACGACGCGGCGAAAGTCCTGCTCGGCCGACATGACTTTACCACCTTCCGTTCGACGCAGTGCCAAGCCAACAGTCCGGTGCGCACTTTGGAGCAGCTCGACGTGAGTCGCCAGGGCGACCTGATCGAGGTCAGGGCCTCGGCGCGCTCGTTTCTGCACAACCAGGTGCGCTCCATGGTCGGCTCGCTGAAGCGCGTCGGCGACGGCGGCTGGACCGCTGCCGATCTCAAGGCAGCGCTCGATGCGCAGGACCGCGCCGCCTGCGGCCAGGTGGCGCCGCCCGATGGGCTGTTTCTCGTCGGTGTCGATTACCCCGATGGGTCCTAGAGCAAGTCCAGGAAAAGTGTGAAGCGGTTTTCCGTCCGGAATTGCGTCAAAACAAGGAGGTAGAGCAGTTCGCCGTTTCCACGAAACGATGAACTGCTCTAGGCCGGCGGGGTGGTCGGTAAAGTGATGCCGAGCAGCGCCACCAGGCCGAACAAGACGGCCAGAGACACCACCAACATGCCTGCGAACACGGCGCTGCCGACAGCCGCGCCCTTGCCGATCGCGGCGTTGGTCATCCGCCAGGTGAGTACCAGCGACAGCACCACCAGAACCAGCCACACCAATTCGGCGACTGGGTTGCCGGACGGCAGAAAAAGCCTGATCAACGCCGATGGCAGCAGCATCCAGGCGGTGATGGCCGACGCCCAATTGCTGGCGACGACGTAGTGGACGAAGCGGTCGCCTATGCCGGCTCGCGACGCGACCAGGGCAAGCGCAACCAGTGGCAGCAGCCACGAACCGAGGTCGACGGTTGCCAGGCGGATCAACATGCCCAGCCGCCCGGCGAACGCATTGGGATCGCCGATCTCGTTGGCCGTGCCGACCCAGCCGACGATCATCGCCGGTGCGGCGACGACGATGGCGAAGAAGGAATTCCAGAAGCCGTCGGCCGACAGGTCGAGCAGCCGCAATCCGTCGGTCTTGCCGAGCATCAGCCGCCAGGCGCCGATAAGCGATGAAGAGGTCTCGTCAACCGAAAGCATGATCAGCCCTGCTCGAACCAGTCGTCGATGAAGCGCTGGTAGATCTGGGTCAGCGTTTCGAGATCGGCCAGTGTGACGCGTTCATCGACCATATGCATGGTCTTCCCGACCAGTCCGAACTCGACCACCGGGCAATAATCCTTGATGAAACGGGCGTCCGAGGTGCCGCCGGAGGTGGAGAGCGCCGGCTCCCTGCCGACCGCCGCCTTGATCGAGCCGCGCAGCGTGTCGATCAGCTTGTCGTCGCGTGTCAGGAAGACATGGCTCGGCCGGTCGCGCCAGACCAGCTCATAGTCGACAGGGCTCTTCTTGCCGGTCCGGTATTTCTTGCGCTTGGCCGCCTGGTCGAGGCGGTTGTGGATCTCGGCCTGCACCGTCTCGGCCGTCCAGCTGTCGTTGAAGCGGATGTTGAAGGTGGCTGTCGCCTTGGCCGGAATGACATTGGTCGCCGGGTTGCCGACATCGATCGAGGTCACCTCCAGATTGGTCGGCTGGAAATCCTTCGTGCCCTTGTCGAAGACGGGGTGGAGCAAGGCCTCGACCAGGCTCATCAGACCGCGCACCGGATTGTCGGCAAGCAAGGGATAGGCGACATGGCCCTGGCGGCCGTTGACGGTGACGCTGCCCGACATCGAGCCACGCCGGCCGATCTTGATCATGTCGCCGAGCGCGTCCGGGTTGGTCGGCTCGCCGACGATCGAGGCGTCCCATTTCTCGCCTTTGGCCGCCGCCCAGTCGAGCAGTTTTGTCGTGCCGTTGATGGCCGGGCCCTCTTCGTCACCGGTAATCAGCAGCGAGACCGAGCCCTTCGGGCCGCCCTTGTTTTCGACATGGCGCGCCACCGCGGCGATGAAACAGGCGATGCCGCCCTTCATGTCGACGGCGCCGCGGCCGAACATCTCGCCCTTGGCGATTTCGGCGGCGAAGGGCGGGTGTGTCCACGAGGCCTCGTCACCCACAGGCACCACGTCGGTATGGCCGGCAAACATCAGATGCGGCCCATTGCCGGAGCGGCGCGCGTAAAGGTTCTCGATATCGGGCGTGCCGTCTTCGGAAAACACCGGGCGTTCGACGGAAAAGCCAAGCGGCTTCAGCATGCCTTCCAGCGCGGCCAGCGCACCGCCCTCATCGGGTGTTACGGAAGCGCAGCGTATGAGGGTCGCGAGGTTAGCGGCGGGATCGGTCGGCAGGTTCATGGGCAAAGCGATAATCGAAAGCGAAAGGCCTGTCACGGCCAGAGATGATGACCGGTCCCGTCGCCGACATTATGGTTTTCATGTCGTATAGTGCAGGCCAACACGGGACCATCGCTTGGCCAATGCCGAAAAGACCATCGTCATTGCCGGCGCCGGCAGCATCGGCTGCTATGTCGGCGGCTGCCTGGCGCTGGCCGGACGCAAGGTGGTGTTTTTGGCGCGGCCGCGCATCGCGGAGGCCTTGCTGGGCGGTGGGCTGCGCGTCACCGACCTCGACGGTCGCGACCGATCCATCAAGCCGATGTCCGTCACTGCCGATCCGGCCGCCGCCCTGGCCAGCGCCGACGTGGTGCTGGTGACGGTCAAGAACGGCGCCACCGAGGAGATGGCGGCGCTTATTGCCACACACGCTCGCGGCGATGTGATGGTGGTCAGCCTGCAGAACGGCGTCGGCAATGCCGACCGGCTGCGCGCCGGGCTGGGCCCTCGGCCGGTGCTGGCCGGCATGGTTCCGTTCAATGTCGTCCAGTCGGCCGAAGGCAACGTGCCGCTTCACGTGCATCGCGCCAGCGACGGCAAGGTGCTGATCGAGGACGGTATGGCCGGCCTTGCCGGCCTTCTCGATGTCGAAGGCCTTGCCGTCGAAACCGATGCCGACATCAAGGCGGTGCAGTGGGGCAAGCTGCTGATTAACCTCAACAATGCGCTCGTCGCGCTGTCCGGCCTGCCGCTGGCGACAGAACTTGCCGATCACCGCTGGCGGCTGATCCTGGCCGGCCAGATCGACGAGGCGCTGGCGGCGATGAAGGCATCACACACCGCTCCGGCGCGGATCGGCGGCCTGCGCCCCGGCCTGCTGCCGAAACTGCTCCGGCTGCCGGACTGGCTGTTCCAGCTGGTGGCCCGGCGCATGCTCGCCGTCGACCCGCAGGCGCGCTCGTCCATGTGGGACGACCTCCAGCGCGGCCGGCCAACCGAAATAGGCGAGCTGCAGGGAACGGTCCTGGGCCTCGCCGAAAAGGCCGGCACGGCGGCGCCGTTGCTGAGGCGGGTCACCGCGCTGGTTCGGCAGGCCGAGCGGGAAAAGCGCGGATCGCCCGGCCTGACGCCGGAAGCTGTCACCGGATAGGCTACTCGCCGCGAGCGTCAGGCCTTTGGTGCGCGCCTCGGAGCCGGCGCCTTGCTCGCCGGGCCTGGCGCCGGCAGTGGCTGCGCCGCCGGATGGTTTTCGATCAGCGTGATCTTCTGCCAGATCTTGCGCGACAGGTTGGATGCCAGGTTCTCGACGTCGTTGACACCGTCGATGACGACGTCGTCATTGACCGACTGCGCGAACAGCGCTGCGATCTTGCCGGTGATCGACAGCATTTCCGAGCAATAGTCGAGGTAGCGCGCCAGGTCCGCGGCATTGGTGATACGCGCCGGCGAATGCGCTGTCGGCCTGAAATTGGCAGACAATGCTGCCGGATCCTTGGTCAGCTGGTGCATGTCGATGACATGGATCAGCGACCTCAACCCATGCAGCTGGCGGAACACCCGCTTGCGCTTGATGCGCTCCTCGGTGCGGATCAGCGCCAGCAGGCCGAGCACGGCAAGGATGATCATGTTGATCGTGGCTTCGATGCCTTGCACCGACTGCACCGCGTCGTCTGCCTGCGAGATATGGATGAGCGGCAGGATGGTGCCGACGAACAGGAAGATCAGCGCGCCGGCGGCAACGGCTGCGACGATGGCGCCGCGCAGCCACCAGATCGGCGCTTCGAGAGCCTGCGCCGCCTTGGCCAGATCGCGCGACAGCGACACCAGTTCGGCGGCAACGCCGCGCAGGCCGGCGTCGGGAAAACGCTCGGCGACGCGTCCTTCCAGCCGCTCGGCGGTGTCGATGATCAGTTTCGGATCAAGCGTGCGGTAGCGCATGGCGAGATATCCGGTCGCCCTCAGGATTGTGCGGGAGAATTGGTATGCCGGCCGTAGCGATTGGGTCCGGGATCACTTCTGAAGCAGGCTAGAATGAGAAGAAGAATCGGGCCGATGATGAGAGAGATCAACGCGTAGTAGGTCGGCTTGCCGAAATCATGGAAGCGCTTCGCCGTCACAGCGAAGCTCGACCAGGTCGAAATCAGCAGCACGGTCCAGAACACAATTGCCCACACCTGGCTATTTGCGGTGCCGGGCTCCAGTCTGGCAAACTGGTAGAGCGGGAAAAACTGGGCAAGCAGCAAAAGCAGGCCGGCCAGCGCATACGCACTGGGGCTGACGCGGCCTGAGGTTTTGAAGAAAAGCCAAATGAGGTCTGTTTTTTCAGGCAAGCGGATCCGGTCCATATTGATTGGCGCCTCGAGTGCCTTCGAGGATGCCGCATTCTACGAGGAACCAGATCGCACCAATTAAAGGCACAAACAGGATCAGGGACCACCAGCCCGACTTGTTGCGATCATGCCAGCGCTTGGCATAAACCGCGAGGGCGAAATAGATCGACGCCAGCGAAACGATGATTCCGATAATACCGATTTCGCCGCCACCGCCGAGATCCATGCGTGTGCCCAGGATCGAATCCAGGATCAAGGCGATGATGCCGATCACGAAAAAAACACCGATCGCCGCCCAGAACTTGGCGCGATTGATGCGGCCGTCAAAGCTGGTCAGAAGGTATTTCCAGTCCATGTCACCCCTCCATGCTGAATCGGCGCGACGGAATGTCGCGCCGGCGGAAGGTGCGTCCGTTTGCAGAAAAGATCAATCGCGCAGCAATTCGTTGATCGAGGTCTTGGAGCGGGTCTTGGCGTCGACGCGCTTGACGATGACGGCGCAGTAGAGGCCGGGACCCGGCTCGTTGTTCGGGAAGGCCTTGCCTGGCATCGAGCCGGCGACGACGACGGAATTGGCCGGCACTTCGCCGTAAAACACCTCGCCGGTTGCGCGGTCGACGATCTTGGTCGACTGGCCGATGAAGACGCCCATGCCGAGCACCGAGCCCTCGCGCACGATGCAGCCCTCGACCACTTCCGAGCGCGCGCCGATGAAGCAATTGTCCTCGATGATGGTCGGGCCGGCCTGCATCGGCTCCAGCACGCCGCCAATGCCGACGCCGCCCGACAGGTGCACGTTCTTGCCGATCTGGGCGCAGGAGCCGACCGACGCCCAGGTGTCGACCATGGTGCCGCTATCGACATAGGCGCCGACATTGACGAAGGACGGCATCAGCACCGCGCCGGGCGCGACATAGGCCGAGCGGCGCACGATCGACGACGGTACGGCGCGGAAGCCGGCGTTCTCGAAATCGACCGCGCTCCAGCCGTCGAACTTCGATTGCACCTTGTCCCACCACACCGCCTGGCCGGGACCACCCTTGATGATCTCCATCGGATAGAGGCGGAACGACAAGAGCACGGCCTTCTTCAGCCACTGGTTGACATGCCACTTGCCGTCGGCCTGGCGTTCGGCGACGCGCACCGTGCCGCGGTCGAGCAGGTCGAGCGAGGACTGGATGGCGTCGCGCGTTTCGCCGCGGGTCGCGGTCGAAATCGTGTCGCGCTCCTCGAAGGCCTTCTCGATGGTCTTTTCGAGGCTTGCCAGATCAGGCTTCGACATGAATTCGCTCCGTTACCACGCTGTTAAGGCCATCGCCTTAACCTTGTTTTGAAAATCGCGCGGACCCTATGTTAAGGCGTATAGGGGGTCAATCGCACGTGCGCCATGGGACGGCGCAACTGAACTGTTGGGACGGGTAAAGCATATGACTCCTATGGAAAAGGCGGGGTGGACGCCGCTGCCGCATTCGGACGAGGATCTGGAACGCTCGAAAAGCGTGCCCGATACGCCGCAGACGCGCGCCGACACCTACCGTCTCGCCTGGAACGATCCCGATTTCATGACGCGTCGCGAATTGCGCGCGGTGCGCTTGCAGCTGGAACTCTTGAAGCCCGAAATGATCCTGGCCGAACGCGGCATCAGCTCGACGGTGATCCTGTTCGGCGGCGCACGCATTCCCGAACCCGGGGGCGAGGCCTGGGCGGCCAAGAACGAGACGCAGAAGAAGAACCTCGAGCAAAACAGCAAATATTATGAGGAGGCGCGCAAGTTCGCCCGCCTCTGCTCGCAGCAGTCGGCCACGTCCTATTACCGCGAATTCGTCGTCGTCACCGGCGGCGGGCCAGGCGTCATGGAAGCCGGCAATCGCGGCGCCGACGATGTTGGCGCGCCGTCGATCGGCCTCAACATTGTCCTGCCGCACGAGCAGGCGCCGAACGCCTATGTGACGCCGGAGCTGTGCTTCAACTTCCACTATTTCGCCATCCGCAAGATGCACTTCGTCATGCGCGCCAAGGCCGTCGCTGTGTTTCCGGGCGGCTTCGGCACCATGGATGAGTTTTTCGAGACGCTGACGCTGATCCAGACCGGGCGCATGGAGCGCGTCCCGGTGATCCTGTTCGGCAAGGCGTTCTGGAAAAGGGCGATCGATCTCGATTTCCTGGCGGAACAGGGCACCATCACGCCCGGTGACCAGGACATAATCGACTTCGTCGACACCGCCGACGAGGCCTGGGGCATCGTCAGCCGCTTCTACAACCTGTAGAGCGGGTCCCGTCCGCTGCCGGCTGATCGTCTCAGGCCGTAACTTCGACGATCGCGGTCAGGAATGTGGCGAGATCGTCGGTGACGAAATCGACATCGTCCTCATTGGCCGGGTCGCGTTCCCAGATCTCGGCGAAGGTCGGCTCGAAATTGCGCGGCACCACCAGCACCGTGGTCATGCCAAGCGATTTCGGCACCGCCAGATTGCGGGCGAGATCCTCGAACATCACTGCATTGTGGCCGGTGACGGCGTGCAGTTCGGCAAACTTCTCGTAGGTCTGGCGCGACGGCTTCGGCGTCAGCCCGGCGGCGACAATGTCGAATATGTCGTCGAAATGGTCGAGTATGCCGAGTTGGCGCGCGGTCCGCTCGGCATGCTTGCGATCGCCATTGGTAAAGATGAATTTGCGCCCGGGAAGCTGGCGGATGGCGGTTCCGAGCACCGGATCGGGCACCAGCCACGAATAGTCGATGTCGTGCACCTTTTCGAGGAAGTCGTCGGGGTCGATGCCGTGGCGGGTCATCAGCCCGTTCAGCGTCGTGCCATATTCCAGATAGAGTTCCTTCTGCAGCTTGCGGGCCTCGTCACGCGGCAATGTCAGCAATTCTCCGACATAGGCCGTCATCTTGACGTCGATCTGCGAAAACAGATTCGAATGGTGCGGATAAAGCGTGTTGTCGAGGTCGAACACCCAGTCGGTGACATGGGCGAAGCGGGCGGGATCGGGCGACGTGGTCATGGCGTCCTTATGGCACGAAATATCTGCCGTTCGAACCACTTTCTGATGTCTGGCTTATCCACAACCTAGATGCATCTAGAGTTGTAAAAATGGGCTCTCCATTCAAATTTTAACCATCCCCGAAAGGTGGCCTTCAGGGCTTGCTGGCACAGAGACGGTTCAGTGGGAGCCAGCGATGAGTCGCATAGTTTTGAAGTCCGCCGCCGTTGCGTTCGGCTCGGTAGCCGTCTCGCTTTTGCTGACGCTGATTATCGTTCCCGCCATGGGTTTTCCGGTCAGTCGCACCATCTGGCTGACATCGACCGTGTGCCCGCTGGCGCTCGCCTGGATCGCCTGCGCCAGCTCCTTCTGGCAGAGCGACCGGCTGCAAGGCGCGCATCGCGACCTTGCCCGCGCGCATGCCCAGCTCGCCGCCGCGCACCGGCGCCTGTCGGAGAAGGCGAGCCGCGACGACATGACCGGGATGCTTAACCGCGAGAGCTTCTTTGCCGCCCTCGACGGTTCGCGGCGCAAATCCGATCGCGGCGCGCTGTTGATCATCGACGCCGACCATTTCAAGGCGATCAACGACAGTTTTGGCCATCTGACCGGCGACGACGCGCTGCTGCTGATCGCCAGCGCCATCGAGCGCGGCGTGCGCAGCGGGGACGTCCTTGGCCGCATCGGCGGCGAGGAGTTCGGCGCCTTCCTGGTCGGCGCCACCGGCGCGGAAGCCAGGCGCGTCGCCGAGCGCATCCGCAGGGAAGTCGAGCTGATCCGCTTCCGCCCGGTCGACGAGCGGACGGTGCCGCTGACCGTCAGCATTGGCGGCATCACTTGCGGTGAGGACGCCAATGTTTCGGAACTGATGCGCGCTGCCGACCTCCGGCTTTATGAGGCCAAGCACCGTGGCCGCAATTTGTCGATCCTGGACCGGGACATTTCCGAGGCCGCCTGAGGCTCCCGCCCATACTTGCCAAGGATTTGCTGACATTGTTGCAGCGCAACCGCGCCGTTTACCCGGTTGTAAGCCGTTTACCGATAGGACTGGCACGGAAATGGCCTGTCTGGCCGGCACGTGTGCCGTTCAGGGAACGCCATGCGTGGATCGAAGCCCCCATCGAGAGACGTGTCATGAGCTTCTTCATCAAGAAAATATCGCGCCGCGCCATCGTGCAGGCGCTGATTGCGATGCCGGCGTTGCAGCTGTTTCGCAAGCTGCCTGACAGCGACCGCCCCCATGCCGACCCCGATGAGATCGTCGAGGTCAATGGCTGGATCCTGAAGCGGAGCGACCTGGCATGATCTTCGACAGCTATGAGGCGTATCGCGCCTCGGAGTTCAAGCCGAAGGTCTGCATTCTCGGCTCCGGGCCTGCCGGCACCACCATTGCCAGGAAGCTTGGCGCCGCCGGCATCCCGGTCGTGGTGCTGGAAGCCGGCTCACGCGAATTCAGCGACGAGTCGCAGGATTTCTACCGCGGCACCACCGTCGGCGATCCCTATTTCGACCTCGACATCACCCGGTTGCGGTTCATGGGCGGGTCGTCGAACCACTGGGCCGGCTGGTGCCGGGTGCTCGACAAGCAGGATTTCGAACCCAAGGCGTGGGCGCCGGACACGGGCTGGCCGATCAGCCGCGCCGACATCGAGCCCTATCTGTCCGAGGTGCATGACATACTCGACCTTCCGGACTTCCGGCCAGATGTGCCGATTTCGGACGACATACGCTGGATACAGCTGATCAAGAGCCCGGCCGTGCGCTTTGGCGAGAAATTTGCCGATGAGCTCGACAAGAGCAAGGCCATCGCCGTCGTGCTCAACACCTATGCCACCGAACTTGCAGGTGACGGCAAGCGAGTGACTGGCGCCAGGCTGTGGTCGAACGGCCAGGATGCCGGCGCCTTCAGCGCCGATTATTTCATCGTCTGCACCGGCGGGCTGGAGAACTCACGACTGCTTCTATGGTCGAACCAGCGCTCGAACGGGGGCGTGGTGCCGAACGCCACGGCGCTTGGCCGTTACTGGATGGAACACCCGACCTTCGAGGGCGGCAATGCCATCCTGGCCGATTACAGCGAGTTCGAGGTCGACGCCGTCAACGAGGCCTTCTTCTCGCCGACGCTTGCCGCCATGGAGCGGCTGCAGATCATGAATTTCGGCATCCGCCTGATCGAAACCCCTTATGCCGGGATCAAGAGTCTGATTGCCGACCTTGCCTGCACCGCGCCCGATGCTGCCGAGTGGGTAGCCTATCAGCTCAGCCAGAATCTGCGCTGTGCCGCCCAGCTCTATGTCGCCTGGGAACAGGCGCCGCTGGCTTCGAACCAGATCGAATTGTCGAAAACCGATGTCGACCATGCCGGCGTGCCGCGCATCGAGTTGCACTGGAAGAAGTCGCCGCTGGAGCGCCGCACCATTCTTGAGGGGCTCAAACTGTTCGGCAGGACGTTGATCGAGAAGAACCTCGGCCGCGTCCGCATCATGGACTGGCTTGCCAATGGCCAGGACTACCCGACCGATGAGGAACTGGCCGGCCACCACCATATGGGCGGCACCCGCATGGGCACGGATGTGACCAAAAGCGTGGTGGACGCCAACTGCAAGGTGCACGGCATGGACAATCTCTATATCGGCGGCTCCTCGGTGTTCTGCACCTCGGGCGAATGCAACCCGACGACGACGATCACTGCCCTTGCCTGCCGGCTTGGTAGTCATTTGAGCAAGGTCGTCACAGTGTGACGCGGTCCCGGTTTGACCTAGTCACCACCATCTGACCGCCAAAAGCGGACAGCGCCGGCAGGATTGCTGTCGGCGCCGCCCTGGCTCCTTTGGGTGGATTCAGATCTGGACCGGAGCGTGATTCCGAAACCGGTTTTCGGAAGGGTCACGCTCCAGCCGAAGGTAAGCGTCATCCCGATTCATCGGGATGGAACAGCCTCTAAAGGCCGTAGACGGCGACGCGCACCAGCACAGCCGCGGCCGCCAGTGCCACCAGCAGGATGCCGAGGCCGATAGGCGAGCCCCAGCCATACCATTTCATCGCCATCTCGGCATATTTGTACTCTTCCTCGTGGGAGAGCGGCGCGCGTTGTTGAATCAAGCTCATTTTTCACTCCTTGTCGGCGGCAGGCCTTGCTATGTCCGGGCCGTTGCCGCATATTGATGCAATGGTCTAAATGTTAGACGGATTGATAGTTAGATGATAGAAATAAATTCGTCAACCCAGAATCGCGAGGACATGACGACGGCCATCGGCCTGGCCATCATGCAGTGGCAGGACGCCACACAGGCCTATGACGAAGCGGTGGGGGCAAGGCTCGGGCTGAACATGGCCGAACGCCATTGCATCGGGCTGCTCTATGGCGGCCCGCAATCGGCCGGCGCCGTTGCGATAGCGACCGGCCTGACGCCGGCTGCCGTGACCGCGCTGATCGACCGGCTGGAAGCGCGCGGGCTTTTGACGCGCACCCGCAGCCTGGAGGACAGGCGCAAGGTGGTGATCGAGGCGACCGAGACGACACGCGAACTGTCGGCGCGTTACTACGGCGCCATCGCGCGGGAAGGCGAGAAAGTCGTCGCCGCCTTCAGCGACGCGGAACTGGCCACAATATCGCGCTTCGTCCACGCCGCACTTGAGCTGCAGCGCGACCAGCTGGCCCGGCTGAAGGCCGAGGGGCAGAACGCCTGAGAGCGGTTCCGGGGGTTAGACTGTCGCCGGGTCGAGCGCGGCTTGATCCTTGCGACGCGCCACGATCGCCTTGAAATCGGCGGTCCGGAACGCATCGCGCAACACGTCGAACGACGGCAGCACGAAATAGGCGCGCTGGAACTTGTCGATCTCGTAGCCGGTGCGCATCACCGTCTCCAGGTCGAAGGGCACGTGATGTGCGTCCTTGCTGTCGGCGGCAAACTGCAATTCGGTGAAGGACGACATCAGCCCGGCGCCGAACGCCTTCAAGGGGTGGCCCTTCTCTTGCATCAGTCCGTATTCGGCGGTGTACCAGTAAAGGCGGGTGATCATCTCGTCGCCGCCCAGCGCAATCACGCTCTCGGCCTTCTCGCCATACATCTGCATGAAATCGGCGAACACCGGCTGCGTCAGAATGGGCACATGGCCGAAGAAGTCGTGGAACATGTCCGGCTCGACGATGTAGTCGAGCTCGTCCTTGGTGCGCAGCCAGTTTGTTACCGGAAAGCGCCGGTTGGCGAGATGGTCGAAGAAGGGCGCAGCCGGAATGAGGCCGGGAACGGCGACGATCTCCCAGCCGGTCAGCTTGCGCAGCCTGTCTGAGACCGCGTCGAAATCCGGGATCTTGTCGAGCAGGCCGAGCGTGGCGACGCCATCGAGATAGGAATGGTGGGCCAGTTTCTGCGTCAGCTTGGTCTGGCGGTCGCACAGCGTGCGCCACACCGCCTGCTCCTCGGCGCTGTAATCATAGCCTTGCGCCACGGTGAAATCGGAACGGCAAACCGAATAGTCGCCGCGCAACCCTTGCGCCGCGCAATCGCGGGCATATTCGGCAACGCTCATCGTCGTCATGGCTCTTCTCCCTGCAAATCATTAACGGCTGACGTGCCTGAAGGCTAACCCGGTTTTCCGAGGCAAATCGGTTTTGATGATGGCTCAGACAGATATTTCGAGATAACATCCCTCAATAACTGTCTCAGAGGAGTGAAAATGCCTCAGTTCGATGATTTCGAGATCAAGATGCTGGATGTGCTGCAGCGTGACGGGCGCAAGCCCGTCTCCGAACTGGCGCAGGAAATCGGCCTGTCGACGACGCCGTGCGCGCGCCGCTTCGAGGCGCTGCAGGAGGCCGGCATCATCAAGGGGTTCGCCGCCGTGCTCAGCCGCCGCGCCGTCGGCCTGATGGTCGAGGTGTTCATCGAGGTACGGCTGGTCAGCCACAGCGATGGTTCGCCCGAAACCTTCATCGCCGCCGTGCAGCGCATGGACGAAGTGTCGTCCTGCTGGACGATGACCGGCGACCACGATTTCCTGCTGCATGTCATGGTGCCTTCGGTCGACGAACTCAATGCCTTCGTCATGCACCGGCTGATGCGGCTTTCGGGTGTGCGCGACGTCCACACACAACTGGTGCTGCAGAACATCAAGGGCCCGGGCCACGTGCCGCTCGCCCATCTTAGGCGGTAAGGCTCGGCATCGCCATTTCTGCGGAAAAGCTGCACGCAAACTGCTGAACGGAGCCCAATTCCAGGTCTGAAACACCGGCTACGCCATGCGGACCGACTTGCAGAGGTCCGTCATGAACATCGTCCTGATCAATCCGCCGCACACCGCCATCGGCAGCCGCGTCCCCGACGACCATCTGCCACCGCTCGGCCTGCTTGCAATCGGCGGGCCGCTCATCGATGCCGGCCATGCGGTGCGGCTGGTCGATGCCGAGTTCGGGCCGATGCCGTTGGACACGCTGGTACGCGATGCTCTAGGCGCTCAGCCCGACTGCATCCTGATCGGCCATTCCGGCTCGACCTCGGCACATCCGACGGCACTCATCATTGCCCGCATGGTCAAGGCGCTCGAGCCGGCGACGCTGGTAATCTATGGCGGCGTGTTCCCGACCTATCATTGGCGCGACATACTGGCGGCCACGGATGTTTTCGACTTCATCGTGCGCGGCGAGGGCGAGGCGACCATTGTCGCTCTCATCGAGGCGCTGGATAATCGCCGCCCGCTGGCAGATGTCGCAGGCATCGCCTATCGCGACGATCTCGGCCGTCCCTTCGCCACGCGGCCGGCCGGCACAATCGCCAACCTCGACGATTATCGCGTCGGCTGGGAGCTGATCGATCACCGCCGCTACAGCTATTGGGGCGGCAAGCGCGCGGTGGTCATGCAGTTTTCGCGCGGCTGCCCGCATCTGTGCAATTATTGCGGCCAGCGCGGCTTCTGGACCCGCTGGCGGCACCGCGATCCAGTCAAATTCGCCAGGGAGATTGCCTGGCTGCACCGCGAGCACGGCGTCGAACTGATCAACCTCGCCGACGAGAACCCGACGGTGTCGAAGAAAGCGTGGCGCGCCTTTCTGGACGCCTTGATTGCCGAGAATGTGCCGGTGCTGATCGTGGGCTCGACCCGCGCCGACGACATCGTGCGCGACGCCGACATTATGCACCTCTACCGAAAGGCGGGCGTCATCCGCTGGCTGCTCGGCATGGAAAACACCGACGAGGAAACGCTGTCCCTGATCCGCAAGGGCGGTAGCACAAGGTCCGACCGCGAGGCGATCCGTCTGCTGAGGCAGCATGGCATATTGTCGATGGCCACCTGGGTGGCCGGCTTCGAGGACGAGACTTTTCGCGATTTGTGGCGCGGTTTCCGCCAGCTGCTTGCCTATGACCCCGACCAGATCCAGGCGCTTTACGTCACCCCGCACCGCTGGACGCCGTTCTTCCGCATCGCCCAGGACCGCAAGGTGATCCAGACCGACGCCCGGCTATGGGACTACAAGCACCAGGTGCTGCAGATGACGCGGCTGAAACCGTGGATGCTGTTCTTCTCGGTCAAGCTGATCGAGGTCGCGGTGCAGTCCCGGCCGAGGGCATTGGCGCGCATTCTCTTCCATCCCGATCCCGAACAGCGACACTCGATGCGCTGGTACACGCAGATGGGCCGCCGCGTCTGGTTCCGCGAGGTCTGGGGCTTTCTGGCCCTGGATCGCCGCCTCAAGGACGGCCCGACGCTGGCCGAATTCTGGGGCGCGCCGCAGGACCAGGAAGAGGAATCGATGGTCGTCATGCGGCCGCCTCGCAAGGCGGCCGAAACGGCCGCCGCGATCTCGCCCGGCGCCTGACGGGTTCAGTTGCCATCACAAATATACGTTGCGTATATGTATTGACATACGCGACGTATGAACCCATCCTGGACATACGGGGCGTATGTAAACGACCACGGCAGGCCGAGATCGTTGAGAGCCTGCCTTGTCCAGACGGAGTAAAAATGACCAAACGTGACGCGATATTCCCTGCCGGTCGGCAGGCTCTCTACGAGATCAACCGCTATTCGGCGGCGATCCGCTCCGGCGACTTCCTGTTCGTCTCGGGCCAGGTCGGCAGCCGCGAGGACGGCTCGCCTGAGCCGGTGTTTGAAAAGCAGGTCCAGCTCGCCTTCGACAATCTGGCCGCGGTGCTGCAAGCTGCAGGCTGCACGTTCGACGACATTGTCGACGTGACGTCCTTCCACACAGATCCGGCCGCGCAATGGGGCGCCATCGACGCCGTCCGGCTGAAGGTGTTTGGCGAACCGCCCTATACCAACTGGACGGCGGTCGGCGTCAATTGGTTAGCCGGCTTCGACTTCGAGATAAAGGTCATCGCGCGCTTGCCCGAGCCGGCCTGATCGAGGGGCAGTGGGCGGCCGGGTTCAGGGCACGATCAGCGTGCCGGCGCCGTGTTCGGTGAACAGTTCCAGCAGCACCGCATGCGGCGTCTTGCCGTTGAGGATGACGACGCCTTCGACGCCGCGTTCGATCGCTTCGATGCAGGTCTCGACCTTGGGGATCATGCCGCCCGACACCGTGCCGTCCTTGATCAGCGCCTTGGCTTCGGCCACCGTCAGTTCATCGATCAGCTGCTTGTTCTTGTCGAGCACGCCGGGCACATCGGTCAGGAACAAAAGGCGCGTCGCCTGGCAGGCCCCGGCAATGGCGCCGGCAAAAGTGTCGGCGTTGATGTTGTAGGTATGGCCGTCGCGGCCGGGCGCCACCGGCGCCAGCACCGGGATCATCTCGGAGCGCGCCAAAAGGTCGAGCAGCGTGCGGTCGACTTCGACCGGTTCGCCGACGAAGCCGAGGTCCAGCACCCGCTCGATGTTGGAGTCCGGATCGATCATGGTCTTGCGCGCCTTTTCGGCGAACACCATGTTGCCGTCCTTGCCGCACAGGCCGATCGCCCATTCGCCCTCGGCATTGATCAGCGCCACGATTTCCTTGTTGATCGAACCGGCCAGCACCATCTCGACGATCTCGACCGTCTTCTGATCGGTGACGCGCAACCCGCCTTCGAACTTCGATTCGATGCCCATCTTGGAGAGCATGGCGCCGATCTGCGGGCCGCCGCCATGGACGACGATCGGGTTGACGCCGGATTGTTTCAACAGCGCGATGTCGCGGGCAAAGGCCTTGCCGAGCTCGATATCGCCCATGGCATGACCGCCATATTTCACCACGACCGTCTTGTGCTCGTAGCGCTGCATGTAGGGCAGCGCCCGCGACAGCAGGGCGGCCTGCATTTCGGCAGTGGCGGTGATCTCCGTCATCGGTAGGTTCCCGGCTTGCTGGAAAGGACGGCGGCGTCTTAGCGGGAATTGGCGCAAGGGGCAAACAGCTTTGCTGTCACAATCATAAAATCGGCGAGGGCGCGAGACTCTAGTCAGGCACCTTCAGCGGCGCCCGTCGCGTCAGTCAACCCGAAATCTTTTCCATCTGCGCGGCCTGCGACAGAAGCGTCTCCTCGTCGTTGGACCTGCCGACGGCCTGGACGCGAGCGGCAGGCCGGCATCGGTGACACGGACAGGCAGCGCGATCGACGGCTGGCCGCTGACATTCTGGATCGCCGGCCAGTGGGTGAACCAGGCTCTTGTCCATCAGCTGCCGGAACAGTGGCTTCAGTTTCAGCAGCACGACAGGTGATTTCCTTGGCACGACCGACGATTACTGGCGGGGAAGCGCAGACATCGACGGCGTAGACAACAACATTTCCGCCTTTGCAAATAAATCGCAATCGCCTAGCTTGTCGGCATGACGCCGCAGGACATCTCCACCCTGATTGTCCGGACCTCGATGAAGGACCGGGCTGCGTTTGATCTCCTGTACCGACAAACCAGCGCGAAACTTTTCGGCGTTTGCCTTCGTGTATTGAGGGACCGCGGAGATGCGGAAGAAGCGCTGCAGGAGGTCTTCGTCAAAGTTTGGACGAAGGCGGATCGTTTCGCCGTTTCTGATCTCAGCCCAATCTCCTGGCTGGTGGCCATAGCCCGCAATCATGCGATTGATCGCATCCGATCACGGCGCAAGCCTGCTGCCGATATCGATGCCGCGCTTGACGTGGCTGACCCGGGTCCGGGGCCTGAGGCCATGGTTGTTGCGGGCGGTGAATCCGAGCGCATCTACCAGTGCCTCGACGAGTTGGAACAAGACCGGGCGCAAGCCGTCCGGGGCGCTTATTTGAACGGCGAAAGTTACGCCGACCTGGCGGAGCGTCACAAGGTCCCGCTCAACACGATGCGGACATGGCTGCGGCGCAGCCTGTTGAAACTTAGAGAATGTCTGGAAAGATGACGCTCGCAGAAGAAAATGGACCGGAACGTGGAGGCGACGACCTGCTCGCAGCCGAATACGTTCTCGGCGTTCTGCCAGCGGACGAACGCCAGATAGCCTCCGGACGTATCGACGCGGAGACCGGCTTTGCCCGTCTGGTCGATTCCTGGGAGGTTCACCTTTCGCCGATGGCCGCCGCTTATGCGGAAGTAGAGCCGCCGGCCACGATCAAGCCGGCTATCGATCGCCGGCTGTTCTCCTCCACCGCAGCGTCGACTGCCGCGGCGCCGAGCGGCAGCCTTTGGGCGAGCCTTGCCTTCTGGCGCGGTCTCACCGCGGCGGCTCTGGCAGCCCTGGTGCTCTACGCTGCCGTGCCACTCTTCAGGGCTCCGCCGGTCGTCGTGCCGCAGGAGCGCCTGGTCGCCTCGCTGGCTGCAGATGGCAGCGATGTCAAATACCTCGTCGTCTACGACGCCGGACGCAAGGATGTCGGCCTGTCGCTGGTGTCGGGCCAACGCGCCGCCGGCAAGGACTTCGAACTTTGGATGATCGAAGGCAAGAATCCGCCGGTCTCGATGGGTGTCATTCCCGCCGGCCAGACCGCGCACATTCCCGTTGCACCGGCGGTGCAGCAGAAGCTGGCGCAAGGCGCCGTGCTCGCCGTCAGCGTCGAGCCCACCGGCGGTTCGCCGACCGGACAGCCGACCGGACCGGTCGTTGCCGCGGGCGATCTGAAGGGTATCTGATAGACATCAAGGTCATGACGTGATCATGAAGAACAGCGGAAGTACATCTTCCGTTGTTTTCGTTTTATCTGCGTTGTGGAAAATTAAAAAGGAACTCAGAAATTTAGTTTGCTGACAAAGTAAAGAAAAATTTTCGTCGACGCGCCGAAACTTAAGCGATTCTGTTCCGTATCTCCATATGTTCCCGAAAGAGGAACAATAACCCGAGGAGACCGAACACTATGCGTAAACTCGCCACCCTTTTGCTCGCCAGTACCATTGCCGTATCCGCCCTCGCCACTGCTGCCTATGCCGAGAATCCGATGGTTGGCGGCGCCGCCATGTTCGCCGACAAGAACATCGTCGAGAACGCCGTCAATTCGAAGGACCACACCACGCTGGTCGCGGCCGTCAAGGCTGCCGGTCTGGTCGAGACGCTGCAGGGCGCCGGTCCGTTCACCGTCTTCGCGCCGACCAACGACGCCTTTGCCGCCCTTCCGGCGGGCACGGTCGAAACGCTGCTCAAGCCCGAGAACAAGGACAAGCTCACCAAGATCCTGACCTGCCACGTCATCGGCGCCAAGGCGATGGGCGCTGATGTCGCCGCGATGGCCAAGGCCGACGGCGGCACCCACAAGGTCAAGACGGTCGGCGGCTGTGAGCTGTCGCTCAAGGCCGATGGCGGCAAGGTCACCGTCACCGACGAGAACGGCAATGTCGCCAATGTGACGATCGCCGATGTCGAGCAGTCCAACGGCGTCATCCATGTCATCGACAAGGTTCTGCTGCCGAAGATGTAACAAAGCGCCTGCCGCCGGCGAACTGCTGGTCAAGGCTCCCTGCAGATTGCGCGGCTCCGCTCCCCTTGGGCCGCGCAACCTACCGAGCGCTCCATCCCGTCCGCGCAAGTGCGGAAACCGGTGTGGAGCGTTCGCTTGCAGGGCAACCCGTCACCGGCTTTTGATTTGCTGTGGCGGCCAAATTTGGCAAAACAACCTGCAGGAGGATTTCTGTCATGAACCGTCGCGATTTACTTCTCAGCGGCGTCGCCTTTGCGGCCGTTGCCGGCGCGGTGGCAACGTTGCGCATGGGCGGGCTTCAACCCGCCAAAGCTGCCGAAACCTTCGAGGTCACCAAGACCGACGCCGAATGGCACGCCATCCTGTCCGACGAAGCCTTCAACGTGCTGCGCAAGGAAGGAACTGAATATCCCGGCACCAGCCCGCTGCTCAACGAACACCGCAAGGGCATCTTCGCCTGCGCCGGTTGCGACCTGCCGGTCTACCCCTCGGAGACCAAGTTCGATTCCGGCACCGGCTGGCCGAGCTTCTGGCAGGAGATTGCCAACGGCATTGGCAAGACCGAGGACCGGTCGCTGGGCATGACCCGCACCGAGGTCCACTGCCGCCGCTGCGGCGGCCATCTCGGCCACGTCTTCGACGACGGCCCGGCGCCGACCGGTCTGCGCCACTGCATCAACGGCGTCGCGCTCAGCTTCAAGCCAGCGACTGCCTGACCGTCCAGTGTCTCTTGGCGATGTGGAGAATTTGGGAGGCGGCGTGAAACCGCCTCCTATCTCTTGAAATGGGGCGAAAACACTTAATTTCAAGAATTGGCAGACGGCTTTTTATGCGTAGATTCCGCAGCCCTTATCGAGAGGGCCTGAACCTATGCAACGAGTGCAAGAACACGCTCGCCAGGGCGAGCGCAAATCGACAGGTCGCGGAGATGCCGACCGGTCGCAAATCTCCCATCCTGTGGTGATCGTCGGAGGTGGGCCGACCGGACTGATGCTGGCCGGCGAGCTTTCCTTGGCCGGTGTCGACGCCGCCATCGTCGAGCGGCGCGCTGGACAAGAGGTCGAAGGGTTGCGCTCCGGCGGTCTGCACGCACGAACCATCGAGATATTCGACCAGCGCGGCATTGCCGACCGGTTTCTGACGCAAGGGCGGACTGCCCAGGTCGCTGGCTTTGCCGGCGTTTCGCTCGATATCAGCGACTTTCCCACTCGCCACAATTACGGGCTCGCTTTGTGGCAGAAGCATATAGAGCGCATCCTTGCCGACTGGGTGGAGGAGCTTGGCGTCACGATCTACCGTCGCTGCGAGGTGACGGCTTTCGCCCAGGACGAGAGTAGTGTCGACGTCGCGCTCAGCAATGGTCGGTCGCTTCGCGCCGATTACCTCGTCGGCTGCGACGGTGGCAGAAGCCTCGTGCGCAAGGCATCGGGCATCGAGTTCCCGGGCTCGGATCCGACGACCAGTAACCTGATTGGCGAGGTCGAAATAACAGAGGAGCCGAACTGGGGCATCCACCGCGATGCAACAGGCATTCATGGTCTCAGCAAGCTGGACGATGGGACCGTGCGGGTGATGGTGACCGAACGCGAGGTCGGGGCTGTCGCGCCACCCACGCTGCGCGATCTGAGCGACGCGCTCATTGCCGTCTTCGGCACCGACTATGGCGTCCACAATCCGGCATCGCTTTCCCGTTTCACCGATATGGTCCGGCAGGCAGCGTCATACCGCAAGGGGCGGGTGCTGCTGGCGGGCGACGCCGCCCACGTGCATCCGCCAGACGGCGGACAGGGCATGCAGCTTGGCGTGCAGGACGCGGTCAACCTCGGATGGAAGCTCGCCCAGGTGGTCAAGAAGACGGCGCCGGAAAGCCTGCTCGATACCTATCAGGCAGAGCGTCATCCGGTTGCTGCCAGGGTGTTGCAAAACACCATGGCGGCGGTCGTGCTGCGTCGTGAAGACGAACGCATAAAGGCGCTGCGAGACTTGGTGTCGGGGCTTCTTGCCATGGAGGAGCCGCGCAAGCATTTTGCCGGCATGATGTCCGGCCTGGACATCCGCTACGACCTTGGCGAAGGCCACGAACTGCTGGGATGTCGCATGCCGGATCTCGACCTCGTCACCGATGCCGGCCGGCAACCGGTCTTTGGGCTGCTGCACGAGGCGCGACCGCTGCTGCTCAACTTCGGCCAGCCGGGCGCTTTCGACATCGGCCCATGGGCGGATCGCGTTCGGTCGGTCGATGCCAGCTACGATGGTGCATGGGAGCTTCCGGTGCTGGGTGCGGTCGAAGCTCCCGGCACCGTGCTGGTCCGGCCCGACGGCCATGTGGCCTGGGTTGGCGACGGGGGATCGGCTGGACTGGCCGACGCGTTGACCAGATGGTTCGGCCCACCGGCTACGACACAGAGCAATTGAAAGCGATTGATGCTTAAGCATGACCCCGGAAATCGGGGGTGATTTCCGGGGTCATGTATGAGGGCGCCAGGCGGGGGAGTCCGGCGCGCTCAATGGCCTCCGCCGCCGCCGCCCGCAGGCGGCGCCGGCTTGGCGATGACGAGGGTGAACAGAGCCATCGTCGCGAACAGCACGGTCAGCATGGTGAACACGTCCATGAACGACAGCAGCGACGCCTGCTGCTGGACCATGCCAGACAGTTTGGAGATCGCCGCCTTGGTGGCGTCGAGGCCGGGGGTCTGCTGGAAGTCGAGCGTCATGTTCTGCAGCTTCTGCTGCGCTGCTGCACTGCCCCATTCGACATGTTCGGCCAACCTTGCATAGTGGAAGGCGTTGCGATCGATCAGCACGGTGTTGATGATGGCAAGGCCGACCGCGCCGCCGAGGTTGCGGGTCAGATTGAACAGGCCTGACGCGTTCTTCAGCCGGTCCGGCGGCAAGGTGCCGAGCGCAATGTTGTTGATCGGCACCATGCACAGCATCATCGATGAGCCGCGCAGGATCTGCGGGATGAGCAGTTCATAGAAATCCCAGTCGGCCGTCAGATGCGTCATCCACCAGGTGCCGGCGGCAAAGCCGAGCAGCCCGATCATCATCATGATGCGCAAATCCATCTTGCTCGACAGGATGCCGGAAATCGGCGCGGTGACGAACATCGCCAGGCCGCTGACGAACAGCGCCTCGCCGATCATCAAGGAATCGTAGCCGCGGATGCGCCCGAGGAACACCGGATAGAGATAGGTCAGGCCGTAGAGGCCGATGCCGATGACGAAGGAGAACAGCGAGCCGAACGCAAAGTTGACGTTGGTGAAGGCCCTGAGATCGACGATCGGCTCCTCGGCAGTAAAGGCGCGCCAGAAGAACAGCACCGCACCGACAACCATGATGATGGCGCAGATGAACACCGCCTGTTCCTGCAGCCAGTCATGGTTCGGACCTTCCTCGAGCACATATTCCATACAGCCGAGGAAAGCCGCCATGCCGGCGAGTCCCCACCAGTCGAACTTGCTGAACAGGCCGAGATTGGGCTTGTCGAAATCGATCAGCGACCAGGTCGTGGCCGTCACCAGAATGCCGGGCACGACATTGATCAGGAACAGCCAGTGCCATGACAGGGCGTGGCTGATATAGCCGCCGACGGTCGGGCCGATGGTCGGCGCCAGCGTCGCCACGAGGCCGATCATCGGCGACACCATGGCGCGGCGCGACGGCGGGAAGATGGTGAAGGCAGCGGCGAAAACACTCGGGATCATGCCGCCTCCGATAAAGCCCTGGATGGCGCGGTAGACGATCATCTGGTCGATGTTGGTGGCGGTTGCCGCCAGCGCGCTGGCCGCCGTGAAGCCGGCCGCGGCGCCTGCAAACAGCACGCGCGTCGACAGCATCCGGCTGAGGAAGCCGGACAGCGGGATCATCACCACCTCGGCGATCAGATAGGCGGTCTGCACCCACGGGATCTCATCGGAACTGGCGCTGAGGCCGGCTTGAATCTCGGCCAGCGAGGCCGAGACGATCTGGATGTCGAGGATCGCCATGAACATGCCGAACACCATCGCCAGGAAGGCGATGAGGCGGCGCGTCGAGATCGTTGTCGGCAGCGCCGGCATGGCAGGCGCCGGCGCCGCTCCTGCTGTTATGGTTGCGGTTGCCATGGCGTTATCCCCTTGCGGCCGCTCAGTTCGCCGCGGCCGGAGCCGTACGGCTGTCGACGGCGACGACGACACTCAGGCCGGCGCGCAGCCTGCCTGCCTTCAACACGTCGGCCGGCACTTCGATGCGAACCGGGACGCGCTGCACCACCTTGGTGAAGTTGCCGGTGGCGTTTTCCGGCGGCAGCAGCGAGAACACCGCGCCCGAAGCCGGCGCCAGCGACGACACCGTTCCTTCGAAATCATGGCCGTCGGTGGCGTCGACCGAGATCCGGACCTTCTCGCCGGGCACCAGCTTGGCCAGCTGCGTCTCCTTGAAGTTGGCGACGATATAGAGCTTGTCCATCGGCACCACCACGGCGAGCTTCTGGCCGGGGCTGACGAGATCGCCCTGCTCGACCGAGCGGTTGCCGACGACGCCGTCATAAGGCGCCTTGAGTACGGTGAAGGACAGATCGCGCGCGGCCTTGTCGCGGCTCAGCTGCAGCGAGGCCAGCGTGCTGGCCGACTCGGCGCGCTGCGCCTCGTACACGCCGATATTGGCCTGCGCCGCGGCGATCTGCGCATCAGCGCCGACAAGGGCTGCATTGGCCTGGTCGAGAGCGGTCTGGGCGTCATCGAGCTGCGCCTGCGTGCCAACACGGGTCTTGACCAGTTGCGTGGCGCGCTGCTGGGCACGGGCGGCGTTGGCGGCGGCTGCCTGGTCGGCGACCTTCTGCGCCTGTGCCTGTTGCAGCGAAGCCTGCGCGGCCTTGGTCTGCGCGTCGATGCGATCGAGCGTCTTGGCCAGCGTGGCGATCTGCGCCTCGGCCTGCGCAACGGCTATCTTGTAGTCGCCGTCATCGATGGTCAGCAGTGGGTCGCCGGCCTTGACCTGCTGGTTCTCCGAGACCTTGACCTGGTCGACATAGCCGGAAATCTTCGGCGAAACGAACGACATGTCGGCCTGGACATAGGCGTCGTCGGTGGAGATCAGGAACCGGCCGTCGGTCCAGTAGTTATAGCCATACCAGGCGCCGGCGCCGAGCAGAGCCAGGCCGATGATCGGCAGCATCAGGGAGCGTGCCGACCGCTTCTTCTTGGCGGGGGCCTCGGCCAGAACTTCGGCGGCAGGCTTGGGAGGCGCTTCCGGGGCTTCGATGACCGGCGAAACCTTGGCGGTGGGAAAGGGCCGGACTTCGGCGGTCGTGTTTGGCGTGTTCGAGGACATGATATCTCGCTACTGTCGCTATATAAGGAAATCGTGTTATACTGAACCGTTCGGTTCGATGTGGACGTTGACATAGCGCTAAAAGGAGCCCATATCAAGGGTAATCGAACCGAGCGGTTCGAATTATTTTGCGAGGTGTGACTTTGATGGCCGATACGCTACCCGATGCTGACATTGACCTGTGCGATGCGCTGGACAGTGCGCGTCGCGGCCGCCCGGCAGCGGGCCAGGATCCGGTCAAGCGCAGCCAGATCATCGAGGGCGCGCGTCGCGTCTTCATCGACAAGGGCTTCGAAGCGGCGTCGATGAACGACATCACCCGCGAGGCCGGCGTCTCGAAGGGCACGATATATGTGTACTTCGCCAACAAGGAAGAGCTGTTCGAGGCGCTGATCGAGGAAGAGCGCGGCACCATCTTCAAGAACATGTACGACATGCTCGACCGCGCCGACGACCTGCGCCAGACGCTGGTGAAGTTCGGCAAGGTGCTGTCGATGAAGATCACCTCGGCCAAGGTCATCCAGGCACAGCGCACGGTCATCGGCGCCTCCGACAGGATACCCGACATGGGCGCCCGCTTTTACGAACGCGGCCCCAAACGCGGCCACGACAAGGTGGCGGCGTTCCTCAATGCCGCCGTCGACCGCGGCCTGCTCAAGATCGACGATGTCGATCTTGCCGCTTATCAATTCACCGAACTGTGCCTGGCCGGCCTGTTCCGCCAGTGCATCTTCGCCTACCGCACCAAGGCGCCGAGCCAGGATGAGATCGACCACATCGTCCGGTCGGGCGTCAGCCTGTTCCTGAAGTACTACGGCACCGAAAAGCTTGCCGAGGAAGAAAGCCACCAGCTGATCGCTCTGGAGGCGAAGGCCAAGGCCTAGCTGGCTCGCTCAGCCGCCATTGGCGGCCAGCACGATCGCCGCGCGCAATTCCTCAAGACCTTCGCCCTTTTCCGAAGATGTGGCGAGCACGAACGGAAACGCCGCCGGCCGCTTCTTGATCTTTTGCAGCGTCTCTTCGATCAGTCGCGGTACGCCCCCTGCCTTGATCTTGTCGGTCTTGGTCAGCACGATCTGGTAGGACACCGCCGCCTTGTCGAGCAGCGACAGCACCTCGTCGTCCTTGGCCTTGATGCCGTGGCGGGCATCGATCAGCACATAGACCCGCTTCAGCGTCACGCGGCCTTTGAGATAGTCGAAGACCAGCTTGGTCCAGTCGTCGACCTTCTCCTTCGGCGCGCTGGCATAGCCGTAGCCCGGCATGTCGACCAGCGCCATTGGCGGCAGGTCCGCGCCTTCCCCGGAAAATCCGCCCGGCACGAAATAGTTGAGCTCCTGCGTGCGCCCCGGCGTGTTGGACGTGCGTGCCAGCCCATTATGGCCGACCAGCGCATTGATCAGCGACGACTTGCCGACGTTGGAACGGCCGGCAAAGGCGATTTCCGGCGGCCCTTCCGGCGGCAAAAACTTCATCGCCGGCACGCCGCGGATGAAGATCCAACCCTTGGTGAACAACTCGACGCCGATAACCGTGTTGCCCAACGCGTTCAAACCGCTGCCTCCAGCCTGGAAATATCGGCGCCCCTGATGGCATTGAGGTTGCGGCCGATCTTGTCCACCGGCCAATTCCACCATGCCACGGAAAGCAGTCGCCGCACGGTCCTGTCGTCGAAGCGCATCTTCACCACCTTTGCCGCATTGCCGGCGACGATCGCATAAGCCGGAACGTCATGCGTCACCACCGATTTCGCCGCCACGATGGCGCCATGGCCGATCGACACGCCGGGCATGATCACCGCATCCATGCCGATCCATACATCATTGCCCACCATCGTGTCGCCACGCACTTCCTGCGACCACGTTTTCGGATCGAAGCCCTGTTCCCAGCCATGGCCGAAAATGTTGAACGGATAGGTCGAGAAGCCGGACATTGCATGGTTGGCGCCGTTCATGATGAAGCGCGCGCCCTCGGCGATGGCGCAGAACTTGCCGATGATGAGCTTGTCGCCGATGAAGGGGTAGTGATGCAGCACGCATCGCTCGGCGAATTTGTCTGGTCCGTCCGGATCGTCATAGTAGGTGAAGTCGCCGATCTCGATATTCGGCGCAGTGACCAGCGGCTTCAGGAAGCCGACCCGGGTGTGCATCGGGATCGGGTGCTTGATGTCTGGGTTGGGTCCGTCCATGGCGAGGTCCGTCGAAGAGTGGCAGCCGGGCGCAAGCGAAACCTGCCGCGTCGTTCAAAATAGCCTGATCCGCCCTATAGCACCAATCGCCCGATGCGCGAGCCTTCGCTATCAGCCTTGCTCGATGGAGTGAAGCGGCGGTTCCCGATCGGATCGGAACCGTGCGGGGATCCGGAGCGGTTCACCCGCTAAAACGAAACCGGGGCCCCGCGAAGGACAAGCAGGACCCCGGTCGTGTCGAAGGCGGCTTCCGCAACACATGGCACCTCGTCATGAGGCGGGATGGCAAGCCGAGAAAGCCGTCACGGACTTGCCGTCATCCCCTTTTTCCGGAAGCCGTTACTTCGGCAACAGCACTTTGTTGACGACGTGGATGACGCCGTTTGACTGGTTGACGTCGGCGATCGTCACCTTGGCGGCGCCGCCGGACTCGTCGACAATGTAGAGCGATCCGCCCTTGACCTCGGCGGTCAGCGTGTCACCGGAAACGGTCTTCATCTCATACTTGCCGCCCATCGCCTTGGCCTTGGTCATCATTTCCTTGGCCGAGATATTGCCGGCAACGACATGCGCCGTCAGGATCTTGGTCAGCTTGTCCTTGTTCTCCGGCTTCACCAGCGTGGCGACGGTGCCGGCGGGCAGCTTCTTGAAGGCGGAATCGGTCGGCGCGAAGACGGTGAAGGGACCGGCGCTCTGCAGCGTGTCGACAAGACCGGCGGCCTTGACGGCTGCCACCAGCGTCCTGTGGATCGGCGAGTTGACGGCATTCTCGACGATGTTCTTCGTGGTCGACATCGCCGCGCCGCCGACGGCGGGGTTGGCGAATGTGCAGTCGGTCGTGGCGGTAAGGCCGGAAGCAGCGAGGACGGCCGAGATGCAGATTGCTTTCAGGATGGACTGTGCCATTGGAGAACCCTTTTGATTGAGGCAAAGGTTAATTCGATTGCCGCAAGAGTTACGCCAAGGAATCAGGATAGTTTCGTTTTCAATGGAAAAAAGAGTAACAAAAGCAAACGGTTAGATGAAATTTCCTGCGGCCACGACAGCTATCCCCGCGACAGCGTCACGAGGATATCCGGCCGCGGCAGCAACCGTGTTCGAGCACCATGCTGGCTATGTGAATAACGCCATTCCAATCGTCCTCCGGGAATGGCAACGCAAGCAGTAACGGCCCGGAGCACGCCGAAGTTTCGCCGCTCACCGAACCGTGATGCCTCGCGCCTCTGGAATGTTCGAGCGCAACAAAAAAGCCCCGCTGGCGGGGCTTTTCAGGTCTTCGAAAAGGGAGGCGCCGGCTACTCCGCCGGCGACGGTTTCTTTCGGAAGAGTGCGGCCAGATTGTCCCACAATTCGATCTTGGCGCCCTGGCGCTTCATGATCACGCCCTGCTGCAGGATCGACAGCGTGTTGTTCCATGCCCAGTAGATGACGAGGCCGGCCGGGAAGCTGCCCATCATGAAGGTGAAGATCACCGGCATCCAGGTGAAGATTTGCGCCTGCGTCGGGTCCGGCGGCGTCGGGTTCATGCGCATCTGCAGGAACATGGTGATGCCCATAACCACCGCCCAGGCGCCCATATGCGGCAGGAATGCCGGCGGCGCGAAGGGCAGCAGGCCGAACAGGTTGAAGATCGAGGTCGGATCGGGCGCGGCCAGGTCCTGGATCCAGCCGAAGAACGGCGCGTGCCGCATCTCGATGGTGATGTAGAGCACCTTGTAGAGCGAGAAGAACACCGGGATCTGCAGCGCCACCGGCCAGCAGCCGGCCAGCGGATTGATCTTCTCGGTCTTGTACAGCTCCATCATCGCCTGTTGCTGCTTCATCTTGTCGTCCGCGTATTTCTCGCGGATCTCGAGCATCTTGGGCTGCACCTTCTTCATATTCGCCATCGACGCGTAGGATTTGTTGGCGAGCGGGAAGAACAGCCCTTTGACGACGACCGTGGTGGCCAGGATGGCCAGGCCGAAATTGCCAAAGAATTTGTAGAGCGTATCGATCAGCCAGAACATCGGCTTGGTGATGAAATGGAACCAGCCCCAGTCGATAAGTAGGTCGAACCGTTTGATATGGCGTTCTTCGGCATAGGCGTTGATTTTGCCGACTTCCTTGGCGCCGGCGAAGATTTCCGATTCTATGGTCACCGACTTGCCGGCGTCGATGTTGATCGCGTCGGTCAGGAAGTCGGACTGCCAACGTGGTCGACCATCTTCGTAATAGCCGAAGCGCGGCTGGAAGGGCTGCTTCTCGGTCGGCACCAACGTCACAGCCCAATATTTGTCTGTTATGCCGAGCCAGCCATCCGTCGATTTGCCTGGCTGGATCTGCTTGTCCTTCTCGATCGCCGCGTATTTGTGTTCCTGCAGACCCTCGGTGCCGGTGAAGCCGATCAGGCCCTCATGCAGCACATAGGTGCTGGCGACGGCCGGCTTTTCGAAGCGGGTTACGCGCCCGTAATTGGACAGCGAGACAGCGGCACTCCCCGAGTTCTGCACCGTGTCCGTAACGGTGAACATATAATTGTTATCAACCGAGAAAGTGCGTTTGAAAGTCAGGCCCTTGTCATTGGTGTAAGTCAGTTCGACAGGCGCTGCCGGTGTCAGCGTCGCATTGCCGTTGACCGTCCAGATGGTGCCCGAGCTAGGCAAAGCACCCGTTTGCTCTGGATTACCACTGCTGTAGCCGATCTCGGCAAAATAGCCGTCCTTCAGCGGTTGCGGGTTGAGCAGGCTTATCTCAGGCGAGTTCTTGTCTACCGTCTCGGTATAGTGCTTGAGCTTGAGGTCATCGAGACGCGCGCCGGTCAGATTGATCGAGCCTTCCAGGCTCGGCGTGTCGATCTTGACGCGGCTGGTTGCCGCCAGCGCCTGCTCGCGGCTGGCCGGGCTCACAGTGTCGCCGCCGGGCGCGTTAGGAATGGCGCCGGGCGCCGCGGGCGCCGTCGTGCCACCGGGATTTGCGGCCTCGGCAGCCTTCTTCTGCTCCGCCGCCCGCTGTTCTTCGATGCGCGTGGCTTCGGCTTGCCGCTCGCTGCGCGGCAGCACGTAGAAATATTGCCACAGCCCGAGGATCAGCACCGACAAGACGATGGTGATGTAGAAGTTCCGGTTGTTTTCCATCGAAAGCCCTTGGCCTATCGTGTTCCGCGCAGTCGGCGGGAGAGCTCGGCCTTCAACTGGCCGAACGGAATGGTAAGCACGTCTTCACGCCCGACGATGACATAGTCATTGCCGGGCGCCATGTCACTTGCGGCATGGGTGCGCACGGCTTCTTTCAGCCGCCGCCTGACGCGGTTACGCACGACAGCATTGCCGACTTTCTTGGTGACGGTGAAGCCGACGCGCGGCGACAGGCCGTCATTGCGGTCGAGAACTTCAACGAGAAAAAGCCGCCCGCGCCGCTTTTCACCGCGGCGGACGGCCAGGAATTCCGCACGTTTCAGAAGCCGCTTGGGGTTTGGTCCCACTGGCTTGCCGGTTGCGGGCAACGATCTCGTCTTCCGTTCAGGCGCTGAGCCGCTTGCGGCCGCGGTTGCGGCGAGCTGCGACGACGCCGCGACCACCCTTGGTGGCCATGCGAGCACGGAAACCGTGCCGGCGTTTGCGGACGAGTTTGGACGGTTGGTAGGTACGCTTCATTTGTTTTAATACCGCGGGGTGCGGCCCTTCTTGATTCTGTCACTGTGTAACAGGAGCTTTGCCGGGCCGGCTTTGGCGCGATCGAAACCGCGCCGGGACGAATGGCCCGAGCGTGAGCGGCTTATAGAAAGAAGGGTTTTGGGAGTCAATCCGGCGTGAACGAACAGTTCGTCACGGCGCGAACGATCAGTTCGACGCGTTTTTATTGCGGGTACCATCGTCCAACGAAGGATGAAATTGGCAAAAAAGCCGCAATCGCCTAATCTCAACCGATCAAGCGTTTGTGAAGACAGGCCTTAATGAGCGACGTTGCCTCAGCGGATGAAGGAACCGGCCCGGCGAATGCCGATGCCGGCCCGGCGTCTGTTCGCCCCGTTCCAAGCCGCTCGGTATCCTTGGCGCGCGGCCTGTCGACCAAACTGCTCTTGCTCACCATCGTCTTCGTGCTCCTGGCCGAAGTCCTCATTTTCCTGCCCTGGATCGCCAGCTACCGCCTGGCCTGGTTGAAGGAGCGGCTAAGCACCGCTGCCGCCGTGTCGATTGTGCTGGTGCAGGGCGAGCCCAATTCGCTCTCCCGTACCGCCCAGAACGACGTGCTGATGGCAATCGGCGCCAAGGCGATCGCGGTGCGCGACGGCGGCGTCTCGCGCCTTCTGGTGGTGGCCGAAATGCCGCCGCAGGTCGACGAGCATATCGACATCGCCAATGTCGGCATGATCAAGGGCATGACCGGGGCGCTGGATACGCTGTTCTTCGGCGGCAAGCGCATGCTCAGGGTCTTCGGCCCGGTCGGCGACAGCGACAAGGAATTCGAGCTGATCATGCCGGATTATTCCCTGCGCAACGCCATGCTGCGCTATTCGCGCAACGTCGCCTTCGTCTCGCTGCTGATCTCGCTGTTCACCGCAATGCTGGTCTATGCGGCGATCGACCTGATCATGATCGGCCCGATCCGCACCATGACGCGCTCGATGCTGTCCTTCTCCGAGGCGCCGGACGACCCCTCGCGTATCATCCACCCTGCCGCCCGCGCCGATGAAATCGGCGTTGCCGAACGCGAACTGTCGCAGATGCAGGAGCGGCTGCAAAAGATGCTGGCCGAGCAGAAGCATCTCGCCGATCTTGGCCTCGCCGTCTCCAAGATCAACCACGACATGCGCAACATCCTGGCCTCGGCGCAGCTGATGTCGGACCGCCTGCGCCTGGTAAAGGACCCGACCGTGCAGGCCTTCGCGCCAAAGCTGTTGCGCGCGCTCGACCGCGCCGTGTCCTATTCCGAAGGCGTGCTGGCCTATGGCCGCACCCAGGAGCCGGCGCCCTCGCGCCGCCGCTTGCGGCTGCGTCAGCTGGTCGACGACGTCCACGGCCTGCTCGACATCGAGGACGGCATCGAATTCGTCAACGCCGTCGAGCTCGCTTTCGAGGTCGATGCCGATTCCGACCAGCTGTTTCGCGTGCTCACCAATCTGTGCCGCAACGCCGTGCAGGCGATGGCGGCCGATGCCGAAAGTGCCCTGGTGCGCCGGCTCGCCGTGTCGGCCGAGCGCATGGGCAGCGTCAGCCGCATCATCGTCACCGACACCGGCCCCGGCCTGCCGCCCAAGGCGCGCGAAAACCTGTTCGCGGCGTTTCGCGGCTCGGCCCGCAGCGGCGGCACAGGCCTTGGCCTGGCCATCGCCCACGAGCTGATCCGCGCTCATGGCGGCACGGTGGAGCTGGTCGAATCGATCGGCGGCCGCACCACCTTCGCCGTCACCATCCCCGACCAGCCCGTCCGCCTCGACCAGGCCCGCAACGGCCTGCGCCGCCCCGCCTGAGCGGAATCCCCGCATAGCTCGATCTGCCTGCGACAAAACTTTTGCCGGATCGGCTTGCTTTTCGGAAATTCAGTCGTTAGGGAACACGTCTCGTCGCGGCCGGTCGCCAGGACCGGATCGCGGGGCTATGCAAAGCATGGCCTGTTGCGCGCCCGTAGCTCAGCTGGATAGAGCACCAGACTACGAATCTGGGGGTCAGGAGTTCGAATCTCTTCGGGCGCGCCACTTCTGCAAACGCCAGTAGCTGCCGATTCTACGCCACAGCGGCCACAAGTGTCCGCAGCAGCTCAGTTTTCACGGTCGTTTGTCTCTTGTCGCTCTTGCCGCTATGGCCAAGTCAAATCGTTGCAACTGGCTGGTCAGTCCAAGGATTGCGCCGCGTGTCATTTCGGGGTCCGGGTGACGATCGGCCGTCACGATCATCCGAACTCGCCCAGCCTCGGCGTGGAGCTCGACCATCATGTCGTAGGGATACGACTCGACGCCAGGGACGAAGTCGATGTCGAAGCGAATCCGCAGTCGCCGGTGGCGCACCATCTCGACGAATCGACCGCTCACCCGCGCCGTCGTCGACATGTTGGCGTTCGCAAGGTAGGCGACTTGGTCGGCGCCCACCGCGGTCATCACGTGTTCGAACGCACCACCGACCCGCAGTTCGAGGGCCAGCACCTCGACGTGCATTCCCTCAGGCGCGTACCACTCCTCGAGCCCTTCTTTCGTGGTCCACAGCGCCCAGACGTCCTCGATCGAGGCGTCGTAGACCCGCTCGAACCTGATGGTGCCCGCCTCCGGCTCGATGGCCATCACTTCTTCCCCTCGCGTTGCCGCACGCTGCTCCGTCGCGCAAGGGCTGCGTCGAAGCGATCGAGCCGGCTTTCCCAAAGCTTGCGATAGCTCCGCACCCAGTCGTCGATCATCCCGAACGGCTCAGGTCGGAGCGAATAGAGACGCCGCGCCCCATCAGGCCTCATCGCGACGAAGCCAGCTTCGCCGAGGATCCGCAGGTGCCGCGAAACGCCGGACTGATCGATGTCGACGGCGCGAACCAAGTCACCCACCGCCTGCTCGCCGCCTGCCAGCGCTTCGACGATGCGAAGCCGCGTGGGGTCGGCCAATGTCTGGAACACGCTTTGTTGCATCACGATGCATATGTATATACATGCATATTCCGGGTCAAGCCATTCGACCGAGCTCTCGCCGCCCGACATCAGGTTTGAGCGTGGTAGATTTGGTTAGCCTCGGGTATCTTCTGCGAGGTCCAAGGCAACGAAGCCGCCGTCGCCTTCCGCAATTAAGCGCCTGCTCAGTAGCTTGACGGTCCGTCGGCTGCTCCGCCAAGCAATCTGACGTTGAGCCGGCCGCCGGTGAACAGCATGTCGTCCAGGGCCTCGGCGAGATCCTTGGAGGTCACGACCTCTCCGTCGCCCCGCATAATGCTCGTTTGCGCGCAACGACGTATAAGCTCCTTGATGAAGGCCGCGCTGACGCCTTTCGTCCGCGCCACGGCCTCGGCCATGATCTTGTTGGAAAGTTTCAGTCCACCGCCATAAAGGTGCACCAGCCTTTCGCGGCAGTCGTCGTCTGGCAGCGGCACCTCGATGGCTTGGTCGATACGGCCCGGCCGCCCTGTCAGCGCAACTTCAAGCTGTTCCGGCCGGTTGGTGGTCAGGACGAAGAGGATGTCGGCATTGTCCTTTAGTCCGTCCATTTCGTTGAGCAGCGTGTTGAGGAGGGATTCTTCGCACGGACCACCCATGTTCTCGCGGTCGCGGGCAATCAGATCCACGTCCTCGATCACCACGGTGGACGGCTGCAGCAGGCGTGCCAGGGTCATGTATTGCGACAGTATACCCATCTGACCGGCCGTTATGATGAGCGTGGTATGGCCGGGGAGATTGGCAGCGAGGTAGCGAATGGTGTGTGTCTTGCCGGTGCCCGGGGGGCCGTAGAGCAAGATGCCCTTGCGCGTCGATTGTCCAAGCCGCCTCAGCGCGTCCCGGCTCTCGATGAACCGGATCACGTTGCGGTCGAGAAGCTTCAGGGTCTGTTCCGGCAGAATGATCGCTTCGCGCGGCACCGGCGGCAAGCGATGAACCATCACACCTTTGGACCGGCCCTGATAATCCCCTTCCGTTTCGAGGGAAAGAACCTTGCCGCGGTAAGATCGCGCAGCATTGATGGCCGCCTCAAGTTGCGAGAAGCAACGGTCCACAAGGGCAACGCCATCTTCGCCGGCCGGTACGGCGATCTCCACGCAGGTCCCGGACTCGCGACCGTACTCGCGGTGGAAGGACAGCACGACTGCATAGTGCAGGCCACCGTCCCGGTTGAGCCACAAACCGTTGTTGAGACACTTTATCGGCTCGATTTCGCCGATATCGACGTCCTGATATTGCGCAGCCGAGATGGTAACGGCGAACTGTCCTTCCTTCGTCAGCGCGGCATAAGTCAGCGTCTCGTAGCGATGCTGCTCGTAGAGGCCGAAGAAGCGAATGGGCGCGGCTGAGAACAGCTTGTTGAGCGCCACCTGCACGTCGGCTCGCATGTGGCCGGGGAACTGGCGGGAGGTCGCGATGATCTCGTCATGCGCCAGTCCGCCAAAATGCCAGGCAATCGCCTCGTGGGCATATTTGAACTTTTTGTCGCGCGGAGCTTGTGCGGAATGGCCGGCTATGGCCGCGCTTTCTGTTTCGCCGGGAGCGGCGGTGATGCGAAGCGGGTGGCCGGCCGCATTGATGCGCTGCTGCGCCGTATCCAGCATCGCCTTCGCAACCGCAAATGGGTAGCTGCCGCACACGGCCTTTCCCTCCTGCGACACGGTCGCGGCGAAGGTCTCGGCCTCCGCAGCCGATCGATCGAAGACCGAACGGACGAGATCGACGACAAACTCCCACGGGGTCTGATCGTCATTGTGAACGACAAGCTGCAAGATTGCTTCGGCGGGTGTATTGCGCAATGGAACGGCTCGCTTTCGGATTGCTGCAAAGCCACACTATCTTCGCCACGTTGCATGAATTGTTAACGACCCGCCGCCCCTGATGCGATAGATGGTCAGCTCGCTGCCGCTTGTTCAGGCTTGCCGCGAAGCTGGTTCGATATAGGCGTCGAGGTATGCTACCTGCGCCTTGGGCCGGTGCCCCAAGCAAGATCTTTCCATGAATCCATTGGAACAGATGCAGCCGGCTGCCGTTTTGTCTTCTTTCGCCCATCTGAAAGGAGGTTCAGATGCCCACCCCCGCCGAACTCGAAGCCAAGTTCTGGAAATCGTTGAAATCCGACATGACAATGATGATCGGCCTCGATGGATCGAAGGTCATCCCGCGTCCGATGACCGCTCAGATTGAGAATCAAAACGGACCCATCTGGTTTTTCACGGCGACCGATACCGAACTTGTCCAGGGCCTGAAAGATGGCGCTAGCGCAACGGCTACCTTCACATCCAAGGGTCACGATCTGTTCGCCACGGTGCAAGGGAAGCTTTTTCTGAACAACAACCCGGTGGTCATCGACCGGCTCTGGAATCGCTTTGTCGCGGCCTGGTTCGAAGGCGGGAAGGACGACCCGAAGCTGGCACTGCTCCGTTTCGACCCAAAGGACGCAGAGATTTGGCTCGATAGCTCAAGCGTGACGGCGGGCATCAAAATGCTGCTCGGGTTCGATCCGAAAGAGGAATACAAGGACAAGGTCGCCAAGGTGTCCCTCTAAGGAGACGCAAACCTGGCGATGCGGAGCGAGGGCCGTTGAGCGATGGACACCAAGTCCTCGTTGATCGATACCGAAGCGGCCAATCGTGCGTTGGCCACGTCGGAAACCAGCAAGGCCGCCATAAGGGCAGAGGATGGGGGCCGTGGTCGCGATGCGGCCTGGCCGTCACAGATTCCTGCACTCGGCTGGAAGGACATCTTCTGGCGGCTATGGGAAGAGTTCAACAAGGACCGGGTTTTGCTGGTCGCGGCCGGCGCTACTTTCTATCTGCTGCTGGCGCTGTTTCCAGCGCTGGCCGCCTTTATCTCGATCTACGGCTTCGTCGCCGATCCTGTTACAGTCGCGGACCATGTCGCCTATCTCGGCGGATTGCTGCCGTCAGGGGGATTGGATATCATTCGCGGACAGTTGCAGGCTTTGGCCAGTCAGAAACCGGGGGCTCTCGGAACAGGTTTCTTCATCGGTCTCGGCATCGCACTGTGGAGCGCCAACAGCGGAATGAAGGCGCTCTTCGATGCGATGAACATCGCCTATGAGGAAAGCGAGAAGCGCAGCTTCATCACACTGAACCTGATGTCGATCCTGTTCACGCTTGGCGCCTTGGTGATCGGCATCGTGCTGTTGCTGACCGTTGGCGTTGTCCCGGCACTGTTGCGCTTCTTCTATCTTGACGCCTGGACCGAGACCCTTGTTGCGGTGTCTCGCTGGCCGATCCTGACAGGCTTCATGCTTACAGGTATTTCCCTGCTCTACCGTTTCGGGCCGAGCCGCGAACATGCCAAGTGGCGATGGTTGAGCTGGGGAACCTTTATCGCGACGGTCGTGTGGATCGCAGCATCGTGGCTGTTCTCGTTCTACCTGCAGCATTTTGCCAACTACAATGCCACCTATGGATCGCTGGGCGCTGTCGTCGGCTTGATGATGTGGACATGGATTTCCGTCATCATCCTCATCGCCGGCGCCGCAATCAATGCCGAGATGGAACACCAGACTGCAATCGACTCGACCACGGGTCCTGCCCTGCCAATGGGAGAGCGTGGCGCGGTGGTTGCCGACACTCTGGGCAAAACGGCTGACTAAGTGGCTGGATCGCCTACCGGGCAAAGAGCCGGTGCAATGCGCGAGAGCAGGTGGAGATCGACGCAGCCTGCTTTCGCCCTTTTCCGATCAGGAACCGGCCTGCCCAATCGGCCTCGCCCCAGCCAGATACCGCTTGTTGTCGAACGGCTCGGCCTGGGTGCTGTCCGGGCTCCACATATGCCGGTCAATCTCCGTCAGATTGCCAAGATAGACATGCAGCGCCCCCGAGCGCGCGGCGCCCGTGTTGGCGACCGCATGCACAGTGTCCGGGGTCATGTGCACGACGGCGGGTGCGGAAATGTCCTGCCGTTCCGGGGTATCGATCTCTGAGCCGTCGACGGGATAGATAAAGTTGGTCTCGCTGCCCTTGTAGATACCGATAAGCGCGTCCATCAGATGGTTGTGTGCGGGATACTGCAGGCCGGGCGACAGGGTGATGTGGTAGATCGTCAGATCCGGGCCAGCATGCAGAAGCACTTCGTCGTCGTCTTCCTCATGGGCGAGCACCCCGGAAGCATGGAAGCGATCCGTGTGTTCGCGCAGCACCGCCTTGACCCGTTCGAAGGCATCGGCACCTTTGGCTGCGTTGACGATATCGGCGGTTACGGCGTAGAGAGGCGAATTGGCGGCAAGAGGCATGTCAGTTATCCCCCTTAAGAAGCTTAATACCAATAACTGAGATGCTCAGGCTAGCGAATGCCGGAACCAGCGTCAACCGCATGGCCCCAGGAAGACCTGACATGATCGCCCCGAAATCCGCCTCCCCATCGACCGCCGACATATTGCGCAGCGAGGAGGCCTACGAGCAGCTGAAGAGCGACATCGTCGCCTGCGTGCTGCGCCCCGGCGAAAGCCTCACCGAAAAGCAGATCGGCGATCGCTACCAGATCAGGAAGGCGACGATCCGCTCCGCACTCGCCCGGCTGACGCAGGAAGGGCTGATCAAGAGCGAGCCCAGGCGCGGCTATGTCGTGGCGCCGCTCAGCCTGCGCGACGTCAACGAGATTTTCGATGTCCGCAGCCTGATCGAGCCGGAAGTGTTCAGGGCGGCCGCGGCCAACCTCACCGAGCGCGGACTCGAGGACATCAGGCTGGCGGCGCGAAAGGTGCTGAAGCCGGAGACGCTGCGCAGCCATGTCGCGTTTCTTGCCGCCGACCGCGCCTTTCGCCTGGCACTGGCCGAGCTTTCGGGCAATCTGCGCCTGGCCCGCCTGCTCGACCAGATCCTCGACCAGTCGGAGCGCGTCCTCCATCTCGGCTTCAAATCGCGCGACTTCACGGACGTGATCATCGGCCAGCAGAAGGAGCTTGTCCTTGCCTGCGAGGTGGCCGAGGTCTCGGCCATTGCAAAGCTTGCCCGTTCGCAATGCCTGCTGCTCAAGAAACAGGTGCTCGAAGCCTTGCTCGCCGGCTCCAAACTGCAGGACGCCAACCTCCAGAGCTTTGCCTGAAGCGACAGGCCGTCCGCGCTCATTCGTCGATGATGCGAACCTCCGCATCGGCAATGCAATAGGGCGCATAGCGGAAATCCCTGATCTGACTGACCTTTCCGTCCTGCCAGTCGACCAGCATGAAGCCGCGCACGGCATCGTCCCCTGCCTGCGGGTTGCGGATCAGGATGGCCGGCCGGCCGTCGACAAAGCCGAGCGACAGCGCCCAGTCGCTGACGCGGTCGTAATTGCCGAAATAGTTGGAAACCTGCGTCTTGCCGCGCATGCGGGTGCGGTTGACGACTTCGAGCTGAATGTCCTCGGCGATCAGCGCGCGCACGGCATCGAAGTCGCGCGCGTTGAACAGGTCGACATAGCGGCGCAGGCGTTGCTCGTCGTCGGCGTCGATTTTTGGGGCAGGCGTCTGTTCGTCCTGTGCCGCCAGCAGCCGCAGCTGCGCTCGCCCGCGATGCAGCGCCGCCTTGGTTGCCGCCAGCGTCGCGCCTGACACTTCGCAGGTCTCGTGCAGGCTGAGGCCAAGCACGTCGACCAGGATCACGGCGCTGCGCTGCGCCGTCGCCAGCTGCATGAAGCTGCGCAGGCTGGCGGCGGCGGCGAGCCTGGCATCGGCGTTTGCCAAGGGGTCTTCGATCGTCGTCATGTCGGTCTCGCTCATGCGCGCCTGCTCCCGCTGGCGCCGGCGCAGATGATCCTGTGCTGCATTGTGGGCGATGCGGAACAGCCATTGCTCGGGCCGCTCGACAGAGGCGTCGCCGTCAATGGCCTGCAGCGCCTTGATCAGTGTCTCCTGGACGATGTCCTCGCCATCGATCACCGAGCCGGCCATGCGGGCGCAGTAGCGGTGCAACTTCGGCCGCAAGGAGCCAAGCATCGCCTCCAGCGCCACGCGGTCGAGTTTTGCTGTGTTCATCCTGTCCATTCCCTAAACGCCGGTCTTTGCAATCAGGCCGGCACGACCTCGCCGGCCAGCATACGGTAATTGCCGACGATCTTTGCCGGCGATCTGGCAAGCGGCGTCGAGCGCCGCCCGGCATGATCGGCGCTGAAAGCCTTGAAGGCGGCGAGCCCCGTCAGGCCGTCGCCGTCCTGGCTGACAAGATGGACGAACTCGCCATTCTCCAGCTCCAGGACGAGGTAGCGCACGGATTGCGGCTTGGTCTCGTCGAGCGCCTCGAACACCTTTGCAACCAGCATACGGTTCTCGGCGATGCTTTCATCCTTCACGCCGTAGCGGATGAGATTGTAGCCCATGTGTCGTCTCCTGTTTTTCAAGTCTGCACGGAGAAGACGCTTCGCGGCCTCGAAAGGATTCTCCGCCGCCGCGAATCTTTTCGATCGCCCGGATCGTCTTTCCCCCGTGGACGGCTGCGCGGCAGCCATCGAGGAGCAGGAGAGTCCCATCATGCACATTCAGTTTGCCGAGTTGCCGGTGTTTGACCAAAACCGCGCCAAGGCCTTCTACACCGAGCACCTTGCCTGCCAGCTCATAGCCGACCAGCCGATGGGTGAGGGCGGCTGGCGCTGGATCGAACTGGCGTTTCCCTTCGGGGTTACCAATTTGCATTTCGTCAGACGCGCCGATGACGCGCCGAGCGCCGAACCCGTTATGGTCCTGGTCGACGACCATGTCGAGGCAACCGTTGCCGCGTTGAAGGCGCGCGGCGTCGAAATCATCACCGAGCCGCAGGAGGCGCCATGGCAGCCGGGCCGCACCGTCGCCGAGTTCCGCGACAGCGAGGGCAACCGCATGGTTGTCGCCAGCAAATGATCGGGACCAGCGCAAAGCCGAACTTTGACAGGAGAACAGCAGGAGAGATGGACATGGCCTCCCATTCGTCGACGCTGAAAGTACCGGGCGCCAGCCTTGGCGCGTGAGACTGTCAGCTCAAGGAAGGGCGTCCGATGCATGATGCGGACGCCCTTCTTTCATAAAATTAACCGGCTAACATTGCTGTATCAGACAGCCTCCCAGCCTTCCTTGCCGCCGGCGCGGAAGATGGCGTCGATAACCTTCTGGTTGAGCACGGATTCCTCCAGCGTGAAGACGCGCTCCTTGCCGCCCTCGGCCGCCCTGGCAAACGTCTCGACCTCGCGCCGGTATTGCTGCGTGCCGGGAAAGCGGAACACCTGTGCCTCGGTGTGGTTCTGATTGTGCAGTTCGATGCGGTGGTGGTCGTAGAGCCCGGCATTGAACGGCGAAAACACTTCGATGAAACCCTTCTCGCCGTGGAACACCATCACCTGCCGCGCGGCCATCTGCGTCGACAGATAGAAGGACAGTTCGAAATCGCCGAAATCGGCGCGGATCGAGGAGTAGATGTCGGTGCCGAATTTCTTGTCGCGCTCGATCGTCGCCTGAACTCGGCTAGGCTCCTTGCCGGTAGAAAACCGTGTCGAGACGGTCGGGTAGACGCCGATATCGGGCAGCGCGCCGCCGCCGAGATCAAGCTGGTTGCGCATGTTTGTCGGGTCGACATTGTAATAGGAGAACGCGCCCTGCACATGGCGCAGCCGGCCGATGGCGCCGTCGGCGATGAGGTCGCGCACCTTGATCCATTGCGGATGGTAGATGACCATGAAGGCTTCGCAGACCAGCACCTTCTTCTGGTCGCGCAGCTTGATCAGCGGCGCGATGTCCTTGGCATCGAGCGCCAGCGGCTTTTCCACCAGCACATGCTTGCCCGCTTCGATGGCCTTGGCGGTCCATTCGACATGCTGCGAGGTCGGCAGCGGGATGTAGACGCCGTCGACCTCTTTCGAAGCGAGCAGTTCCTCATAGGAGCCGAAGGCATGGCGGGCACCGAAACGTTCGCCTAAAGCCTTGGCCTTCGACAGGTCGCGGCTGGCGATGGCCGACAGAACGCCATTCTCGGCCTCGACGATTGCCGGCAACAATTGCTCGCGGCCGATCTTGGCCGTCGACAAAACACCCCATCGGAACATCTGGCTTCTCCTATCGATTTTACAGGCGAGGAGGTTTGCCCGAATTTGGGGGAAAAGCCAATTGATGATGGCGCCAGTTCCTCGCCCCCGCAAAGCGGGCGAGAAAAAGCCGCTTAGCCCTTCTTCCCCGTTAGCGTCATGTCGAAATCGACGATGTTGGAATAGATCGGCGTGCCGACGTCCATGCCATAGCGTGAGCGCAGCACCTTGCCGGTGACATGGAATTTGATCGTGCCGCCCTTCAGCCCGCCGAGCTCGGCGGTGAACTTTTCCGCAAACGTCTTGCCGCGCGCCGTCAGCCGGCCGCTGACCAGCGCCGTGGTGTCGCTGGTGCGCGTCACGCTGGTCGAGCGGAACTGGATTTCCGGATTGTTGGCGGCATCGAACACCGCGTCGGAGCGCAGGAAGGCATCGATGCGGCCCTGCCCTGTGCCGACGCTTTCGGGATAGATGGTGAAATTGACTTGGGAACGTCCGACATCACGGTTGTCGATGCGGATCGAGCCCTTGAACCGGCCAAAGGCGCCGTTCAGCCCGCCGCCACCGACCTTGCCGATGGAAAAGCGGATGCTGGAGCTGGCCGGGTTCACCGTGTAACTGCCGGCGGCGTCGTAAGGTCCACCGCCGCCAAGACTGGCATGGCAAGGCAAGCGGCGACAGCCGCCAATCCGAAGATACGCGCATACATGGGTTTTGTCCTTCTGGGGCAGGCAAAGTCCTGCGTCTTCCCTCCATGAACGAATACGCGGCACGCCCTATTCCACATCGCCATCTGACGAAGGCGTGATCATGCGCGTGAGCACGCTGTCGCGCAGCCAGAAATGGTGGCGCAGCGCCGCCAGCGCATGCAGCGCGACCAGCGCAATGCCGGCATAGGCGAGATACCAGTGCGTTGCTGCCCAGAAGCTTTCCGCCGCGTCGGACAGGCCGAGCGGCAGGTTCGGCATCACGAACAGGTTGAACGGCATGCTGGGTATCTCCAGCATCGACACCGAGACCAGCGCCCAGCCGGACAGCGGCAGCGCGAGCTGGAAGGCATAAAGCGCCAGATGCGCCAGCGGCGCGGTGCGACGCTCCAGCGCTCCGGTCGATGCCGGCAGATCCGGCGCCGCATTGCCGAGCCGCCAGGCGATGCGCAGGATGATGAGACCGAGCAGCAGAAAACCGAAGGATTTGTGCAGCTGGATGAGCTCGAAGGCGGTGCGCTGGCTGGTCAACCGCACCATGATGAAGCCAAGTGCGAACTGGCCAATGAAGATGATGCCGATCAGCCAGTGAAGGATGATCGCCACCCAACCGTAGCGGGTCGTGCTGTTTGTGATCGATGCCGGCATGGCAAATAAACGAACGGCGGGTCCGCTTTCTTCCACCTCCTGGGGTGGAGCAGCCGGTTCGCCGCAGTTATCAGCCCGGCCCTTCACAGGCTCAGGCGTCCGCTACGCGAACCACTTCTCACCCCACCTTGAAGAAATCCACAAAAGCCCGCAGCGCCGGGCGCATCTGGCGGCGGCTGGGATAGTAGACGAAGAAACCGTCGAAGCGCGGGCACCAGTCGTCGAGCACGCGGATCAGCCGTCCGTCGGCGAGCGGCACCCGCACATAATCATCGAAGACGAAGGCAAGCCCGGCGCTATCAATGGCCGCCTGGGCGATCAGATGGTCTTCGTCGAGGATCAGCGGCCCCTGAGCGGCGAATTCGATCTCTTCGCCATCCTTTTCGAATTCCCAGCGGTAGAGAATGCCGCTGGAAAAACGGAAGCGGATGCAGCGGTGATCGGCAAGATCGCGCGGATGCTGCGGTCTGGGCATGGTCGCGAAATAGGACGGCGCGCCGACGACGGCGCCGCGAAGGTCTGGTCCTATGCGCACCGCGATCATATCGCGCTGCAGGCTTTCGCCGAGACGCACGCCGGCATCGAAACCGCCTTCGACGACATCGGTGAAGCGGTCCTCGATGACGATTTCCAGCACGATGTCGGGATAGGCCGATGCAAAGGCGCCAAGTCTGGGCGTCAGCGTAAGGTGGGCCGCGGTGCGCGGCACGGTCAGCCGCAGATTGCCGGCCGGCCGGTCGCGCGCCTCGATCGCTGTTTCCAGCGCCAGGTCGATCTCCGACAGTGCCGGCCGCAGCCGCTCCAGCAACTGCGCCCCTGCCTCGGTCGGCGCAACGCTGCGTGTGCTGCGCGCCAGCAGCCGCACGCCAAGCCGCGCCTCCAGGCTGGACACCGCATGGCTGACGGCCGAGGGCGCAATGGCCAGTTCCCTGGCGGCGCCGCGAAAGCTGCCGCATTGGGCGACGGTGGCCAGCACCGCCAGTTGCGAAAGGTGAGTGCGATTCATTGATCTATCTCTTGGAACAGCCTGTACGAATAAGAGATGATTATCGAACATGGTTCAAGGCATTACCTCAGCCGCATCACAACAAGGAGACACGTGATGCAAACCCGCAAGCTAGGAACTGAACTCGAAGTCTTCCCCGTCGGCCTCGGCTGCATGGGCATGAGCTTCGCCTATGGCGGTCAGGCAGAGGCAGAAGCGAATATCACCTTGCGTCGCGCCGTCGAAATTGGCGTCACCTTCTTCGACACGGCCGAGGTCTACGGTCCCTATGAGAACGAAATCCTGCTCGGCAAGGCGCTGAAGCCGGTGCGCGACAAGGTCACGATCGCCACCAAATTCGGCTTCAAGATCTCCGAGGAAGGCTCAGGCATCGAGCGTATGGTCGGCCTCGACGGTCGCTCTGAACACGTCAAGGCGGTGGCGGAAGCCTCGCTGAAGCGGCTCGATACCGATGTCATCGACCTCTACTACCAGCACCGTGTCGATCCCAATGTGCCGATCGAGGATACGGTTGGCGCCATGGCCGAGCTGGTGCGCGAGGGCAAGGTGCGGGCGCTGGGCCTGTCGGAGGTCAGTGCCGCCACCATCCGCCGGGCGCACGCCGTGCATCCGATCGCGGCCGTCCAGAGCGAATATTCGCTGTGGAGCCGTGATCCGGAAGACGAGGTGTTCGACGTCTGCCGCGAACTCGGCATCGGCTTCGTCCCCTACAGCCCGCTCGGCCGAGGCCTGCTCACCGGCACCATCGCCAAGCCCGAAACCTTGAGCGACGACGACTGGCGCCGCACCTTGCCGCGCTTCCAGGCCGATGCCATGGCGGCCAATGCCAAGGTCATTGCGACGCTGGAGAAACTGGCGGCGCAAAAGGGCGTGACCTCGGCGCAGCTGGCCCTGGCCTGGGTGCTGCACCAGGGCGATTTCATCGTGCCAATCCCCGGCGCAAGAAAAATCCGCCATCTCGAGCAGAACACGGCGGCGGCCGGGATTGAGCTCAGTGCGGCCGAGGTGGCGGCGATCGGTGACGCGCTGTCGCCGGACAAGGTGGTCGGCAAGCGCTATCCGGAGGAACTGCTGGCACTGGTGAATGGGTAGAGATGGAAAGGGCGCTTCGTCGCCCTTTCTATTGAGAGGCTTGGCGCGAAGCACCCCCCCTGGCCTGCCGGCCATCTCCCCCGCAAGGGGGGAGATCAGCAGTTCCGGCGCCTCGCTCCTCCTGCAACGTTGGTGATTGGCGAAACCCGCGGCGACATCTGATCTCCCCCCTTGCGGGGGAGATGCCCGGCAGGGCAGAGGGGGGTGCCTCGCGCCGACATCTCCATTTCCTCACCACGGCACCACCGTAATCTCCGGCCAGCACTCCTTCGCCCTCGCCCCCTTCACTTCATGCGTGCGCTGGTTATCCGTCACCCTATTCGGCGTGATGCGGAACGAGAAAAGATCGTCCAGCCCGAACGGCGCCACCAGTTCCAGCTGTCCGTCAGCATCGTACCGCACGCCCACCGCATGCGTCTTCGAGGCAAAATGGCTGACGGACTCGGCTGAACTCGTATAGCGCGGGCAGGGCCGCCCGAACTTTTGCGGATACCAAAGATGCACCCGCGCCTGGTTGCGCACCTCGACCGGCAGCGTCATCCCCTCGAAATGTTTCGCCGCCCGGCGAATCACCACATCCTCGGCCTCGTAGGACAGGTCGCTGTCATCGAAGTAGAAGAGATCGACGTCCTTTATGCCGCAACCCGACGGCTTGCCGGTCAGATGGTTCCAGACGGAATTATAGAGCGCTCCCGAAACCACCAGCCAGTCCGGCAGATCGAGCGCGCGTACGCGTTCCAGCGCCTCGCGGACCAGCGGATCGGCCGTGACGATCGCGAAGAACGCCGCTCGCTGAGCTTCGAACGGCAGCCCGGAATAGCGCAGATGGTCCATCGCCCTTTGGAGAGCGATTCGCCATCGCTCGGCAATCCCCTCACGTCCTCAGCACACCGCCCGTCTGCTTGCCGACATTGTCGACGATGCGCTTGGCCAGCGCCTCGAAATCCTCGTCGGTCAGCGTCTTTTCGACCGGCTGGATCGAGACTTCGATGGCGATCGACTTCTTGGCGGCACCCAGCGAAGCGCCCTCGAAGACGTCGAACACCGAGACGCCGGTGACCAGCTTCTTGTCGGCGGCGAGCGCTGCGCGCACCAGCGTGCCGGCCTCGACTCCTCTGTCGACGACGAAAGCAAAGTCGCGCTTCACCGCCTGGAAGGGGGAAAGCTCCAGCTTCGGCTTGGTTTTCGTCGGCTTGGCCTTCGGCTCCGGCACCGCGTCGATATAAACCTCGAAGCCGCAGATCGGTCCGGACGCGTCGAGCGCCTCCAGCGTCTTCGGGTGGAATTCGCCGAATGTGCCGAGCACGGTCTTCGGGCCGAGCTTGATCGTGCCGGAGCGGCCGGGATGATACCAGGCCGGGCCGCCGGGCTCGATCTGCAGCCGGTCGACCGGCGCGCCGCAGGCTTCAAGGACCGCGATCGCATCGGCCTTTGCGTCGAACACGCCGACCGGGCCGGAATTGCCGGCCCAGTTGCGGCCGGAGCCCTCGAGCTTGGCCGTGCCGCGCCGCACGCCGGCGGCAACACGCCGCTGCTGGTCCGGCTGATCGCCCTCATAGGTGCCGGACACTTCGAATAGCGCGACATCGCCAATGCCCTTGTCGGCATTGCGCTGCGCGGCAGAAATCAGACCCGGCAGCAGCGAGGGCCGCATGTCGGACATGTCGGCAGCGATCGGGTTGGCAAGCTTCAGCGCCGTCTGGCCGCCGCCGAACAGTTCGGCGTGCCTGGCCGGAATGAACGACCAGGTGACCGCCTCCATCATGCCGCGCACGGCGAGCGACCGCTTGGCCGTGCGGGTGCGCACCTGCAGCGTGGTCAGGATCCTGGAATTGACCGCATCATGCGCGCCCAGCGGCTGCGGTGCGATGTTGTCGACGCCGTGGATACGCATCACCTCTTCGACCAGGTCAGCCTTGCCGTCGACATCCGGGCGCCAGGACGGCACCGCCACATCGACGACATCGCCCGAGCCCTGCGGCTTGAAGCCGAGGCGCGACAGTATGTCGAGGCTTTCGGCTTTCGGCACCTCGATGCCGGTCAGCCGCTTTACTTCCAACAGTGGGAAGGCGACGATCTTCGGTGTGTGGCCGGCATAGCCGGCCACTTCGATCTCCGTCGGCGTGCCGCCGCAGAAATCAAGCACCAGCCTGGTCGCCAGCTCGACGCCCGGAACCATGAATTCAGGGTCGACGCCGCGCTCGAACCGATAGCGCGCATCTGTGATGATGCCGAGCGTCCGGCCGGTGCGGGCCGTGGTGATCGGGTCCCAAAGCGCGGACTCGATCAGCACGTCCGTCGTGTTCTCGTCGCAGCCGGAATGCTCACCGCCCATGATACCGGCGATCGATTCGACGCCATCCTCGTCAGCGATCACGCACATCTCCGGCGTCAGCGTGTATTCGCGCCCGTCGAGCGCCATGACCTTTTCGCCGTCGCGCGCGCGGCGTACGGTGAGGTTGCCGGCGACCTTTTTCGCGTCGAACACATGCAGCGGCCGGCCGCGGTCGAAGGTGACGTAATTGGTGATGTCGACCAGCGCGCTGATCGGCCTCAAGCCAATGGCGATGAGCCGCTGCTGCAGCCATTTCGGCGACGGGCCGTTCTTCACGCCCTTGACCAGCCGAAGCGCGAAGCCGGGGCAGAGCTCAGGCGCCTCGATCGTGACCTTCACCGGGCACATGCCGCTGCCGGCATGCGGCATGATCGCCCCACCGACGAGACGGCCGAGCCCGCTCGCCGCCAGATCCCTGGCGATGCCGTAAATGCTGGTCGCGTCGGGACGGTTCGGCGTCAGATTGATCTCGATCACCGGATCGTCGAGATGGGCGTAGGCGGCAAAGCTGGTGCCGACCGGCGCGTCGGCGGGCAGGTCGATGATGCCGTTGTGCTCGTCCGACAGCTCCAGCTCGCGCTCCGAACACATCATGCCATGGCTCTCGACGCCGCGGATCTTGCCGACGGTCAGCGTCACGTCGATGCCGGGAACATAGGTGCCGGGCGCCGCGAAAGCGCCGATCAGGCCGGCGCGGGCGTTAGGCGCGCCGCACACCACCTGGATGGGCGCCGCGCCATTGCCAGTGTCGACCGTCAGCACCCGCAGCCGGTCGGCGTCGGGATGCTGCACCGCCGTCAGCACCTTGGCTATGACGAACGGCTTCAGGCTGGCTTTGTCGTCGACATGCTCGACTTCGAGGCCGATCGAGGTCAGCCGCTCGACGATCTCGTTGAGCGTGGCGTCGGTCTCGAGATGATCCTTGAGCCAGGAGAGGGTGAGTTTCATCACTGTGTTCCGTTTTGTCTGTACCCGTCAGGTCTGGGCACGCTTGTCTTCAAATGGCGCGGCAGGTCGTCGGGCATATGCAGGAAAGGCAGCTGCTCGCGCACATAGGCATGGTGCGTCGGCCGGAAATAGGCCGGCATGTCCATGGTCCCGAGCATGAAATAGATGTGGTCTTTCAGCCGCTCGTCGACATAGGCGATCGGCGAGCCGCAAATGCCGCAGAACGAGCGCGTCACCGGTCCGTTCTCGTACATCTTCAGCGCCTTGCCGGTGAAAGCCACCTGCTCGGTCAGAAAGCCGACAAAGGCAGACACCGGCGCACCGCTGGCGCGCCGGCAATCGCCGCAATGGCAATAGCTGACATGGTGCGGTTCGGCCGAAGCCTCGAACCGCACCGCGCCGCAACGGCATCCCCCTGTATGGGGAGCAGTCATGCAGAAAGCCCTCCGAACAGCGTCGGCATGTCCAGCGGCCGGAAGCCGTAATGCGACAGCCAGCGCACATCGGCGTCGAAGAAGGCCCGCAAATCCGGCATGCCGTATTTCAGCATGGCGATGCGGTCGATGCCCATGCCCCAGGCAAAGCCTTGATACTCGTCGGGATCGAGCCCGCCGGCGCGCAGCACATTGGGATGCACCATGCCGCAGCCGAGGATCTCCATCCAGTCGGAACCTTCGCCGAAGCGCACTTCGCCGGGCCGGGAGCGGTCGCATTGGATATCGACCTCGAGGCTCGGCTCGGTGAACGGGAAGAAGGACGGCCGGAAGCGCATCTTCACCTGCGGCACCTCGAAGAACGCTTTGCAGAACTCTTCCAGCACCCACTTCATGTTGGCGACATTGGCCGACTTGTCGATCACCAGTCCCTCGACCTGATGGAACATCGGCGAGTGGGTGGCGTCTGAATCCTGCCGGTAGGTTTTCCCTGGAATGACGATGCGGATCGGCGGCTTCTGCTTCTCCATGGTGCGGATCTGCACGGGCGAGGTGTGCGTGCGCAACAGCTTGCGCTCGCCCTTCTCGTCCGGCTGGAAGAAAAAGGTGTCGTGCATCTCGCGCGCCGGATGCCCTTCAGGGAAATTCAGCGCGGTGAAATTGTAGTAGTCGCTCTCGACGTCAGGGCCTTCGGCAATGGCAAAGCCGAGATCGCCGAAGATCGCCGCGATCTCGTCGATGACCTGGCTGATCGGATGGATGCGGCCGCGCTCGGCCGGCGACTGCCGCACCGGCAGCGTGACGTCGACCGTCTCGGCGGCGAGCCGTGCTGTGACCGCCACGTCCTTCAGTTCGGCCTTGCGCTGGGTCAGCGCCTCGGTGACGCGGTTCTTCAGCCCGTTGATCGCCGGGCCCTTGACCTGACGCTCCTCGGCGCTCATCGCGCCCAGCGTCTTCAGCATCTCGGACACCGAGCCCTTCTTGCCCAGCGCCGAGACACGCACGGCCTCGATCGCGGTTTCATCCGAGGCCGCCGCGATTTCGGCGAGCAACGAACCTTCCAGGGCATCAAGATTTCCAGCGGTGGCGTTCACGGCGAAACTCTCTTGGTCGGGTGGCCACCGTGGTTCGGTGCGTCACCATTTTGGTTACAGCGGGCATAAGAAAAACCCGCGCCAGCCGTGCCAGCGCGGGTTCCCCAAATCAGATATTGAATAGCTTGGGAAGCGCTGGGCTCGGAGCCCGATCCCGAAAAGTTGCAGACTTTTCGGAAAAGATCGCGCTCCTCGCTAAATTCCCCTGGAGCATGATGTTGTCCAAAAAGTCAGAAACTTTTTGGCATCATGCTCTAGGCGACAGCGCTTTCAAAAGCATTCGGCGTCGTGTTCTTCAGATATTCGAGCGCGACCTTGGCCTTGGCCACCAGCGCGGCGAACGCCTGCGGCTCATGGATGGCCATGTCGGACAGGATCTTGCGATCGATTTCGATGCCGGCCTTGTTGAGGCCGTCGATGAAGCGGCCATAGGTCAGGCCGTGTTCGTGGGTCGCGGCGTTGATGCGCTGGATCCACAGCGCGCGGAACGAGCGCTTGCGGTTCTTGCGGTCGCGGTAAGCGTACTGCAGCGACTTTTCCACCGCCTGCTTGGCGATGCGGATGGTGTTCTTGCGGCGGCCATAGAAGCCTTTCGCGGCTTTCAGGACCTTCTTGTGCTTGGCGTGAGCGGTAACGCCTCTTTTTACGCGTGCCATGTCATGATCTCCTTAAAACGTGTCCGGACCGAATGCCTTAGAGGCCGTTCGGCAGAAAATTCTTGATGACCTTCTTGCCATCCGGTTCAGCCAGAACCATCGTGCCGCGGGCATTTCGAATGAACTTGTTGGAACGCTTGATCATGCCGTGACGCTTGCCGGCCGCAGCCGACAGGACTTTACCCGTACCTGTGATCTTGAACCGCTTCTTGGCGGCCGATTTGGTCTTCATCTTGGGCATTTTGCTACTCCGTATTGGTGGCGCACAATCGCGCTTCTTGTTCACTTCGGGCGGACCAAAAGCCCGAAAAGCAAATGAAACCGCCACGGCATGCCCTGCCGGGCGGTTTTTTGGAACGCGGTCCTATACGTCAAAGCAGGCGCGCGCGCAACACCCGAAGGGCTGCGACGCTCTGTCCGGGATCAGGGCAGCCGGAACAACACGGGCAGAATGCCCGATTGCTGGGCGCCGTCGATGGACTCGAACACCGGCAACGCCACCAGGAACACCAGCCCATCGAGCAAGGTGGTCAGCAAAAGCCGCGGCTTGAAGCTGCCGGTATCGCCTTCCTGGTAGAGCGACAGATTGGGAAAGAAACGCGGCACCCGCGCCAGATAGGCCTGGTAAGGGGCGCCGAGCAGTTCCTTGAGGTACTTCTCTTCGCGCAGGATGACGATGTGGAAGGCGCCGGCGCACAAAAGCGCAAACAGGATGATGCCGGAGAACGAGCCGATCTGCGCTCCGACGCCGGCTGCCGCGACAGTCGAAAAGACATAGAGCGGGTTGCGGGTGATCGAATAGGGTCCGCCGATCACCACTTCGGAGGATTTGCGGCCGCCGATGTAAAGGGTCGACCACAGACGGCCAACGACACCGAGGAAAATCAACAGCACGCCGACCATCTCGATCGTCTCGTGCACCGGGGTGTCCGGTGGAAAGGTCGACTGACCGAACAGGAGTGCGGCAAACAGCACCACCACCAGCACGGCAAGCACCATGCGGCGCATGTGCTGATAGCCGCCAAGGCCCTTTTCGGCTTCACGGTTGGCCATAGCGGAATCCATTCGAGGCGTTTGGGGCAAAGAAATACGTCCTTGGCGGTGCGGAACCGCCGGGCAAGAAAACAGGCGTCCCGTCGATCACCGGGACGCCTTGGAACTGGATTCAGGCGGATTTAAGCGCTGTCACCACGCCTGAGCCGATAATCGCATTACCTAAAGACACCTAGCGCGGCGCCAGCACCATCATCATCTGGCGGCCTTCGAGCTTCGGTTCCGCTTCGACCTTGGCGATGGTAGACACTTCCTCGCGCACCTTGTTCAGGAGCTGCATGCCGAGTTCCATATGCGCCATTTCGCGGCCGCGGAAGCGCAGCGTCAGCTTGACCTTGTCGCCTTCCTCGAAGAAGCGCCGCACGGCCTTCATCTTGGTCTCGTAGTCATGGCTGTCGATGTTCGGGCGCATCTTGATCTCCTTGATCTCGATGACCTTCTGGTTCTTGCGCGCCTCGGCCGCCTTCTTCTGGTTGGCGTATTTCAGTTTGCCGAGATCGAGGATTTTTACGACGGGCGGCACCGCATTGGGCGATATCTCGACCAGATCGAGCCCGGCCTCTTCGGCGAGCAGCAATGCGTCGTTGATGGAGACATCGCCTCGGTTCTGGCCTTCGGCGTCGATGAGCTGGACCCGGGGGACCCGGATATCACGGTTGGAGCGCGGGCCATCCTTGGTGGGCGCCGCTGCTTTGAAAGGTCTGCGAATGGTCGTGGTCTCCTTGGCCGTTTCGTTCAGGGTTTCAAATCTAGAATATTCAGGACGCGCCAATGTGGTGAGCGCGCGGGCGGAGTCAATAGCACAGCGCTAACGGAAAATCACCCTGAACGCAGGCCTGCACCAAACAAAGGATATAGCGGGCACTTTCCGCTTCGCCTTTGCCTGTGCCAAAAGACCGGTCAGCAAAATCAGGACTGACAGACCGCCATGACCGCGACCACCCCAATCCTTCTGGATGTCCAGGGAATCAGCATCGCGGTGCGCCATTCCTCGGGCGCGACGCCCGGCATCGTCTGGCTCGGCGGCTACAAATCCGACATGCTGGGCACGAAGGCGCAGACGCTGTCTGATTGGGCAGCCCGCGAAGGCCGAGCTTTCCTGCGTCATGACTATTCCGGCCACGGCGAATCCGGCGGCGCCTTTGCCGACGGCACCATCTCGAAATGGCTTGGCGAGAGCCTCGCCGTCTTCCGGCGTTTCACCAAGGGAAAGCAGGTGCTGGTCGGCTCCTCGATGGGAGCCTGGATTGCGCTGCGCATGGTACAGGAGCTGCGCAAGGCCGGCGACGGCAATGTCGTTGGCCTGGTGCTGCTCGCGCCGGCGCCGGATTTCACCACCGAGCTGGTGGAGCCGGCGCTGACCGCGGCACAGAAGCGCGACCTCAAGAAGAAGGGCTTTTTTGAGGAGCCATCGGACTATTCGGCCGAGCCTTACATCTACACAAGCGCGCTGATCGAGGACGGCAGGGCGAATCGGGTCATGACCGGGCCGATCGACACCCATTGCCCCGTCCATATCCTGCAGGGGCTGGCCGACGCCGACGTGCCGGCGAGCCATGCGCTGAAGCTGGTCTCCCTGCTGCCGGCCGATGACGTCACTTTGTCGCTCATCCCTGCTGGCGATCACCGCCTGTCGCGGCCGCAGGACCTCGACATGCTGCTCAGGGCAGCGGGCGACATGGTCGAGCGGGCAAAGTAGGGGGCGAGCTAGGCAGAATGCGCATTTCCATCCCGATATCCGCCTTTGTCGCGGCAATCGTCGGCTTTGGCGGTACGCTGGCCGTCGTCATTGCCGCCGCCAAGGCGGTTGGCGCCACCCAGGCCGAGACCGCGAGCTGGGTCACGGCGCTGTGCCTGGCGATGGCGATCGAGTGCCTGTGGCTGTCCTGGCGCACGAAAATGCCTGTCATCACCGCCTGGTCGACACCCGGCTTGGCGCTGATGGCGGCGTCGAGCGGCTTTACCATGGCCGATGCGGTCGGCGCCTTCATCGTCACCGGCATCCTGCTGATCGCCACCGGCCTGTTCAAGCCTCTGACCCAACTGATATCGAGGATACCGGCGTCGGTCGCGTCCGGCATGCTGGCCGGCATCGTCGTCACCTTCGCGCTGAATGCCGTCAAGACCATTCCCGTCGACCCCTGGCTGATCCTGCCGCTGATGGCGGCCTTCTTCGTCATCCGCCTGTTCAACCCGGCGCTGTCGGTGCTGGCGGTGCTGATCGGCGGCGGCACTGCCGCCTTCCTCACCGGCCGCGTCGGCGGCCTGCCGGCGCCGGAACTGTCGACGCTGACGCTGATAGCGCCGCATTTCAGCGCCGCCGCCATTATCGGCCTGGCGCTGCCGCTCTACCTCGTCACCATGGCCTCGCAGAACCTGTCGGGCCTCGCCGTGCTGCGCGCCGCCGGCTACCACCCCGAACCCGGCCCGCTGATCGGCGTCACCGGCCTGTTCTCGCTGCTGTCAGCACCGTTTGGCGGCTCGACCACCAATCTGGCTGCGATTTCGGCGGCGATCTGCACCGGGCCGGACGTCCATCCCGATCCCGCCGAGCGCTGGAAGACCGGACCCTTCTATGCGCTCGCCTATCTCGTCTTCGCGATTTTCGGCGCCTCGCTGGTGGCGATCTTCGCCGTGCTGCCGCAGAGCCTTATCGTGCTGGTCGCCGGTCTGGCGCTGATGGGGTCGCTCGCCAACGCGCTGTCGATCGCGCTCAAGGACGAGGACCAGCGCATGGCCGCCACGGTCACCTTCGTGGTCACCGCTTCAGGGTTGACGCTGTTCGGTGTCGGCGCTGCATTCTGGGGCCTGGTCGCCGGGCTGGTCGTGCTTTTCCTCGAAGCGCTCAAAAAGAAATAATCATTTCAGACCCTTGTCCGGTTTTGGCCGGTATTGTCTTGAATCGTCGTTTTTCCCATCCCATTTCGAATCCACGCAGCCGGACCCGGCTGCCTCCAACTGAAGGACTGGGAGAAAATGAACACATCCGCATTGATCCGCCCGGCCTGGACGCCGGCGACCATCGCGCTGATGGTGATCGGCTTCATGGTGTTCTGGCCGCTCGGCTTCGCCATGCTCGCCTACATCATCTGGGGCGACCGTCTTGACGGCTTCAAGCGCGACGTCAACCGCGCCACCGATGGCATCTTCGCCGGCTGCCGCCGCAGTTCCGACAAGGCCGCGCGCTGGGGCCATGGTTCAGCTCGCACCGGCAACGTCGCATTCGACGACTGGCGCGAGAAGGAACTCGAGCGCCTCGCCGAGGAGCGCCGCAAGCTCGACGAGATGCTGAGTGAGTTCGACGACTATGCCCGCGAATTGCGCCGTGCCAAGGACCAGGACGAGTTCGACCGCTTCATGGCCAACCGCAACAAGTCGACTGCTCCGACCACAACCGGAACAACTGAATCGACCAAGCCGGCGACCCCCAAGCGCAAGGGCTCGAACCTGCTCGACGACTGAGGCCGCGCGACAGGCCAAGGTATGATGACGGCGTCGCGCAAGCGGCGCCGTTTCTTTTTTGTTCTCTTTTGGCGTTCGCTCTACTGGTCGTTTTCCTCGAATCGCGTATCGTTCAGCCATGTCCTTCGGCTTCTTTCGCAACCTGACCAAGCCCAAGCCCTCGCCTGTCAAAGAGCGAGAGCATGTCGTTGCCGGCCGCACGCTGCCGCTCAGGATCGTCGAGAGCGCCCGGGCACGGCGGCTCACACTTCGCATCGATTCCGGCGGCCAGGGCCTGCGCATCACCGTGCCGCCGGGCCTGCGCCGCGGCGAGGTGGAAAAGTTCCTGCACCGCCACCAGGACTGGCTGGAGCAGCGGCTGGCCAAGGTGCCGACACGGCCGCAGGTGCGCCCCGGCATCAAGGTCCCGATTCGCGGCGTGGCGCATCGCATTGTCCATGAACCGTCGAAGCGCGGCACCGTTTCCGTGTCGCGCGACGAGCGCGGCCCGCTGCTGATCGTGCATGGCGAGCGCATTCATCTGCCGCGCCGCATCGCCGATTTCCTCAAGCGCGAGGCCAAGAAGGAGATCGAGAAGCTGGTGATCAAACACACCGAGGCGCTCGGCAAGCGCGCCAAGGCGATCCGCTTCAAGGACACATCGAGCCGCTGGGGCTCCTGCACCTCCGACGGCAACCTGTCCTTTTCCTGGCGCATCATGATGGCGCCGACGCCTGTCATAAACTACCTCGTCGCGCATGAGGTGGCGCATCTCAAGGAGATGAACCACGGTCCGAAATTCTGGAAACTGTGCGAGCAGCTCTGCCCCGACACCGACCGCTGCAAGGACTGGCTGAAGCGCAACGGCGGCGCGCTGCAGGCGATCGTGTTTGATTGATTAGAGACGGACGAGAAGGCCTTGAAGACGGCCCGCTATCAACAGCGCGACCTTCGGAGATTTGCTGAGCGAAGGTGGGATCGCCCGCCCGCCCGCCTCAATCATCATTCGCCGCGTTCAGCTCATCCGGCCGCAGACCCTCATCGCCGTGCTGCGGCCACGGCAAAAAATTCCGGTCGAAGGCGTCGCCGCCGAAATAGTCGAGCGCCCGGTGGGCTTCGGCGCCATTGAAGGCGGCCTTGTCCATCAGATGAACGATCACCTCGCGCGCCTGCGCGATCTTCTGCCTGAGTTCGGCAATGCTCTGGTCGGCCATATGCTGTGCTCCCGCCTTGGCTTGTCCTACATAGGTAGCGCTCTTGGCGCTGCCGGCAAACAGCATGCTTTTTCTCGACTCTTGCGGCTTTTCGTGCCAATCCCCGCGCCATGGCGCTCGACATCAAGATCTGCGGGTTGAAGACCGATGAGGCAATGGCCGCGGCATTGGCCGGCGGCGCCAGCCATGTCGGCTTCATCTTCTTCGCCAAGAGCCCGCGCTATGTCGAGCCTGCGGAAGCCGGCCGCCTGCGCCAGGCGGCAATCGGCAAGGCCAGGGCGGTTGCCGTAACCGTCGATGCCGATGATGCCTTTTTGGACGAGATCGTCGCCCAAATGCATCCCGACATGCTGCAGCTGCACGGTTCGGAAACGCCGGAGCGGGTGGCCGAGGTTAAAACCCGTTACGGCCTGCCGGTGATAAAAGTGTTCTCTGTCAGCGAGGCCGCCGATCTCGAGCGGCTAAAGCCCTTTGTCGGCGTTGCCGACCGGTTCATGTTCGATGCCAAGCCGCCGAAAGGCTCGCAGCTGCCGGGTGGCAATGGCGTCGCCTTCGACTGGCGCATTCTGGCCGGCCTTGACGCAGGCGTCGATTACATGCTTTCCGGTGGGCTCAACACCGCCAACATCGGCGACGCCCTGAGGTCAGCCAATCCGCCCGCAATAGACATTTCGTCGGGCGTGGAAAGCGCTCCGGGGGTCAAGGATCCGGCGCTGATCGAGCAGTTTTTCCGGGCCGTCAGGGCCGCGCGCGACGACCGCGCCGCCTGAACAATTCTTTCGAACCAGGAGATCGGCGATGGACCAGCCGGCGACACCCAATTCCTTCCGCACCGGACCCGACGAACAGGGCATGTTCGGCATTTTCGGCGGCCGCTTCGTCGCCGAGACGCTGATGCCGCTGATCCTCGACCTCGAACGGCACTGGAACGAGGTCAAGAACGATCCGGACTTCAAGGCCGAGCTGACCGATCTGTCGACGCACTATGCCGGGCGGCCCTCAAAACTGTATTTCGCCGAAGGACTGACGAAGCATCTTCGTGAGGTTTCCTCGGCGAAGGGCCTCGGGGGCGGCGCCAAGGTCTATTTCAAGCGCGAGGACCTGAACCACACCGGCTCGCACAAGATCAACAATTGCCTTGGCCAGATTCTTTTGGCCAAACGCATGGGCAAGAAGCGCATCATCGCCGAGACCGGCGCCGGCCAGCACGGCGTGGCGGCAGCCACGGTTGCGGCGCGCTTCGGGTTTCCCTGCGTCGTCTATATGGGCGCCACCGACGTTGCTCGGCAGAGCCCCAACGTCTTCCGCATGAAGCTGCTCGGCGCCGAAGTGCGCCCGGTCACCGCCGGCCACGGCACGCTAAAGGACGCCATGAACGAGGCGTTGCGCGACTGGGTGACCAATGTCGAGGATACCTATTACCTGATCGGCACCGCCGCCGGCCCGCATCCCTATCCCGAGCTGGTGCGCGACTTCCAGTCGGTGATCGGCACCGAGGCGCGCGCCCAGATCCTCGAACAGGAAGGCCGGCTGCCCGATACCATCATCGCCGCCGTCGGCGGCGGCTCCAACGCCATCGGCCTGTTCCACCCCTTCCTTGACGACAGGCAAGTCCGCATCATCGGCATCGAAGCCGGCGGGCGCGGCCTTGACGGCATCGAGCACTGCGCCTCGATGAATGCCGGCGCGCCTGGCGTCCTGCACGGCAACCGCACCTATCTGCTGCAGAATGCCGACGGCCAGATCCTGGATGGCCATTCGATCTCGGCCGGCCTCGATTATCCCGGCGTCGGCCCCGAGCACTCCTGGCTGCGTGATTCCGGCCGCGTCGAATACGTGCCTATCCTCGATGACGAGGCGCTCGAAGCCTTCAAGCTGACGACGCGTGTCGAAGGCATTATCCCGGCGCTGGAATCCGCGCACGCCATCGCCCATGCGGTGAAAATCGTGCCTGATATGGACAAGGACCAGATCGTCATCGTCAACCTGTCGGGACGCGGCGACAAGGACGTGCACACGGTGGCTTCGATGCTGGGCATGGAGATCTGATCATGGTGACCCGCATCGACCGCCGCATGGCTAAACTGAAAGCCGAGGGCCGTCCGGCGCTCGTCACCTATTTCATGAGTGGCGACCCGGACTATGCCACCGCTTTGTCGATCATGAAGGCGCTGCCCAAGGCTGGCGCCGACGTCATTGAAATGGGCATGCCGTTTTCCGATCCGATGGCCGATGGCCCGGCAATCCAGGCAGCGGGCCTGCGGGCGCTGAAAGGTGGCCAGACGTTGGTCAAGACCTTGCAGATGGCGGCGGACTTCCGCGCTGGCGACAACGAGACGCCGATCGTGCTGATGGGTTATTACAACCCGATCTACATCTACGGCGTCGACCGTTTCCTGAAGGATGCGATCGCCAGCGGTATTGACGGGCTGATCGTCGTCGACCTGCCGCCGGAAATGGACGAGGAGCTCTGCATCCCGGCGCTGAAGGCCGGCATCAACTTCATCCGCCTGGCGACGCCGACCACCGACGACAAGCGCCTGCCCAAGGTGCTGCAGAACACCTCGGGCTTCGTCTATTACGTCTCGATGACCGGCATCACCGGCTCGGCTCTGGCCGATACCGGTAAGGTTGCCGCCGCGGTCAAGCGCATCAAGGGCCACACCGATCTGCCGGTCTGCGTCGGCTTCGGCGTCAAGACCGCCGAGCAGGCGCGCATCATCGGCGCCAATGCCGACGGCGTCGTCGTCGGTACTGCCATCGTCAATGCGGTTGCCAATGTGCTGGGGCCGAAGGGCGAAAAGACCGCCGACCCGGCCGAGGCCGTCGCCACTTTGGTCAGCGGCCTGTCGCAAGGGGTGCGTTCGGCCCGCCTTGCTGCCGCCGAATAGTTTCCCTACGTCTTTAGCCAACTCTTCGTCAGGACAGGAGCCGAAGCGATGAACTGGATCACCAATTACGTTCGCCCGAGGATCAATTCGATGCTCGGCCGGCGCACCGACATGCCCGAGAATCTCTGGATCAAGGATCCAGAGACCGGCGAGATGGTGTTCCACAAGGACCTGGAATCCAACCAGTTCGTCATTCCGTCATCGGGCCATCACATGAAGATCTCGGCCAAGGAGCGGCTGAAGTTCTTCTTCGACGACGGCAAATACGAGCAGCTTGAGAACCCCAAGGTCATGCAGGACCCGCTCAAGTTCCGCGACGAGAAGCGCTACACCGACCGCCTCAAGGACGCCAAGGCCAAGACCGGCCTGGAAGACGCCATCGTCAACGCGCTGGGCACGGTCGAAGGCCTGCCGGTGGTGGTGACGGTGCAGGACTTCGCCTTTATGGGCGGCTCCCTCGGCATGGCCGCCGGTGACGCCATCGTGCATGCTTTCGAAGTCGCCTTGCAGCGCAAGCGGCCGCTGATCCTGTTCGCAGCCTCCGGCGGCGCCCGCATGCAGGAAGGCATCCTGTCCCTCATGCAATTACCGCGCACTACGGTTGGCCTCGATCGGCTGAAGGAAGCCGGCCTGCCCTACATCGTCGTCTTGACCAACCCGACCACTGGCGGCGTCACCGCCTCCTACGCCATGCTGGGCGACGTCCACATCGCCGAGCCCGGCGCGCTGATCGGTTTTGCCGGCCCGCGCGTCATCGAGCAGACCATCCGGGAGAAACTGCCGGACGGGTTCCAGCGCTCCGAATATCTGATGGAGCACGGCATGGTCGACATGGTGGTGTCGCGGCTTGAACTGCGCGAAACGATTGCACGGCTGTTGAAAATGCTGCTCAAGGTTCCCGAGCAAAAGCCGCTGGAGCCGGAGATCCTGCCGCCAGCCATCCTCCCGACGGAAGCCCGGCCGCAGGCCTGACGCGACATTTCTGGCCGCTATCAGTGATTGCGTGCGCCTGCGCGCATGCTTAGGATTCTCCCATGACAACGCTTGCCGCAGATCGCGAAATCGACGCCTTGATGGCGCTGCATCCGAAAGGGTTCGACCTTTCGCTCGACCGCATCACCCGGCTGCTCGAACGCCTCGGCAATCCGCAGGACCGGCTGCCGCCGGTCATCCACATCGCCGGCACCAACGGCAAGGGTTCGTGCGCGGCCTTTTCGCGCGCGCTGCTCGAAGCCGGCGGCCATCTCGTCCATGTCCACACTTCGCCGCATCTGGTGAACTGGGCCGAGCGCTATCGGCTGGCAGCCGAAGGCGGCGGCAGGCTGGTCGACGACGAGACCTTCGCCGAAGCCATTGCGCGCGTCGCCAGGGCCAATGAAGGCCAGAAGATCACCGTCTTCGAGATACTCACCGCCGTCACCTTCATCCTGTTTTCCGAGCACCCGGCTGCTGCCGCCATCATCGAGGTCGGCCTTGGCGGCCGCTTCGACGCCACCAATGTCGTCTCCCGGTCGGCTGTGTCGGTGATCATGCCGGTGTCGATGGACCACGAAGCCTATCTCGGCGACCGGGTCGAGCTGATCGCCGCCGAAAAGGCCGGCATCATGAAGCGCGGCTGCCCGGTGGTGATCGGCGCGCAGGAGAGCGAAACGGCGCTGCAGGTGCTGATCGAAACCGCCGAGCGGCTCGATTGCCCGACCTTCGTCTATGGCCAGGATTTCCTCGCCTTCGAGGAAAACGGCCGCATGGTCTACCAGGACGAGGACGGGCTGATGGACCTGCCGCCGCCGCGCCTGCCCGGACGCCACCAGTTCGCCAATGCGGCGGCAGCCATTGCCGCGGTCAAGGCCGCCGGCTTCGAGATCAGCCACCGCGCCACGGAAAAGGCGATGACCACCGTCGCCTGGCCAGGCCGCATGCAGAAGCTGCCACAGGGCAAGCTGGCGGAACTGGCGCCCAAGGGGGCCGACATCTGGCTCGACGGCGGCCACAATCCCGGCGCCGGCGTGGTCATTGCCGAAGCTTTGGCCGAGCAGGAAGAGAAGAACCCGCGGCCGCTGTTTTTGATTGCCGGCATGATCAACACCAAGGACCAGAGCGGCTATTTTCGCGCCTTCAAGGGTCTGGCACGGCATGTCTACACCGTGCCGGTGAGCATGAGCGATGCCGGTGTGCCGAATGACGAGCTGGCGGTCCGCGCGACGGAAGCCGGGCTGACCGCCGAGCCGGTCAGTTCCGTCGCCAGCGCGCTGATGCTGCTGCGCGACACCTGGGATGGCCCGGCGCCACGCATCCTGATCGGCGGTTCCTTGTATCTCGCCGGCGCGGTGCTGGCAGAAAACGGCACGCCGCCGACCTGAAGCCGTTCACTGCGAGGAGCCCGTCATGATCAAGGTCAAGCAGCTCGCCCATGTCTGCATTTTCGCGCATGATCTGGAAGTGACGCGAAGCTTCTATGGTGACGTGCTTGGCCTCGACGCCCAGTTCAATTTCCTGCGCGACGGCAAGGTGTTCGGCTTCTACCTCAATTGCGGCGGCCGCAGCCATGTCGAGGTGTTCCAGAAGGACGGCACCGAATACAGCGAGCAGAACCAGATCAACCACTTTTGCCTTGAGGTGGAAAACATCGACGCGGCGATCGCCCACATCAAATCGAAGGGCGTCGACGTCACGGCCAAGAAACACGCCTGTGACGACACGTTTCAAGCATGGATCCGCGACCCCAACGGCGTGAAGATCGAGCTGTTTGAATACACTGCAAAAAGCGCGCAATTCACCGGCGGCGACCGCATCGCCGACTGGTGACCTGTTGTTGGTGTCGATGAGGATCAAAGCTCCGGCGTTGTATGGACTCTGCGGCTTTCTCGGATGATTTCTTCCAGATCGATGTCCGCGCCACTGCTTGCCGTCAGGCGGGAGTAGAAGTTGGACGCCGGTTCCCGCCCGGCCTCCCGAATCTCATAGGATTCAAGCGCGCGTTCGACGATATCCGCTATCGAGCGGTTTTCGCGACGAGCAAGACGATGCGCAAGATCTCGTGCTTTTGCGCTGCGCACGTAAAGCCGCGGTTCGGCCATTTCAGACTACCTTCGAGAAAAATGTATCCCCAATTAGGACGTGCCATCAAGATGGCAGCGGATGGCACGCCATCACTTCAGCTCGATCTCGATGAAAGCGTATTCGCCGTCATTGGCGCTGATGACATCGTGTTCGACGCCCTCCTTGCGGAAGTAGGGTGCACCCTTCTTCATCTCGGCGAAGCTCTCGCCGTCCTTGGTCACAAGCTTCACCTTGCCGTCCATCAGCGGCACGACGACATAGTCGTGGCCGTGCCGGTGCCAGCCGGTGTTGTCGCCGGGCTGGAAGCGGTACTCGGTGACGATGACGCGTTCATTGTCGATGAAGACGGTGGCCTTGGCGGATCCGGTCATTTGTCCCTCCTGTCCTGCCTCAAGCAGATGACATGGAGTGCGCAGATGCCAGCGCCAGAGGTGGGCGGACTATGACGCCAAAGAAAAGCCCGGCGCGAGGCCGGGCTTCGAATATCGGTAATGCTTAAGCGATCAGGCGAGGCTGCCGTTGATCCAGTGCGAAAGGGCGGTCTTCGGCGCCGCACCGACCTTCATGTCGGCCACTTCGCCGCCCTTGAAGATCATCAGCGTCGGGATCGAGCGCACGCCGAACTGCGCCGCAAGCTCGGGATTCTCATCGATGTTCAGCTTGGCAATTTTAATCTTGTCGCCGAGCTCATTGGCGATCTCTTCCAGCGACGGACCGATCATTTTGCAGGGGCCGCACCATTCCGCCCAGAAATCCACCACGACGGGCTGCGAGGCGTTGAGTACATCGGCCTGAAAATTGCTCTTGTCGACCTTGACGGTGGCCATGCGAAAATCCTTTCGAAATTTATCTCGCACCAAATGTGGTGGTTAAGCAGCCCTTCTTCAAGCAGAACTTGTGTCACGCTCCCGTGAGTCGGGCAAGGGCGTCGTCCATAGCCTGCCCCGGCAGTTCGATCAGCCTCGGCGCTTCGGTAAACAGCAGCGCTGCCGTCACGTCGCGACCGGGATAAAGCGGCTGGAGCAGCGCGCGATAGAGCGCCAGCTGCAGCATATAGGTCGGCGGCACCTGGGCGAGTGTGGCAGGTGCCGGCCGGTTGGTCTTGTAGTCGACGATCGAAACGCGCTCCGGCGTCACCGCCAGCCGGTCGATCTTGCCGGAGATCGAACGCAATCTGCCTTTGACCTCGAGGCTGCCCATAATAGCGACTTCGGCACGCGAGGAGGGCGAAAACAGCTCGGCAAAACGCGGATCCCCGAGGATCGCCATCACCGAGGCCAGCGCCGCGCTGCGTTCGGCTTCAGTCCAGTCGGCGCCGGCACGGCTTAGATACTGTCCCGCCGCGCCCTGCCGTTCGCCCTCGGGGAAGCCGGGCAAAATCTGCAGCAGCTTGTGCATCGTCAGCCCGCGCATCACCGCAAAACCGGGCTCCGCTTCCGAGTCGAGTACCGGCGAGCGCGTATCGACGACCGCCTCCTTGCCCTCGTCGATCAGGGCCGAGGCGCCGGAGGGCGACAGCGGGCGCGGCAGCTCCTCATAGGGCGGCAAGGCCCGGTAGAGGCTCGCCGGCAGCGGCAGAACCTGCTGCGGCAGTCGCGTCTCGTCTGCCGCCGCCTGCGCCACCGGCGGCAGCTTGGTCATGACAAAGCGGTGCACCGGTTCGCCGCTGGCAGGATGGCGGCGCTCCGTGCTTTCGGGCGCACCTGTCAGCGCGCGGCTGACGATCGAATGCCAGGTGCCGGGGCTGGGTGCGCGCTTGCCGTGATAGCCGCAGACGATCAGCCGGTCCTCGGCGCGCGTCATTCCGACATAGAGCAGCCGTCGGTATTCGTCGTCGGCCAGCTCTCGCGCCCGGGCCGAGGCAGCCCTGGAAAAGCCGTTGGTAACGTCAGCGGCCGAGCGCCAGAGGTAGCCCTTGCCGTCAAAGTTGCGGCCGGAGCCGTCGAATGGCATCAACCGCGGCAAATGCTGGTCGCTGAACGGCGCCGACCCGCCGTCGACCAGGAAGACGACAGGCGCCTCCAGACCCTTGGCGGCGTGCACGGTCATGACGCGGACCTCGTCGCGCGTCTGGTCCATTTCCCGCTTGATCTCCGGGCCGGTGTTCTCCAGCGTTGCCAGGAAGGCCTCCAGCCCTGGCAGCCCGGTGCGTTCCTCGGCCAGGCAGAAGCTCAGGAACTCATCGAGGATGTCGCCGGCCTCCGGTCCGAGCCGGGCGATCATCTTCTTGCGCAGGCCGTCGCGCGCCAGCAGGCCGGCATAGAATTCGAACACCGGCCGGAACGCCGCCTCATTGGCCCAGCCGTCGAGTCGGGCGACGATAGCGGCCAGCGCCGCATTGTCGTCGGCGTGCCGCCGCAGCGATGCGATCAGCGACATTCCGGCCGGCCTCCCCGCGCCAAGCGTAAAAAGCGTCTCTTCCGACACGTCGAAGATCGGGCTGCGCAGCACGGCGGCAAGCGACAGATCGTCCTGCGGCTGGATAAGGAAATGGCCGAGCGCGATGAGGTCCTTCACCGCGATATGGCCGGGCAGGCTCAGCCGGTCGGCGCCGGCGACCGGGATGTCGCGGTCCTTCAGCGCCCGCGACAGCGCATGCACGAACCGGTCGCGCTTGCGCACCAGCACAAGAATGTCGCCGGCCCTCAACCTGCGCCCCTTGCCCTCGATGATCTCGCGGTCCTTGAGCCAGGCCTGCATCGTCGCCGCCACATGTTCGGCAACCCGCACCGCCGGCGCGCTGGCATGGTTGACCGGCAGCGTCCAGTCGTCCGGCTCCTCGACGGCGTCGGCGCCGAGCGACGGCCAGACCTCGACATAGCCCGGCGCATCGTTGCGGATCGCCTTGTGGTCGAGCGGATCGGGGTCATGGCTGATGCCGCGCCGCACGCCCGGATCGGCAAAGACGCGGTCGACGGCGGCCAGCACATCGTCGGTAGAGCGGAACGACCAGGTCAGTTTGAGGTCGGCAAACGAAGCCTCGGCATCGCGCACGCGCCCGGCAAACAATAGCCGGCTGTCGGCAAAGGAATCCGGCGCGGCACCTTGAAAGGAATAGATCGACTGCTTCTCGTCGCCGACGGCAAACACCGTGCGGTTGGCCGTACCGCGCTGGCCATGGCCGGCAAAGAACTCTTCCGCCAGCCGCTTCACAACCTCCCACTGGTCAGGGCTGGTGTCCTGGGCTTCGTCGAGCAGGATATGATCGATGCCCTGGTCGAGCTTGTACTGCACCCAGGGACCGGCATCGGGCCGCGCCAGAAGATTGACCGTGCGCGTGATGAGATCGTTGAAGTCGAGGAAGCTGCGGCTGCGCTTCAGACGCTCGTAACGCACGATCAGCCAGTCTGCGATAGTCAGCGCCGCAACCGTGCCTTCCAGCATCCGGAACAGCGCCAGCCGGTCGGAGACGTCGACGATCGCCTTGACGGCCGCCAGATAGCGCTCGGGGAGATCGGGCAGCCGGTCAAGCAGTGCCTTCTTGAACGCCTTCGAGGGATCATAGGGGTCGCCATCGGCCTTGAGGAAGGCCTTGCCCAGCATCTGTAGCCGGCGGATCGGGTCCGTCTCGGCAAAGGCCAAACAGGCGTAGGGCAGAAGGTTGTTCAGCACGATGCGCGCATCGGCGGCTTCCGCCGCGCTGGCGAACACGGCAAAGAAGTCCGGCAGGAAACCGGGAAGCGGCCAGACCGAGGCCGCGATGTCTTCGGCACTCTGTCCCGGGCGGAAATGGAATTCGCCGAACAGAGCCTGAAAGCCGGCGCCGCCGCGACGGAGCGCATTGATGAAGCCGCGTAAGCCGTCGCGCTTGCGCACGATCTCAGTCAGCAGCGCGTCGAGCCCGTGTTCGCCGCCGCGTTCCAGCACGGTGGCAAAGGCCTCGGCCAGTCCGGCGTCACCCGCTGACGTGCCCGAAATCATGTCGCGGCGCGCCGCGGCGAATAGCGAGGCCTCCATCTGCGGGTCGAGCAATTCGAAATGTGCCGGAATGTTGGCCTCGAGCGGAAACTGGTGCAGCACCGATTCGCAAAAAGCGTGGATGGTCTGGATTTTCAGCCCGCCCGGCGTCTCCAGCGCTTCGGCAAACAGTCGCCGCGCCCGGCGCATGGTGTCGCGATCGGGCCGGCGCTCGTCGAGCGCGGTGATTTTGGTGGCAAGCTCGGCATCACCAAGCGCCGTCCATTCCGACAGCGTCGAGAACACGCGGTTCGACATGTTGGCGGCGGCCGCCCGTGTATAGGTCAGGCACAGGATCTTCGACGGATCGGTGCCGTTGAGCAGCAGCCGGATGACGCGCTGGGCCAGCACATGCGTCTTGCCCGAGCCGGCATTGGCCGACACCCAGGCCGAGTTCTTCGGGTCGGAGGCGCGCGCCTGACTGGCGGCGGTCTCACTGGGGATGGGATAGGCTTTTTTCATGCCTCCCCGCCCTCATCGTCGTTGTCGCCGCCGGCCGACCATTCGAGCACGCGTGCCAGATGGTCGTAATCGCCATCGCTCTCGCCCTCTCGAAACGGCAGCGCCCGCGACAGGTAGCCGGTCGTCGGATCGGCATAGTGGATCAGTAGTTTTTCCAGCCGCGCCCAGGCCTCTTCGGCAAGGTCTTCGGCGGTTCTGGGCTGTCGATTGTAGTCGAGAATGGATTCCTCGAACACTTCGCCATTCGGCTTCAACCTGATGAAAGCAAGTTGCGAGGGTTCGCGCGCGCCAAGCCCCTTGAAGGCGCCTCGCCGCAGAAGCGCGCCTTCCAGCGCCAGCTGCGGCGAAAGCAGCGTGTGCGCCTGGGCCTTGGAGGGCGAGGAACCCGTCTTGTAGTCGAGAATGTCAGCCATGCCGCCAGCCAGCCGGTCTACCCGGTCGGCATAGCCGGACAGCGTCACGCCGGTGCGGGCGACAGCGGTCTTTTCGGCCCGCTCCTCGGCATGCCGCCGTGCGACGGCGGGAGCCCGGCCACGCTCCCATTCGATGATGTTGGCGGCAAGCTTTTCGAACCGCGGCCACCACACGGCCTCGACATCGGCGGGAAGGGCTACATCGGCAAAGCATCTGCGGCCGGCCGAAATGAGCCTGTTGAGAGCTTCCGGCGCGCGCGGGTCCGCTACCTCTGTCGAGAACAGATGCAGGATGTCATGAAACAGCGTGCCGCGCTCCGCGGCACCGGGATCGCGGATCACCGGCTCGAGCGGCAGAAGGCTCAGAATGCGTCGGGCATAGATCGCATAGGGATCGCGGCGCAGCGTCTCGATCTCGGTGACCGAGAAATGCTGCGGCCGGACAGAAAGCGGCGGTTTCGGCTGTGGTCGTGGCGCGAAATGCTGCCGCTCGCCGGCATCGAGCGTTCGGGCCCAGGCCAGCAATTCATCGCCGCGCTGGCGCAGCGCGGTGGCGGGATCCTTGCCGATGAAGGTGAGAATGCGCTGCAGCCAGCGCGACGGCACCGCCGGTGCATCGCCGGCGCGGGCGGAGCGCGTCAGCATCACCTTCTTCGCGCCCATCGCCATCTGGAAATCATGGGCGGCAAGGCCGATGCGGCGTTCGGGCGGCTCGAGGTCGATACCGGTCTTCATCAGCCGCGACATGAAGCGGTCGCTCTCCGGCTTGCGCGGCCACACGCCTTCGTTCAGCCCGCCAATGACCAGCGTGTCGACGCTCTGCAGCCGCGCCTCCAGCGCGCCCCAGATGGCGATGTTGCGATCCGTGCCTTGCCCCGGCTTGACCGTCTCGGGCGCAATCAGCGCATCCATCACATCAGGCCATTCGTCGGCGGCGAAGTCGAAGGACGCCGAAGCAGCGACCACGCTGCGCAGCAATTCGGCGAGTTTTTCGCCGGCGTCGCTGTCGTACAGCTCAGCGAGACTGCCGTCGGCCGTGCGGCCGAGGTTCTCCAGCGCGGCTACGCTCGCCTTGGTCAGCGCGACGAAATCGGCATTGGCTTCGCCGCGAAAGACGGCCAGCGGCGCCAGCGCTGTCGTAAGCCGGCTCAGCAACTCACGCGCCTCCTCGATGCCGCGCACGGTCAGCCGCGAAAACCAGAAGGGTTGGCGCTTGTCGCCGCTCAACCCGGCAAGACGCTCCTCGAACAGCGCCGGCAGCGACGCGATGTCGGGGCGTCCGGTGCCGCCGCGGAGCGCCACCAGTTCGATGAGCTCGGCGGCATGGCGCACGCCGGCGCGCCCCAGGCTAAGACCAAGCAGCGGATGCTTGAGCAGCGACAAGAGGCCAACCGGATCGCCGGGTCGGAACACGGCCTGCAGCGTCAGCCGGAGCAGGCTGGCCGCCGGCGTGTTGGCAAGCGGCGTGCCGCCGGAATCGTCGGCGGTGACGCCGAAGCGCAACAGCTCGGCCGAGACGCGCCGCGCCAGCGCACGGTCGCCGGTGACGAGTGCTGCCCGCTGTCCCGGCAGCTCGACGGCGGTCTTGAGCGCGATGGCGATCGCCACGGCCTCGTCGCGTTCGCTGGCGGCTTCGACCAGCGTCACATTGGCAAAAGCCTCGGCGATGTCGCCGGCGTTGAAGCGGATGCGTGTCTCTGCCCACAGTTCAGTGGTCTCGGCCGGCCGCAACGCCTCGCCGACAAGGGCCGCGCGCAGCGCAAGGGCGGGTTCTGCTGTCACCACCTCCTCGACATCGCCGCGCAGCACGCCGATCTTGCCGATCAGTTTGGCCATGCCGTATTGCGGGTGGCCGAGCAAAGCCGGCCGCGCGCCAGGCGCCGCAATCGCCGCGAAGGACGGCTCGTCCAGCAGCCCATCGAGACCGGGCAGCACCACGGCGCCGTTGGGCAGGCCGGCGACCGCGGCAAGCAGTTCCGCCGTGGCCGGTATCGAGCCGGTCGAGCCGGCGGCGATCACCGGGCCTTTGGGCGGGTTGCGTTCCAGCCGCTTCGCCTCGCGGCGGATCAGCGCGTTGCGGTGTGCGGCCGGGTTGGAGCGGTCGCGCTCCTCCAGCAATTTCGGCCAGGCATCGGTGACGATGCGGAGGAAATCGAGCGTCACCAGCCACCAGCCGGCAAGATTGCCGGTTACCAGATCGGCGAGCCTGGTCCAGTCGGTGCCTTCGGTCTCGATTTCGTCCATCAGTCGGGCAAGGTCGCGCGCCAGCCAGATCGCATCGGCGGCGGAAGCCGGCACGACGATCTCCTCATCGAACATCGCCAGCACATGCGCCGGCAAGGTGCGCTTCCAGGCCCGCACAAGCGGCGCCAGCAGCAGCAGGCGTTCGATGGCCGCGATCGGGGGCGCCATTTCAAGCTCGGCCGGAGTGTCTGCGCTGAAGGCGGCCTCGTCCTCGTCGAATTCGCCGAGCGGGCGGATCACCGGCAGGATGGCCGAACGGCCGCCTAAATGATCGACGAAGGCGCCACGCAAGGCGCGGGCCGCGCGCCGCGTCGGCACATAGATGGTGACATCGGCGAGCGCCAGCGGGTCGCCTTCATAGCGGAATCCGGGCACCAGTTTGCCGGCCAGCAAGGCTTGCGCCAGAGTCGGCAGGAATGGCGCTCCGGGCGGGATCGAGAGAACGCGGCGCGAGCCGCTCATACTGCCCTTTTGAGGGCGCCAGCGACCGCGGCTTCCGCGGGGGCAATGGCCTCAGGCGTGCCGACGGTGATCCAGCTTCCGCGCATCTGCATGCCATACAGGCGGCCAGCGGCAATCGCCTTGTCGAAATAGGCATTGAGCGAATGCGCCCCGGCCGGCGCATCCCTGAAGATGGCGGGATTGATGATCGCCGCGCCGGCATAGATCAACCCGGCCGGGTCGCCTTTCGAGCGCCGCAGGTCGCCATCCGGCGCCATCAGGAAATCCGTGCCGACGCAATGTCCGGTCGCCGAGTCGAGATCGGTAAGCATCAGCAGAATATCCATTTTCTCGCCGTCCCATGCAAGGGCAAGGCGCTCGAGGCTGGGCTCTCCGCTATCGATCCAGAACGTGTCGGCATTGATGGTGTAGAAGGGTTCGGCACCCAGCAGCGGCAATGCCTTGACGATGCCTCCGGCCGAATTCAGCAGCGCGTCGCGCTCATCGGAAATGACAATCTTTGGCGTTCGCCGTCCGGCGACATGGGCGACGATCTGATCCGGCAGATAGTGCACATTGACGATGGCCTTGGTGACACCGGCTGCTTGCAAACTGTCCAGCCCCCAGTCGAGCAAGGTCCTGCCGGCGATCCGCACCAGCGGCTTCGGCATGGTGTCGGTGATCGGCTGCATGCGCTTGCCGAGGCCCGCCGCCAGCACCATTGCAGTCTTGGGACCAGCCGTCACGGCGAACGTTCCTCCAGCAGCCCATGGGCGACATAGAAATCGTGTAACCCCTTCAGGGCCGGGTGCGCCAGCGCCCGCCTGAGATAGTCGCGGATGCGCGGCAGGTGTTTCAGATAATAGGGCTTGCCGTCGCGCTTTTCGAGCCGCACGAAAATGCCGAGGATCTTCGAATTGCGCTGCGCCGCCATGATCGCATAGGCCTCGCGGAAGGCGGCCTCGTCGAAGGCCCCAGCGGTGTGACGCGCCGCGACATAGGCTTCGACGGTGCTCCGTTCGATGTCAGGCGAAACGGTGACGCGGGCATCCATGGCCAGCGACGCGACGTCATAGGCGGCCGGCCCGATCAGCGCATCCTGGACATCGACGATGCCGAGACGATCATGGCCGGTACGGTCGCCGCGCCAGATGATGTTGGGCGAATGAAAATCGCGCAGCATCAGCGTGTCGTCGCGTTCGTCCAACCGGTCGAGAACCGCGGTCCATTCCTTGTGATAGCCGGCGCGCAATGCCTTGCTTGCCTGCTCGCCGGTCACCATCGGCACATACCAGTCGACCAGAAGGTCAGCCTCGATCAGCATGGCGTCGCGATCGAAAGGCGGCACGTCGTGCAAAACGCCCGGCACCGCCTCCATGCGCTGCGGCCAGGTCTTGCCATGCATCATCGCCAGCAATTCGGCGGCCGCCGCATAACGTTCTGCCACCGGCTCGCCCTGGCCGTCGAGAAAGCCTTCCGAGCCCAGATGCTCCAGCAGCAGAAACCCTTGATCGAGATCCTCGGCGTGAATTTCCGGGACGCTGACGCCTTGCGCAAGCAGCGCCTTGTCGATGGCGACGAAGGCCGTCACCGATTGCGCGGTGTGGGCGATCACCGCATAGGGTTTGCCGTCGCGTACCGGCGGTCCCAACACCAGCCGTGGCGAGTTCATCAGCACGCGCGGCGCAAAGCCGGCGAGCGAGACGATCTCATAGGAACGCGCCGAAGCGTCGCCGACGAAATGCCGCCGCGCGGCCTCGCCCCAACCAGCCTTTTCAAGGAAATCGCGCATCGCCAGCGATCGTGCCACGCGCTCGAAGGCGGCACCTTCGCCCGACAATTTCGCCAATCGGCCTTCACCCTGATGGACGAGTTCGATCCAGATCGACGTCCTGGGCAGCGCTGCCTCGGCCCGTTCCGGCCATTCGACAAGGGCAGTGCCTTGCAGCAGCGCTTCGTCGAAACCCAGTTCATCGATCTCTCCAGCCGAGGACAGGCGATAGAGATCGAAATGATGGACTGGGATGCGGGTGTCGTAGCTCTGCACCAACGTGAAAGTGGGGCTAGGCACATCGAGACCGGTATCGTCGGCCAGTGCCCTGATCAGCGCGCGCGCCAGAGTTGATTTGCCGGCGCCGAGGTCGCCCTTGAGCGCCAGCACGTCACCCGGACGCAGCGCCATCGCCAGATCTTCGCCGAGCCTTGTGGTCGAAGCCTCGTCGGCGAGAAAACGCTCCAGCACCACAGTCGCCATCGATCGCGCTACTCGGCCGCGGCGCGGACGCCCGACGGTGCATCGGGGAAGGTGCAGATGACGGTGGTGCCCTTGTCCTTGCCGGTCTCGATACGCACCGAGCCGCCATGCAGCTCGACAAAGCTCTTGACGATCGACAGGCCAAGCCCCGCACCGCGCCGGCGTCCGCCATTGGTGCGCGGCTCGAAGCGGCGGAACACCGAATCGAGCAGGTCCGGCGGCATGCCGGGGCCGTCGTCATGGACGGAGAACTCCACGCCTTGTTCCAAATGGCGGCAGGCCAGCGTGATCGTGCTCGCCTCCGGCGCGTAATTGGCGGCGTTGCTCAACAGATTGTAGAGGATCTGGCGGACCCGGGTCTCGTCGCCATGGAAGCTCTTCGGCGCTGACACGGCGTCTATCTTGAGCTTGATCGCATGCTCGTCCAGCCGGTCGGCGACCAGTTCGGCGGCCGCCTGGATGGTGCGCTCGACGCTTACCTCCGAAATGTCGAGCTGCATGATGCCGGCGTCGACGGTGGCGAGGTCGAGTATGTCGTTGACGATGGTCAGCAGCACCGAGGATGACGAGCCGACATGCTCGACATATTCGCGCTGCTTCGGGGTCAGCGGCCCGGTCGTCGGCAGCGACAACAGCTCGGTGAAGCCGATAATGTTGGTGAGCGGCGAGCGCAGCTCATAGGACACGTGCTGCACGAACTCGTTCTTCAGCTGGTCGGATTTCTGCAGCGCCTCGTTCTTGTCCTTCAGCGCCCGCTCGACATTGACGCTGTCGGTAACATCGACAAAGGTCATCATCACCTGCCCGTTGGGCAGCGGGATGACGGCGTAGCTGAGCACGGTGCCGTTCTTCAGCTCGGTCTGGCCGTGGCGCTCGCGGCGCTCGTCGTCGAAGCCGGTGATGGCGGCGACGAACCCGCCCCACGGGCTGTCGACGGCGCGCTGATCGCTGAGATCGCGGATAGCCGAGACATGGACGTTGGGCTTGACCACATCCTGGCTCAGCCCCCACAGCGCGACAAAGGCCGGGTTTGACAGGCGCAGCCGCCCATCCGGGCCGAACACCGCCACGCCTTCGGCCAGATTGTCGAGCGTTTCGCCCTGCACCCGCACCGCCGTCTGGTAGCGGCTTTCCAGATCCATCTTCTCGGTCAGGTTTTCGAACACCCAGGTCACGCCGCCCTTCGGCTGCGGGTTGGCCACCACCCGGATGGTCTTGCCATCAGGTAGGTGCCACCAGTGCTCCTGCGATTCCACCGCGCGGTAGGCGCCAAGCAGGCCTTCCTTCCAGCGCCGCCATTCCGGCTGTTCGGCGATCTTGCCTTCGCTGCGCAGCCGGTCGAGCAAAAGCGCATTGTCCGGCGCGCTGTGCAGGAAGCCAGAGTCCAGCCCCCACAGTTTCTGGAATGCCTGGTTGAAGAAGCGCAGCTTCTCGTCGGTATCGAAGATCGCCACCGCCGTGTTCAGCTGGTCGAGCGTGTCGGCATGGCTGCGTACCGTGCGCTCATATTCGCCGCGGATCGTCTCGGTGGCGCTGGTGTCGCAGGCAAGGCCTGCCGAGCCGTCGCTGCCGGCGTAGTCGGTGACGGAGAAGACGCGGCGGTCGCCCTCGATCACCGTCGACAGCGTCTGTTCGAAGACCGGGCGCGATTTGTGCAGTTCGGCGATCTGTTCGCGCGCCTGGCCGCCGAGAAATTCTTTGGCCTCGCGCACGGCAGCTTCGGCGTTCGGTGCCTCGACCGCTCCGGCATAGGCGCGGTTGACCCATTTCAGCCGCCCGTCCGTGGCGCGCAGCCATGTCGGCATCGGCAAGGCGTCGAGCAGGCCGATGATGGTGTCGTAATCGGCGGCAAGCCTCTGGTTCTCAATCTTGAGCCTGGCCTGGCTTCGCTGCGTTTCCGACAACGAGACGAAGCGCACCAGTACATGCGCGGCGCTCTTGCGGCCGTGCACTTCGAGCGGCGCGCCCGCCTGCGATTCGATGACCAGATCGAACGGCTTCGCTTTCTCGCGCAGTCCCGCGACGGCATTTTCGAGCGCGGCCGCCGAACGCGGCATCAGCCAGCGGCCGAAGGCCAGGAATGCTGCACGGTCTTCCGGCGCGCCGCTTTCGAGCGGCAAGGTTCCGATCAACTCGGGCTTCTTGTTTTCCGAAGCCCAGACGATGATGCGCTGGTCGCGCAGATTGAGCAGCGCTTCCGAACGCTGCAGCGCCGCGTTGACGTCGGCGATGCGGGCCCGGAGCTCGACATTTTGCGCCGAGGTGCGGGCTCTTTCTCGGATGAGGAAGATGGCCGAGACCAGAGCGGCGCCCATGACGCCGACGAACATGGCGAGCTGGATGACCTCGACCGCGCTGACCGACAGCCCGGCTTTCTGCGCAATGGATGGCTCGGCATGCGCGGCAAACGAGGTGAGCGGGGCAAGCGCGGAGGTGGCGAGAAAGGTTCCCAGGCGGGCGCCGGCGCGCTTCTTCAGGCCGCCGCCTGCCATGGCGGAGCCAGTGATATCGGAATCGTCGTGGCCGCCGGAAACGGCCCATCCCGCGCGAGGCGGGTTTTCCCCCGGCATGTCTTGGTCCTCTTCGCCGCCTGAATGCAAGACCGCCCAGATCAGGATGACGTCGGCAGAACGCCCTCCTGATCTAACTCTTTTTTGAAGAGCATGATCTTTTCCGAAAACCGGTTCCCACTTTTCGGGATCATACCCTCGATGCGTGCGCCGGCCCTCGTCCCCGGCCCGCGAATCACCACAATAGCGCGTGCTGGAATCGGCGTGAAGAATCATTCAGCGCAAAAAAGAAGCCGGGCGAAATGTCAATCGCCCGGCTTCAATATCTAGTGGTAACTTGCGCTATGCTTAATAGCGGTAGTGTTCCGGCTTGAACGGACCCTGTGGGGTCACGCCGATATAGGCGGCTTGTTCGCCGGACAGTTCGGTCAGGCGGGCGCCAAGCTTGTCGAGATGCAGGCGCGCCACCTTCTCGTCGAGGTGCTTGGGCAGCACATACACCTGGTTCTGGTACTGGCCGGGCTTGGTGTAGAGCTCGATCTGCGCCAGCACCTGGTTGGTGAACGAGGCCGACATCACGAAGCTCGGATGGCCCGTGGCGTTGCCGAGGTTGAGCAGGCGTCCCTCAGACAGCAGGATCATGCGCTTGCCGTCCGGGAAGGTGATCATGTCGACCTGCGGCTTGACGTTGGTCCATTTCAGGTTGCGCAGCGACGCCACCTGGATCTCATTGTCGAAGTGGCCGATATTGCCGACGATCACCATGTCCTTCATCGAGCGCATGTGGTCGAGGGTGACGACATCCTTGTTGCCGGTGGTGGTGATGACGATGTCGGCGGTGGGTGCCGCATCCTCCAGCGTGACGACTTCAAACCCGTCCATCGCCGCCTGCAGCGCGCAGATCGGATCGACTTCGGTGACCTTGACGCGGGCGCCGGCGCCCTTGAGCGAAGCCGACGAACCCTTGCCGACGTCGCCATAGCCGCAGACGACCGCGACCTTGCCGGCCATCATCGTGTCGGTGCCGCGGCGGATGCCGTCGACCAGCGATTCCTTGCAGCCGTATTTGTTGTCGAACTTCGACTTGGTGACCGAGTCGTTGACGTTGATCGCCGGGAACGGCAGCAGGCCCTTCTTCTGCAGCTGGTAGAGCCGGTTGACGCCCGTGGTCGTCTCTTCGGTGACGCCGCGGATCGCTTCCTTCTGCTTGGTGAAGAAGCCCGGCGAAGCCTTGAGACGCTTCTTGATCTGGGCGACGAAGTATTCCTCTTCCTCGCTCTGCGGGTTGGACAGCACGTCCTCGCCGGCTTCGGCGCGGGCGCCGACCAGAATATACATGGTGGCGTCGCCGCCATCGTCGAGGATCATGTTGGAGAGGCCGCCATCGGCCCACTGGAAGATCTTGTCGGTGTAGTCCCAATAGTCTTCAAGCGACTCGCCTTTGACGGCGAACACCGGGATGCCGACTTCGGCAATCGCCGCGGCGGCATGGTCCTGGGTCGAGAAGATGTTGCACGAAGCCCAGCGGATATCGGCACCGAGCGCCTTCAGCGTCTCGATCAGCACCGCCGTCTGGATGGTCATGTGCAGCGATCCGGTGATGCGCGCGCCTTTCAGCGGCTTCTTGGCGCCGAATTCCTCGCGGCAGGCCATCAGGCCCGGCATTTCGGTTTCGGCGATATCGAGTTCCTTGCGGCCCCAGCCGGCAAGCGAAATGTCGGCGACCACATAGTCCTTGCTACCTGTCATGGCAGTGCTCCGGTGTGATTTGTCTTCAGATGCGCCTGCGCCACACGGCGCGTCGAAGGGCGCGGGAATGCCGGCCTGACTAGCAGATCGCCGGCTCAACGACAATGGGATATAAAGAAATCTTTATGCGCGTATGTGTTTGGCGGGTCAGCACTCTTCGCCGAAGCGCGAGGCGACCAGATCCTCCAGCGCGTCCATCACTGCCACGGCTTCAGCGCCGCTGGCGGTCACGCGGATCGAATAGCCGGGGCTCGCTGCCAGCATCATCAGCCCCATGATCGAGGTGCCGCCGACCTTGAGGCCGTCCTTCTCGACATGGACGGTGGCGTCGAAGCCGCTGGCCACCTGGACGAACTTGGCCGAGGCGCGCGCATGCAGGCCACGCTGGTTGATGATCGGAAACTCCCTGGTGATCGAATCTTTGGCTATCTGGTCCTTTTCCGATGTCATGCTCATTTGCTGCTCAGGAGCTGGCTGGCGACGTTGATGTATTTGCGCCCCGCGGCCTGCGCCTCGTCGAGCGCGGTCGCCATGTTGTCACCCTTGCGGATCGACGACAGCTTGATCAGCATCGGCAGGTTCATGCCGGCGATGACCTCGGTGCGGCCGGACTCCATCACCGAGATGGCGAGGTTGGAAGGCGTGCCGCCGAACATGTCGGTCAGGACGATGACGCCCGCTCCTGTGTCGACGCGGCCGACGGCGTCGACGATATCGCGCCTGCGCTGCTCCATATCGTCATCGGCGCCGATCGCCACGGTTTCGAAATTGTCTTGTGGCCCCACGACATGTTCCACGGCATGGCGGAACTCGGCGGCCAGTTGACCGTGCGTTACAAGCACGAGTCCGATCATTCGTTGGTGGCTCCCGTCATCGCCGCTTCACAGGCGCTTTTTATGCTCGCCGGCCATCCCAGGCGGCGGGAGCGCTATCTTGTCGACGCGCGGCGCGTTGACAAGCCCAAAATTGCGCCGGCCATGGCCATTTTGACGCATTGCAGCAAAAAACCGGGGGCGGATCATACGAAAGGCGCAATCGCCAGCCGCGCCATCACCGCCGGCAAAGCCGCAGTGACGTTGCGCTCGGCGAGGTCGATGCGCGGCACGGTGCAGCCGGCGATCATCTCGCTCAACTCGTCCTGGAAACGGACCATTTCCTCGGCGGCAATCAGCTGGATCGCCAGGTCGATCACCGCGCCGGGTTCGAACAAAAGCGGCTTCGGGCCAAGCCCGGGCACTTCCGTGAGGCCGGCGATGCTGGCCGGCGCACGGCAGACCAGCCGCCCGAAATGCGCCTCGACAAACAGCTGGTCGTCGCCGATCAGCCGCGCAAACAGCCCGCGCCGGCCAAAATGATCGATCAGCGCCAGCGCCAGCGTCGTCTTGCCCGAGCCGGACGGTCCGGTGATCAGGACGCCGCGCTCGCCGATCAGGATCGCGGTGGCGTGGATGTTTTCAGGTTTCTTGATGGGCATACGCAGCTGCAATTTAGCCTTCGGCCGGCAGCGTCACGACGAAGCGGGCGCCTTTGATGTCGCCGGGCTTGGTGCCGGGGATGTTCTCGGCGTTCAGCGTGCCGCCATGGGCTTCGACGATCTGCCTGGAGATCGACAGGCCGAGGCCGGAATTCTGGCCGAACGCCTCGCCGGCCGGCCGGTCGGTGTAGAAGCGCTCGAAGATGCGGTCGATGGCGTCGGCGCGGATGCCGGGGCCGTTGTCGTCGACGGTGACGATGTTGACCTTGCCCGAGCGTGCCAGGGAAATGGCGATATGGCCGTGATCCTCCGGCACGAAGGAGCGGGCATTCTCGACCAGATTTGTGATGACCTGGCCGATCCTGAGATCATGGCCGGTGACGAAATAGCCTTTGACGCCTTGCGGCAGCTTGGCGGCCTTGAACTCGATCTCGACGGCCTTCTTGTTGCGCGTCGCCTCGCGCGACACGGCAACGAGATCGGTGATGAATTTCTTCAGGTCGACGATTGCCGCGTCTTCGCGCGCCAGTTCGGCGTCGAGGCGCGAAGCATCGGAAATGTCGGTGATTAGCCGGTCGAGCCGCCGGACATCATGCTGGATGATCTCCATCAGACGCGCGCGCGAATTGTCGTTCTTGGCCAGCGGCAAGGTCTCCACCGCGCTGCGCAGCGAGGTCAACGGGTTCTTCAACTCGTGCGAAACGTCGGCGGCAAAGCTTTCGATCGCCTCGATGCGGGCATAGAGCGCATTGGTCATGTCGCGCACCGCGATCGACAAATTGCCAATCTCGTCCTGGCGATCGGAAAAGTCGGGGATTTCCTCGCGGCTCTTGACGCCGCGCCGCACCCGCACCGCCGCCGCCGACAGCCGGCGCAGCGGATTGGCGATGGTGGACGCCAGCAGCATCGACAGGATGGCGGTCACCAGGGCGGCAATGCCGAACACGCGCAAAATCGCCTTGCGTTCGGCGGCGACGATCTTGTCGATGTCGCCGCCTTCGGTCGACAGCATCAGCACGCCGAGAACGGCGCGGAAGCGCTGGATCGGCACCGCCACCGAGACGATCTGCTCGCCCTGTTCGCTCACCCGCACGATCGTCGACGGGCTGCCGGTCAGCGCCTTGACCACTTCCGGGAAGGCGGCGCCATTGCCGCCGGGCTGCTCGTGATAGACGGGCAGGTCCTTGTTGCGGAAGACGTCGAAGACGAATTTCTGCACCCGCTCCAGCATATCCGGCTGCTCGTCCTCGACCGGCGGCAGGTCGTAGCGCAGGATCTGGCCGCGCGAATAGAGATGGCGCGAATCGAGCAGCAGATTGGCGTCGCGGTCATAGATGCGGGCGCGCGTACGCGTCGGCGAGATGAGCCGCCGCAGCACCGGCGCGACGCGCTCGGGATTGATCGGGAAATCGAGGTTATCGAGCTGGTCGGAGCCCGGCCCCAGGCTTTCGCCGGCCTGCAGCTCGAGCAGCTTTTCCGGATCGATGCTGATCGAATCCGTTTCGACCGTCGCCGACGCCGCGATCGCGCCGGCGATGATCTCGCCCTGCGTCATCAGGCTTTCGACGCGGGCGTCGATCAGCCCGTCGCGGAAAGTGTTGAGATAAAGGATGCCGGTGACCAGCACGGCGAGGCCGGCCAGGTTGAGGAACAGGATGCGCCGGGTCAGGCTGGAAAAGATGTGATGGCCGAGGAAGCGGCGCATCGGCACCGTGATCCTCGACAGGAATGCGGGCAGAATCCTCGACGGCCGCCTGCCGGCGCCCGCCCGTCTGCCTCGCTCTACGTCCACTGCCATCGAATAGCAGCTCCCGGGTCCGTTCTCAGGCTTCGCGGAACCGGTACCCGACTCCGTAAAGCGTTTCGATCATTTCAAAGTCATCGTCGACGGCCTTGAACTTCTTGCGCAGCCGCTTGATGTGGCTGTCGATGGTGCGGTCGTCGACATAGACCTGTTCATCATAGGCCGAATCCATCAGCGCATCACGGCTTTTTACCACGCCGGGGCGCTGCGCCAACGAGTGCAGGATGAGAAATTCGGTGACCGTCAGCGTCACCGGCTCGCCCTTCCAGGTGCAGGTGTGGCGTTCCTGGTCCATCACCAACTGGCCGCGCTCGAGCGAACGGGCTTGCTGGCTGGGCGCCTTTGCCGCAGCCTCGCGAGTGCTGGCACGGCGCAGCACGGCGCGCACCCGCTCGACCAGCAGGCGCTGCGAGAACGGTTTGCGGATGAAATCGTCGGCGCCCATCTTGAGGCCGAAAAGCTCATCGATCTCGTCGTCCTTCGAGGTCAGGAAGATCACCGGCAGATCGGACTTCTGGCGCATTCGGCGCAGCAGCTCCATGCCGTCCATGCGCGGCATCTTGATGTCGAGGATGGCGAGATTCGGCGGACGCGCCGCCAGGCCTTCCAGCGCCGACGCCCCATCCGTGTAGGTCTCGACACGATACCCCTCGGATTCCAAGGCAATCGAGACCGACGTCAGAATGTTGCGATCGTCATCGACAAGCGCGATTGTTGCCATTTCAAGCGGCTCCCTCATGAGCTGTCCCTCCTATCTTAGAGAAGGGGCTTTTGCAGGACAAATTAGGTACAAAATGTGGCACAGGCTCCATCCGTTGTCACGGACGGCTTGCCGGCGGCCCCAATCGCACCTCTATACGGATTGGACGAACACTGTGTGCCAATCCTTTGGGCAACCACTGTGATTTTTTGCACATATAAACGATTTAAACAACTTTCAAATTTTTTAAATCGATTAATGATTTGATATCATTCGAGTTTTCTGGTTCTGACCGTCTTAGCCCCCATCGCGGGCATGCCGGAAATGCGCCGGCAAAGTGCGGCGAATCCAGGAGAAGGGACCCTTGATGTCGGAAGTCGGCAAACGCAATTCTGCCTGCGCGATCGATCGTATCGGCCTGAAAACCACCGGCACGGTGCATTATAATTTTGGTGCGGCCGCCCTTTACGAAGACGCGATCCGCCGTGGCGAGGCCAGGTTGACCGCGGGTGGCGCGCTGCTTGCCGAGACCGGCCAGCACACCGGCCGCTCGCCCAAGGACAAGTTTGTCGTGCGCGACGGCGCCACCGAACCCCACATCTGGTGGGACAACAACAAGGCGATTTCACCGGCTCAGTTCGAAACGCTGCTCGCCGATTTCCGCGCCCATGCGGCGGACAAGGACCTCTATGTGCAGGACCTCATCGGCGGCGCCGATGCCGATCTGAAGCTGCCGACGCGGGTTATCACCGAATTCGCCTGGCACTCGCTGTTCATCCGCAACCTTTTGATCCGCCCGCAGACCGCCGAGCTCGAGCAATTCGTGCCGGAGATGACGATCATCGACCTGCCGTCCTTCCGCGCCGATCCGGCCCGCCACGGCAGCCGCACCGAAACCGTGATTGCGGTCGATCTGACCCGCAAGATCGTGCTGATCGGCGGCACCTCCTATGCCGGCGAAATGAAGAAGTCCGTGTTCACCATGCTGAACTATCTGCTACCGGAAAAGGGTGTCATGCCTATGCACTGTTCGGCCAATGAGGGGCCGGCCGGCGACGCAGCGATCTTCTTCGGGCTGTCCGGAACGGGCAAGACGACGCTGTCGGCCGACCCGTCGCGCACGCTCATCGGCGACGACGAGCATGGCTGGGGGCCGCACGGCATCTTCAATTTCGAAGGCGGCTGCTACGCCAAGACGATCCGGCTGTCGGCCGAAGCCGAGCCGGAAATCTTCGCCACCACGCAGCGTTTCGGCACGGTGCTGGAAAATGTCGTGCTCGATGCAAACCGCGTGCCGGATTTCAACGACGGCAGGCTCACCGAAAACACACGCTGCGCCTATCCGCTGGACTTCATCCCCAATGCCTCGAAGACCGGCCGCGCCAGCCATCCGAAAAATATCATCATGCTGACGGCCGATGCTTTCGGCGTTATGCCGCCGATCGCACGGCTGACCCCGGCGCAGGCGATGTATCACTTCCTCTCCGGCTACACGGCCAAGGTGGCTGGTACCGAAAAGGGCGTGACCGAGCCGGAAGCGACGTTCTCGACCTGTTTCGGCGCCCCGTTCATGCCGCGTCATCCCAAGGAATACGGCAATCTGCTGCGCGAACTGATCGCCCGCCACGGCGCCGATTGCTGGCTGGTCAACACCGGCTGGACCGGCGGCGCCTACGGCACCGGCAAGCGCATGCCGATCAAGGCGACGCGCGCCTTGCTGGCCGCCGCGCTCGACGGTTCGTTGAAGGCAGCCGGCTTCCGCACCGATGCCAATTTCGGCTTCGAGGTGCCGGTGGCTGTTCCGGGTGTCGACAGCGCCATTCTCGACCCGCGCTCGACCTGGGCCGACAAGGCTGCCTATGACCGCCAGGCGGCGCGGCTGGTGGGCATGTTCGCCGTCAATTTCGAGAAATTCGAGAGCCATGTCGACGCCGTCGTGCGAGGCGCCGCGCCGCGCCTGCAGGAAGCTGCCGAATAGTCGAGGCATCGTCCTCGCCGCATCCTTGAAAGGCCCGATCCCGATCGGGCCTTTTCTTTTTTGGTCCGCCGCGCCATGACTGCGGCATGCCGATCGACGACAACATCATATCCGACGAAGCCGTAATCCACCCGGGCGACCTGCACGAGGATTTCATCCGCTCGTCCGGCCCCGGCGGCCAGAACGTCAACAAGGTGGCCACCGCCGTGCAACTGCGCTTCGACGCGGCCAATGCGGCCGGCCTGTCGGAACGCGTGCGCGCGCGCACGATCAAGCTTGCCGGCCAGCGCGCCACCAAGGACGGCGTCATCGTCATCGAAGCCGGCCGCTTCCGCACCCAGGAGCAGAACCGGGCCGATGCCCGGGCAAGGCTGACGGCGCTGGTCGCCAAGGCCGCCGAACCGCCGCCGCCGCCGCGCAAGAAGACGCGGCCGTCGAAGGGGGCGGTGGAGCGGCGGCTGAAAAGCAAGGCCGGGCGCGGTACGATCAAGAAGCTGCGCGGCCGGGTGGAGAACGACTAGGCACCACACCAGCATGATGCCGAAAACTGTGGGCGGCTTTCGGGTCGCCGTTTTTGTTTGGCGGTGGCATTGTCGGCCAGATCAATCAGGTGAAGCGTCCCCATGCTCGTTCTGCCCAAAGGCGTCCGCCACATGCCCGGCTATTTGCCCCGCGCCGCGCAAGAAGCGCTGGTCGAAGACGTCCGCAAGGTAGTGCAGCAGGCACCGCTGTTCGTGCCGGCCATGCCGCGCACCGGCAAGGAGATGAGCGTGCGCATGACCAACTGCGGCCCGCTCGGCTGGGTCACCGACAAGGAACTGGGATATCGCTACCAGCCGACGCATCCGCTGACCGGAGAGCCATGGCCGCCGATCCCCGACGCGCTGCTGCAATTATGGCAAGAGGTCTCCGCCTATCCGCATCCGCCGGAAGCCTGCCTGTTCAATTTCTATGCGCAGGACGCCAAAATGGGCCTGCACCAGGATCGCGACGAGGCCGATTTCTCGGCGCCGGTGGTCTCGGTCTCGCTTGGCGACGACTGCCTGTTCCGGGTCGGCCAGACGACACGCGACGGCGGCACCAAATCGTTCAGGCTGAAAAGCGGCGATGTCGTCGTGCTGGGCGGCGAAGGCCGGCTCTGCTTCCACGGCGTCGACCGCATCTACCCGTCGACCTCGGCGCTGCTCAGGAATGGCGGGCGCATCAATCTGACGCTGCGGCGGGTGACGAAGGCCGGCTAGCATCGTCGCGGACAAGGACCCTCAGCGTATCGTCCTCGGCGATCTGCCGGTAGCCTTGCATGAAGCGGACGAAATCCTGCCGGCCGGAGAGCTCGGCTAACCACAAGATGTCCGCTTTCTGCACAATCACCAGCGATGGCCGCTTGGTTTCGAGCTGGGCAAGCTTGTCATAGATGTAGCGATCAGTGATCTGCCTGTAGTGTTCAGCCGCCGCCTGATTGCCGCTTTGCGCCTCGACCTGCGCGAAATAGGTGGCGAATCCTCCAAGCCAATCGCTGCAGTAGATCGAGATCCAGCTCCCGCCGACCATCCGCGTCAGTGGATGGCCCGCGGCAATGTCCGACCCTATGAGTGCGACCGTCGGATGGTCCACCGCAGCATTTATCGTGGCGACGAAATCGGCACCCGGTTTCTGGCTGGGCCAGAAGGGGACAGCATTGGCCAGAATGGTGGTGGCAAGCAAAAGCATGCGCGCATGCCCCATGCCAGTGCCCGATGGCGATTGCCGCGCGGGGTCGATCTGAACGGCTCTGAGCAGCAACGCCGCGGCCATCAGGCTGATTGCCGGGAATGCATGATAGGGCCAGCCCTTGGCCTGATACACGAGAGGCACGGTGGCCGCCAATGACGCCAGGACGAACACCATGATCAGCGGCGACAAGGTGAGGCTCGGCCGAAGCAAACGCAACATGTAGAGTGCGACGAGGTAGGCCGGCGCGTATTTGAGCAACAGCGCCTGCACGACCCGCAGCCGCATATAGGTGTCGGCCAGCACTGGGTAGATGGCGTTGAGGAACTCTGGATAGAAGTACAGCACGGCGACGAGATAGGCGACGCAGACCAATCCGATCACCCAGTATTCGATGCAGAAGAGCGACCAGATCGACCGGCGCCGCCAGGCCACATAAAGCGCCGGAACCAGCACCATCAGCGCATAATAGGGTTTCACCAGCACCAGTACGCTGCCGCAAAGGCCAGCCAGTACCGCTATCGGCAAGCTCGGCGTGCGCCCGTCCGTTGGTGCGGCGCGCCAGGCCATCAACACCAGCAACGGTAGAAACAGGGCAACGCCCAGATGCTCCCGCTCGCTGAAAGCATTGCCGGGAAGAATGATCAGCAGTGCCAGGAACAGCGGCAACATCGAGAAGAGCACACGGTTCTCGGCAAAGCCGGCCAGTCTGGCGATCCGCGCGGCAAAGCCGAGACCCAGCAGGCAGATCGTATAGGCATAAAGATGAATGACGACTTCCGGCGAAATGCCGAGCGCATGCGCCAGGGCCACAGCCGGCATGAACATCCATGGCGTGAACGGCGGATTGACCTCGAAGAGATCGACATAGAGCCGTGAGCCGGCAAGCACCTTCTCGGACATGGTGATTGCCCAACTGGTGTCGGGTATGACACCCCAGCGCATCTGCCAAAGCACGGCCGCCGCCAGCACGAGCAGGCAGAAGACCAGGGTCCGCGGCAGCGTTCGCGAGCCGCCCTTGGCCGAAATCATGGCGGACCTCTCAACGAGCGAAGTGCGGATCTCCGTACTCATCGGGCCGCCACGAAGACGAATTTGCGCAGGATGATGAAATTCAGGGCCGGTACCAGGACGGAAGCGATTGCCACCGGCACCAACGGCGGCAGTCCGGCTACGTCGGCAAGGATCACGGCCAGCCCGACCGAGAGCAGAAATCCGATCGCCGTAGCGCAGGCGAAGCGGACGACCTCGAAACCAACCGCGCCGTCCGACATGAACGTTACGAAGCGATGTCCGCAATAGGAGAACACCGCGCCGGCGCCATAGCCGGCGATCGAGGCCACCGTCGCAGGCATGCCGAAGCCATGCCGGGCCGAAAGCGCCAGGGTCAGCACGGCGTAGATCAGGGTCGATACGCCGCCGATTGCAGCAAATCGCAGGATTCGCGCCGGCTCCGAACGGCCCATGGCCCATGACCAGAACCGGTAGCCGGGCAAAGGATCGTTGAACGCCTGGCGCACGGTCAACCGACCCGGCGTTCGTGCGTTGCGGGCGGCGTATTTTTCGACGCCTGGGAATTGCTCATGGCGGCGATCGCTTCCTCGAAGCCGGTCAGCCGGTCGACGACGTAAAGCGGCCGCCGTTTCACCTCGGCATGAATGCCGCCAACATAAAGTCCGATGACGCCGGTCATCAGCAGATTGATGCCTGACAGGAAGGAAATGATCACCACCGTCGATGTCCAGCCATGGACGACGCCGCTGACAAAAAGCCAGGAAAACACCGCGTAGAGGCCGAGCAGGGCGGCGAGGCCGGAAATGGCCAGACCCGCCCACAGCGCCAGCCGCAGCGGCTTGTCGGAAAAGCTGATAATGCCGTGCACGGCCAGCCGCACCATTTTCCAGAACGGATATTTGGTTTCGCCTGCGGCCCGCATCGGCCTCTCGAACGGCACGGCGGTCTGCTTGAAACCCATCCAGCCGAACATGCCGCGCACGAAGCGATCACGCTCGGGCATGCGTTTGAACGTCTCCAGCGCCTTACGCCCGATCAGCCGGAAATCTCCGACGTCGCGCGGGATGTCGACGGAGGTCATCTTCTCGATCAGCCGGTAGAAGATACTGGCGCTGACCCGCTTGAACCAGGTTTCGCCCTCGCGCCGGATGCGCCGCGCATAGACGATCTCGTAGCCTTCCTTCCACTTGGCGACGAGATCGAGCACCACTTCCGGCGGATCCTGCAGGTCGGCATCCATGACGATGACGGCCTCGCCGGCGGCCGCATCCATGCCGGCTGTAATGGCGACCTGGTGGCCGAAATTGCGCGACAGCTCGATCAGCTTGAAGCGGTCATCCTCGGCCGCCATGCCGCGCAGGAAGATGACGCTGGTGTCGCGGCTGCCATCGTCGACGAAAATTGCTTCGGCACGATCGTCCAGCGCGTCCAGCAGCATGCCGATGCGCCGCACCAGCAGCGGCAGCACCGCTTCCTCGTTGAAAATCGGAATGACCAGGGAATAGACCGTGGCCTGGCGGCCCACGGCATCGCTCGCACTAACCACCGCTTGCTCCCGACCCGCTGGAATTGCAGCAAAAACTAGCCGGGATTGCCTAAGGTGCCGTTAACCCAGTCGTCACAGTTTCCTGAGCGCCACTTCCTCGACCAGATGATTGGCGCCTTTGCGCAGGATGAGGTCGGCGCGCGCCCGCGTCGGCACGATGTTCTCGCGCAGATTTTTCAGGTTGATGTTGGCCCACAAGCCTTCCGCGATGGCGCGCGCGGCATCCTCGGAAAGCTGAGAATAGCGGTGGAAGAAGGAGTCCGGGTTGCGGAAGGCGGTCTCGCGGAGCCGCATGAAGCGGGCAATGTACCAGTGATGGATCAGTTTTTCGTCGGCGTCGATATAGATGGCGAAGTCGAAGAAATCCGACAGGAACGGCACGATCTTGCCGTCCTTTGGCAGCTTGCCCGGCTGCAGCACGTTGATGCCTTCGAAGATCAGAATGTCGGGCCGGTCGATGGTGACGAACTCGCCGGGAATGACGTCATAGGTCAAATGCGAATAGACCGGCGCCTGTACATTGCGCTGCGCCGACTTGATGCCCGACAGGAACCTGAGCAGCGCGCCGACGTCGTAGCTGTCGGGAAAGCCCTTGCGCTCCATCAAATTGTCGCGCCGCAACACCTTGTTGGGTAAGAGAAAACCGTCGGTGGTGATGAGATCGACCTTGGGGCTCGACGGCCAGCGAGCCAGAAGCTCCTTCAGCACGCGCGCCGTGGTTGACTTGCCGACCGCCACCGAGCCGGCAATGCCGATGATGAACGGCGTCTTGACCACGTCGAGCGCATTGAAGAAGGCCTGGCGCTGACGAAACAACAGCTGGCTGGCCTCGACATGTGCTGACAGCAGCCGCGACAGCGACAGATAGATGCGCTTGACCTCCTCAAGGTCGACCGGGTCGTTGAGCGAGCGCAGACGGTTGATCTCGTCTTCGCTCAGCGTCATCGGCGTGTCGGCGCGGAAGTTCGACCATTGCTCGGCCGAAAAGAAACGATAGGGAGAATATTTCTCGGTCGGAGCAAGCTGGTCCATCGAGTTTCCTGCCCTCCTCGCGGTTCAGCCTCTCGGCCGGGATGCCTTTTCGGCGACGCCCGAACGGCCGGTACGGGCCTCAAGCTCCCTCAGTACGTCGCCCAGCGGGACCTCCGCGATGCCGAGCACGACAAGCCAATGATATATAAGATCGGCACTTTCGGAAACGAGGGCTTTTTTATCCCCCGTGACGGCGGCAATCACCGTCTCGACCGCTTCCTCGCCGAGCTTCTGCGCCGCCTTGTCCATGCCCTTGGCGAACAGTTTTGCCGTCCACGAGTCCGGGTCGCCGGACCGGGCGCGTTCCCCAATGATTGTCTCCAGGTCGGAGAGTGAAAAGTCAGCCATGGCGAGGTCGCTTTCTTAGCCGGAAACGCTCTAGGGCCGATCGACGGACGAGTCCAGCCGCATCGGCAGGCCGGCTTTGGCCATATGCGCCTTGGCCTGCGCAATCGTGTAGGTGCCGAAATGGAAGATCGATGCCGCGAGCACGGCGCCCGCATGGCCGTCGCGGATGCCCTCGACCAGATGATCGAGCGTGCCGACGCCACCGGACGCGATGACCGGCGCGCGCACCGCATCCGCAATCGCGCGGGTCAGCGCAATGTCGTAGCCGGCCTTGGTGCCGTCACGGTCCATCGAGGTCAACAGGATCTCGCCGGCGCCGCGCTCGACCATTTTTCGCGCGAAGTCGACCGCATCGATGCCGGTCTTCTCGCGGCCGCCATGGGTGAAGATCTCCCAGCGGTCGGCCTCGTTGGGCGCCGACACCTTCTTGGCGTCGATGGCCACGACAATGCACTGGTTGCCGAACTTGTCAGCGGCTTCCGCGACAAAATCCGGGTTCTTCACCGCCGCCGTGTTGATCGACACCTTGTCGGCGCCGGCCAGCAGCAGCTTTCGGATGTCGGCGACCTGGCGCACGCCGCCGCCGACCGTCAGCGGCATGAAACACTGTTCGGCGGTGCGGGCGACGACATCGAAGATGGTCTCCCGGTTGTCTGACGATGCGGTGATGTCGAGGAAGCAAAGCTCGTCGGCGCCGGCCGCGTCATAGGCTTTTGCAGCCTCGACCGGGTCTCCGGCATCGACCAGGTCGACGAAATTGACGCCCTTGACGACGCGGCCGTTCTTGACGTCGAGGCAAGGGATGACGCGCGCTTTCAGCATCAGCCCTTCTCCATCGTCGCCAGCAACTCGCTGAGCAGCTCGCCGACCAGCGGCGGCACGTCGGACTGCGCGTCGAATGCCGGATCGTAGGCCGAGATGGTGATGCCGGAAATCGGCAGCAGACCAGCCATGCCGCAGACCGCCTGGCGCAGCTGTTTCGGCTCCGGGCCGCCAGGTGTCGTGTAGCGATTGGCCTGCAGCGCCTCGGGATCGTGCACGTCGAGATCGAGATGCAGGTGCACCCGCTTTGCGTCCGGTGCCTTCAGCCTGCCGCAGGCGGTTGCCCAGTCCGGGCATTCGGTGCGGATGACCGGCAGCGTCTTCAACAGGTCCTTTTCAGCCGGATCGAGATCGCGCGCATTGACCAGCACGCAGCGGGCCGGATCGATCGGTTTGAAGCCTGGGATGGCCGATGCCATCGGCTTCCAGCACAGGCCCAGGATCGTGGCCAGCGCCATGCCGTCGAGAAAGCCGTAGACGGAGGTTTCGGGCGTGTTGAGATCGCCATGCTGGTCGGCCCAGATGATCGCATCGGCACCTTCGCCGGCGACCGCACCCGCTGATGTCAGGCAGTTGCCGGCCAGAACGATCGGAAAGCGGCCGCGGTCCAGGGCGATGCGGACCTCGCCGGAGACGGCATTGCAGACGGCAAAGCCGGTTGCGATCTCGCGCTCCTGCTCGTCGCCCACCCTGCCGATATCGGTGACGGCCACGTCATGCCCGGCTAGCGTCAGCGCATCGACGAGCCCGCCTGAGATCAGCGCGTCCGGTCCCTGGCCCATGCCGCCATGATAGTGGCCGCTGTCATAGGAGGCCAGGATGATGGAGATTTTCAAGATCGGGTCTCCACTGCCTTGCCCTGCAGCACCGCCAGCGCCTCGGCCGGATCGATGCGCCCGTCATAAAGCGCGCGGCCGGAAATGGCGCCCTCGAGCTTTTTCGCATCGGGCATGGTCATGCGCACGATGTCGGTGATCGAGGCCAGCCCGCCCGAGGCGATGACCGGAATCGACACGGCGTCGGCGAGGTCGATCGTGGCATCCCAGTTGATGCCGGTCAGAACGCCGTCGCGGTCGATGTCGGTGTAGATGATGGCGGCGACACCGGCGCCTTCGAATTTCTGTGCCAGTTCGATGACGCCGAGGCTGGACGCCTCGGCCCAGCCCTCGACCGCCACCTTGCCGCCCTTGGCGTCGATGCCGACGGCGATCTTGCCGGGGAAGGTCTTGCAGGCTTCCCTGACCAGGTCGGGATCGCGCACCGCCACGGTGCCGAGAATGACGCGCGCCAGCCCGCGGTCGAGCCAGTCCTCGATCTGCGCCAGCGTGCGGATGCCGCCGCCGAGTTGCACCGGGTTCTTGGTCGCCTTGAGGATGGCGCCGACCGCCGCGCTGTTGACGCTCTGGCCTTTGAAGGCGCCATTGAGGTCGACGACGTGCAACCACTCAAAACCCTGGTCCTCGAAGGCCTTGGCCTGCGCCGCCGGGTCGTCGTTGTATATGGTCGCGGTCGCCATATCGCCGTGCTTCAACCGCACGCACTTGCCGTCCTTGAGGTCGATGGCGGGAAACAGGATCACGATCAGGCGCCCTCGACGATGACGAAATGGCCGGTCGAGGCGGCGAGCCTGTAGTTCGATGCTTCCTGATACTCCGGCGAGTGATAGCAGGCGACGGCCACATCGTAGGACTCGAACTCAACCACGACATGACGGTTGCCCGTCAACGTCTCCGGATTTTCATAGCGCCCGGCCCGCACGATGAAGTTCGCGCCATACTTGGCGAAGGCTTTGGCGTTGGCCTCGATGTACTGCTTGTAGATGTCAGGGTCGCGAACATCGACCAGTGCGATCCAATAGCCCTTCTTGCTCATGGTTCTCAGGGCCTCCAGCGCAGGAAATTGGTGATCAACGCCAGGCCGAGCGCCTGGCTTTTCTCGGGGTGGAACTGCGTGCCAGCGAGGTTGTCGCGCGCAACAGCGGCGGTCACCGCGCCGCCATAGTCGGCGACGGCCAGCACCTCGTCCGGCTTTGTCGCGTCAAGATGATAGGAATGGACGAAATAAGCGTGCAGGCCCTTGGCTCCCGTGGCAATGCCGGAAAACAGCGGATGCTTGCGGGTGAGATCGATCGTGTTCCAGCCGATCTGCGGAATCTTCAGCGCCGGGTCGGCCGGCGTGATCTCCTTGACGTCGCCGGCTATCCAGCCAAAACCTTTGGTCACGGTCTTTTCGAGGCCGTGCTCCGACATCAACTGCATGCCGACGCAGATGCCGAGGAATGGCCGCGCCTTGGTGATCGCCACCTCTTCCACCGCTTCCCACATGCCGGCGACGCCGCGCAGGCCCGCCGCGCAATCGGCATAAGCGCCGACGCCGGGCAGGACGATGCGGTCGGCGCTGCGCACGCGCTCGGCATCGGCGGTCAGCTCGATTGTCGCGGCAATCCCGGCCTCATGCGCGGCGCGCTCGAAGGCCTTGGTGGCCGAGCGCAGGTTGCCCGACCCGTAATCGATGATTGCAACCCGCATGTCAGGCTTTTCCAGGCGTATGGGTCAGGCCCAGCGTCAGGCCGGTCTGCGCCGGCCGGGCAAGGCTGGCGTCGGGCACGATGCGCGGCATCGGCGCCGGTTCGTCGGCCAGCGCCTCGGCATCCAGCGTCTGGCGAATATCGGCATCGTCGAGATTGTGGGCCTCGACGACGCCCCATTCATGCCAGCCGCGGCGGCGAAGTGCTGCGATCCGCAATCCCTGGCCTTCCAGGCCGATATAGAGCGAGAACAGCAAAGACAGCGCCGAGCTTGCCCAATCCAGCCCCAGCCTTTGGCCGAGCAGCGAGATGAGGCCCATGGCGACGAAGGCGAGCGCGGCCTCGACCCACAGCCTGTGCCAGGCAAGCCACAGCGGCGCCAGCAGGAAAGCCAGCCAGGAAAAGCCGTCACGGACAAAAATGGTTGCGTCGGCCGCCTCGGTGCGGCCCGGCGGTTCCATCACGACATAGATGGCCATCAGGCTATCCTTTCAGGGATCCCTTGGTGGAGGGAACCGCGTCCGGCTGGCGCGGATCGCGCTCCAGTGCGAAACGCAGCGCGCGCGCCACCGCCTTGAAACAGGTCTCGGCAATGTGGTGGTTGTTGGCGCCGTAATGATTGGTGACATGCAGCGTGATGCCGGCATTCTGCGCCAGCGCCTGGAAGAATTCGCGCACCAGTTCGGTGTCGAACGTGCCGATCTTGGGTGACGTGAAGGTGACGTTCCAGACCAGGAACGGCCGGCCGGACACGTCGATCGCCGCGCGCGTCAGCGTCTCGTCCATGGCGAGTTCGATGGAGGCATAGCGCATGATGCCGCGCCGCTCGCCCAGTGCTTTGCTGAGCGCCTGGCCGATGGCGATGCCGGTGTCCTCGACCGTGTGGTGGTCGTCAATGTGCAGGTCGCCCTTGGCCTTGACCGAGATGTCGATCAGCGAATGGCGCGACAGCTGGTCGAGCATATGGTCGAAGAAGCCGACGCCGGTCGACATATCGGACTTTCCGGTGCCGTCGACATGGAGCGAGACGGCGATCTCGGTTTCCCTGGTCTTGCGGCTGACTTCGGCGGCGCGGGCACTCATGGCCTATCCCTGTCGCTGGTGGCATGAAACGAGAGCCTTCTAGCAGCATGATCCGGCGATGGCCAGTTGCGACGGACGGCCTGGCGCGCTCAGAGCCTGCCCCGCTCGACCTCATGCGCGTGGCGTGCGATTTCGTCCATATTGGCTCGGGCCAGGACCTCGTCGTCGCGTACGATCAGAAGGATCTGCGCGTCGGATACCGCTATGGAGATCCCCATCGGATCGTACATGAGCGCCATGGTCATTACAGGTCCGGCAGGGCGCTGCTCGACACCCAACGGTATGACCGCAGCGACCCCAGGATCGGCGCCGAGCCTGCGCAGCAGAAGATCGAGTCCGACTGCGACAAGGTTATCGCGGGCATGCAAGATTGTCGCATCCACTCTATGGCTGTCGACGCCGGTGTCCGTACAACGCAGCCCCTCGGCAACGGCCTTGCGGTCGTTGAGCTTTCGCGTCAGCACGGCAACCGTGCGCCAGGACCTTCGCTGGGCCTGCAAGGGATTGGACGTTTTGGCTCGCTCTATCTCATCGGTATAGTCGGAATCGGGCACGATCCTCAATTGCGGCCATCGCGCGATCCACCGCGCCGCCGTAATGTCCATGGGCTGCAGCTTTTCGGCGGCCCGGAACTGTACGTCGAGCTCGTTCAGCCCAGCTGCTCTGCCGCCGGCGAAGCCGGTCTGCCTGGCAATGTCGTCCGGATTGGCGATCGTCCATGCCAGCAGGCCGTTCGCCACGGCCAGATGTCGTTCGGCCGACATCGCGGAAAGGCCGGCGCGGACGTTCGCCACCACAACCGGCAGATCGTCGAAACTGTTGCGAACGAACTGACTGTGGCCACCATTGTTGACCTGGCCAAGATAGCGTTCGCAGGCATGCGCCTGAAGAGCCGCGGGCGGAATTTCCGCAGGAATGTAATCTGCGCTCTCCAGCATCGTTTCCACAAAGTTGGCTACTGCGGAGAGCATATACTTGTCGGCGTCGCGCCGAGGCACGATCACATGCGGCAACCCGCCGGGCTGCTTCCTTTTGCCGAACATACGGAGTTCCCCCTGCCTTCGGCAAGGATAAGCCACAGATGTTAAGGCCCGCTGAAATCTTGAGAGAACGCCCCGGTTTGCAAAGCGCCTGCGCCGGCTTACATAGAGGCCAATCTCACTCGTACCGCGCCAATCGCCTTATCGGGATGGCGCGAATCGGAGCCAAAAATGTCGAATGAACTGAGCATGCACGCCACGACCATCGTGACGGTGCGCAAGGGCAACAAGGTGGTGATCGCCGGCGACGGCCAGGTCAGCCTTGGCCAGACCATCATGAAAGGCAATGCCAAAAAGGTGCGCCGCATCGGCAAGGGCGGCAATGTCATTGCCGGTTTCGCCGGCGCCACGGCGGATGCCTTCACCCTGCTTGAGCGGCTGGAAGCCAAGCTCGAACAATACCCCGACCAGCTGACGCGCGCCTGCGTCGAGCTCGCCAAGGACTGGCGCACCGACCGATATCTGCGCCGGCTGGAAGCGATGATGCTGGTGGCCGACAAGTCGGTCTCGCTGGCGCTGACCGGCACCGGCGACGTGTTGGAACCCGAATTCGGCGTCATGGCCATCGGCTCCGGCGGCAACTATGCCCTGGCCGCCGCCCGCGCACTGATGGACACCGACAAGGACGCCGAGGAGATCGCCCGCAAGGCGATGCAGATCGCCTCCGACATCTGCGTCTACACCAACAACAATTTCGTCATCGAAACGCTCGATGCCGCCTGAGCCGCCGGCGCTCTACGATTTTCGGCCGGTGACGGAAAAAGACCTGCCGATGATCGCCGGCTGGCTGGGCGAGCCGCATGTCGCCGAATGGTGGGATGATCCGGAGACGGAAATCGCCGCTATTCGGGAACATATCGATTCGATTTCCGTCGAGCCGCTGATCGTCGAACTCGACGGCAGGCCGATCGCCTATCTGCAAAGCTACGATCCGCATCTGGAAGACGGCCACCCCTATGCCGACCAGCCGTTCGGCACGCTCGGCATCGACCTGTCGATCGGAGTGCCGGAACTCGTCGGCAAGGGTCATGGCTCGGCGATCGTCAGGCAGTTCGCCGAACAGCTGTTCGAGGAAGGCGCGCCGCGCGTCATCATCGACCCGCATCCCGACAATGGCCGCGCCATCCGGGCCTATGAAAAGGCTGGATTCAGGCCTATCGACCGCAGGCACTCGGAATATGGGGACGTCGTGCTGATGGCCGTCGATGCCGAAGGCGACGGAGAAGAGGGGGAATGAGTTGGATGACGACACCAAGCGGGGACAAAAACTACTCGGCCTATGAAGACAGCTGGCGGATGGGGCTTCTGCTCGTGCTCGCTCTGCTCATCTTCCAGGCCGGCGCGCTGTACGGCATGGGGCGCACGCCGATCTGCACCTGCGGCTACGTCAAACTCTGGCACGGCGTGGTGAACAGTTCGGAGAATTCCCAGCACATTTCCGACTGGTACACTTTTTCGCACATCATCCACGGCTTCCTGTTCTACGCCTTGGCCTGGTTCCTGTTCCCGCGCTCGCCGATTGGTCTGCGCCTGGCTTTTGCCGTGGTCATCGAAGGCGGCTGGGAGTTGCTGGAAAACAGCCCGTTCATCATCGACCGCTACCGCGCCGGCACCATTTCGCTGGATTACTATGGCGACTCGATCATCAATTCGGTGTCCGACACGCTGGCCATGGTGCTGGGATTTGTGATGGCGCGGAAGCTACCTATATCAGTCGTCGTCGGCCTCGCCCTCATCTTCGAACTGGGTGTCGGCTACCTCATCCGGGACAATCTGACGCTCAACGTGATCATGCTGCTGCATCCGTTCGAGTCCATCAAGCAGTGGCAAAGTGGAATTTAGTGACATGACCACCTTCTCTCCCCGTGAAATCGTTTCGGAACTTGACCGCTTCATCATCGGCCAGAAGGACGCCAAGCGCGCCGTGGCCATCGCCTTGCGCAACCGCTGGCGCCGCCAGCAGCTCGAAGGCCAGATGCGCGAAGAGGTGATGCCGAAGAACATCCTGATGATCGGCCCGACCGGCGTCGGCAAGACCGAGATCTCGCGCCGGCTGGCGCGGCTCGCCGGCGCGCCCTTCGTCAAGGTCGAGGCGACCAAGTTCACCGAGGTCGGCTATGTCGGCCGCGATGTCGAGCAGATTATCCGCGACCTCGTCGAGATCGCCATTGGCCTCGTGCGCGACAAGATGCGCGAGGACGTCAAGGCGCGCGCCCACCTCAACGCCGAGGAGCGCGTGCTGGAGGCCCTGGTCGGCAAGACGGCGAGCCCGGCAACGCGCGACAGCTTCCGCAAGAAGCTGCGCGACGGCGAGCTCGACGACAAGGAGATCGAGATTGAGGTTGCCGATACCGGCACTGGCGGCATGCCCGGCTTCGAGATTCCCGGCATGCCGGGCGGCAATATCGGCGTGCTCAACATCAACGATATGCTGTCGAAGGCGATGGGCGGCAAGAAGACCAAGGCGCGCAAGACCACCGTGAAGGAGTCCTACGCGCTGCTGGTCAATGACGAGTCCGACAAGCTGCTCGACCAGGACGAGGTGGTGCGCCGGGCGCTCGATGCGACGGAAAATGACGGCATCGTCTTCCTCGACGAAATCGACAAGATCGCCTCGCGTGAGGGTGGCATGGGGGCCGGCGTTTCGCGCGAAGGCGTGCAGCGCGACCTTCTGCCGCTGATCGAAGGCACGACCGTGGCAACCAAATACGGACCGTTGAAGACCGACCACATCCTGTTCATCGCCTCGGGCGCCTTCCATGTCTCGAAGCCGTCAGACCTGTTGCCGGAATTGCAGGGCCGCCTGCCGATCCGCGTCGAGCTGAGGGCGCTGGAAAAGGACGATTTTGTCCGCATCCTCACCGAGACCGAGGCCAGCCTGATCAAGCAGTACATCGCGCTGATGAAGACGGAAGGCGTCGACCTGACCTTCACCGACGACGCCATCGATTCGCTGGCCGGCATCGCCGTCGACCTCAACGCCAGCGTCGAGAACATCGGCGCCCGACGCTTGCAGACGGTGATGGAGCGCGTGCTGGACGAGATTTCGTATGACGCGCCGGACCGCAACGGCACCAGCGTCACCATCGACGCCGCCTATGTGGAAAAGCATGTCGGCGACCTCTCCAGAAACACAGATTTGTCGCGATTCATCCTTTAAACGAGGGCGCCGGATCAGTCCGGCGCCGGTTCAGGCAACAATTTCCGGCAAACTGCATGATGTGTGGCCGGATGGTACCATGCGGCCACCTTTCGTCTTGCCGTGCGACGGGGCGCTCTCGACTCAACCGGGAGCACTCCCTAGTTTGCGCGGCAATTCTTTAGGCGGCGGCATGAAAAAACTGATCCTGATCATTCTCGGCTTGACGCTGGCGGCGACGCTGTTCGCAGCCGACGCGGCAACATTGGTGCCGGCGGGCAACCGCAACGCCGTGCAGCCAGACATACCCGGCGCCTCCAGCCGTCGCACCCAGGCCACCAACACCACCTTCCAGGCCAAATACCGCAAAGTGTACGCGCTGCTGCAGAGCGACGCGGAACTGCGAGGCAAGATCAAGAAGGCGGCCGCCGCTTACGGCATCAACCCCTTGCATATCGTCGGCGCCATCGTCGGCGAGCACACCTACAATGTCGACGCCTACGACCGGCTGCAGACCTACTACGTCAAGGCGATCTCCTACCTCTCCAGCAAATTGTCCTTCGCCTATGACGGCGAGGACATCACCGATTTCGTGCAGCGGCCCGAGTTCAAGAAATGCACAATGTCGGACAGCTACGATCTGTGGGAATGCCGCGAGCAGGTGTGGAACCACTCTTTCCGCGGCAAGACCGTCGGCGGGACAAGCTTTCCCAACGACCGCTTCGGCGCCACCTTCTTCCAGCCCTATTATGCCGGCCAGACCTTTGGCCTGGGCCAGCTCAACCCGCTGACCGCGCTGCAGATGAGCGATCTCGTGCACAAGGTTTCGGGACTGCCGGAGCTCGATGTCGGCGATCCCAACGGGGTCTACAAGACGATCATGGATCCGGATCTGACGCTGCCCTATGTGGCGGCGACGATTCGCAAGTCGATCGATGCGTATAAGAGCATTGCCGGCTTCGACATTTCGGGCAATCCGGGGCTCACCGCCACGCTCTACAATGTCGGCAACCCCGAACAGCGCGCCTATGCGCTGAAGGCCGAGAACGACAAGCGCCGCGCCGCCGGCGAGCCGGTGAAACTGCCGGAAGAGAATTATTACGGCTGGCTGGTCAACGACAAGCTGGACGAGCTGAAGGCGCTGTTTTAGGCGAGCGGCCCTCTACCTCCGCCTTGTGGGGCGGTCGGACCAAAGGTCCGGGTGGGGCGGTGCCGCTCCCGCAGGTCTGGGTAAGTCAGCCCTTCACGCCGCCAGCAACGACTTCAGCTTCACCGCCTGCGATCCCAGTGCATCCGGCGCCGGCTTCGCCCGCTTGGCGATCAGCATCTCGGCCAGCCTGATGTCGCGCGCCACCGCATTGCCGGGGCCGATACCGCTCGCCGCCACCAGCCTGCCATCCTCGGCGAGGTGGAAAAGAATGAAGGCGTCGTCGCCGAGGTCGCGGCGCACCGTGCTGCTTCCCTCGTCGGAAAGCCCGGCAATCTGCAGCGACAGGCCGTACTGATCCGACCAGAACCACGGCACCGCCGCATGTGCCTCGGCCGCCCCCAGCATGTTCCGCGCAGCCAGCGCGCCCTGTTCCTGGGCGTTGCGCCAAGCCTCCAGCCGCACCCGCCGGCCGTCATAGACAGCGAGCGGAAACGAACAGCAGTCGCCGGCGGCAAAGATATCCGGATCGTCGGTGCAGAGCGTGGCGTCAACGGCAATGCCATTGTCGATGCCCAGCCCCGCTTCCGCTGCCAGCGCGGTGACCGGAACGGCGCCGATGCCGATGACGGCGAGGTCGGCGACGATTGACCGTCCATCGGCGAATGTGATGCTGACCTCGGCGCCATCGTCGGCTATGGAAGCGATCCCCACGCCGGTGAGTACGGCCACGCCTTCGGCCTCATGCGCCGTATGGATGACTTCAGCGATCTCGGCCGGCACCCCGCGCATCAGGATGCGCGGCTGCGCCTCGATGACGGTAACCGCCGCTCCGAGCTTGCGCGCCGCCGCAGCGAGTTCGAGGCCGATGAAGCCGCCGCCAATGATGGCGATGCGGTTTGCCGGGCTCAGGTGGCTGCGAATGGCGAGCGCATCAGCAAAGGTGCGGAGATAGACACAGCGCGCACCCAACCCCGGCATCGGCAGTTTGCGCGGTGTCGAGCCGGTTGCCAGCAGCAGCTTGTCATAGGGCAGGACCGAGCCGTCGGTCAGCCGGACCGTATGCGCCGTGCGGTCGATCGCCACGGCCTGAACGGAATGGATGTGCCGGATCGCGCGTTCGGTCAGAAGCGAATCACTGGCGATCGCCTTGATCTCGGGCGCATCGCTCGTCATCGCGTCCTTCGACAAAGGCGGCCGCTCATAGGGCAGATGCGGTTCGTCACCGACCAGCGTCACCGGCCCATCATAGCCGAGCTCGCGCAATGCCAGCGCTGCCCGCCCACCGCATTCGCCGGCGCCGATGATGACCATCCCGCGCGTCATATCAGTCATCCGATCTGGATCAGCACTTTGCCGGCGTCGACCTTGACCGGATAGGTCCTGAGGTTGACGCATACCGGCGCGCCACGGGCGTCGCCCGTCTTGTAGTTGAAGCGGCCATTGTGCTTGGGGCATTCGATGATGTCGTCCATCACCAGCCCGTCGGCGAGATGCACCTTTTCATGGGTGCAAAGGCCATCCGTGGCGAAATAATCGTCGTCCGGGCTGCGATAGATGGCGAAGGTGCGCCCGCCATGATCGAAGCGCATCACATCCTCTTCATCAATGTCACCGGCCGCGCAGGCCTCGACCCAGTCGCTCATTTGTACCTCCCCGAAAAACGGATCGCCGCGCTCATTCCGCCGCTGCGGCGGCGACGGCATCGTTGTGGAATTCCTCGCGGTACGGCCTGGCGGTCGGCGGCAATTCGCGCTTGATGAAATAGTCCTCGTTGCGCAACTGGCGCAGGAAAGCCGGCATCATCTCGCGGTAGCCGGCCAGGATCGACGGCGTTGGCGCCGGCAGATCGTGCTTGATCAGCGCATGCAGCCTGGGCAGCGCGTGAAAGGGCACCATCGGGAACATGTGGTGTTCGACATGGTAATTCATGTTCCAGTAGATGAAGCGGCTGACCGGGTTCATCAGCACCGTGCGGCTGTTTAGGCGGTGGTCAATGACATTGTCGGCGAGGCCGCCATGCTGCAGCAGGCCGGTCATGACGTGGTGCCAGGCGCCATAGAGGCGGGGCAGGCCGATCAGCATCAGCGGCAGCCAGGAATGCAGGTAGAGGGCCAAGCCGATGGCCGCGATGTAGATGGCGAGCCATATGCGGGCCACACGGATCGCCTTAGGCTGCTCCTGCTCGGGAATGAAGGTTTTTTCGGCGGCGCTGATGACGCCGGCGGCATTGCGCACCATGTCGGTCATCGCATGCCAGGCGTCGAGAATGCCGAAGAAGTTGAGCACCACGCGCAAAAGGTCCGGCGGCCGCATGACGGCGATTTCGGGATCGCGGCCGACGATGATGGTGTCGGTGTGGTGGCGCGTGTGGCTCCAGCGCCAGGTCACCGGGTTGCGCATGATCATGAAGCAGGCGAGCTGGTAGACGGCATCGTTCATCCACTGCGTGCGGAAGGCCGTGCCATGGCCGCATTCGTGCCAACGGGAGTCGGTCGAGGAGCCGTAGAGCACGCCATAGACGAAGAAGAACGGCACGCACCACCACGTACCCCAGAACCAGGCGCCGCCGGCCGCACTCAGGATCAGCGCGGCGAGCCAGATCGCGGTGTCGCGGATCGCCGGCCCGTCGGAGCGCTGCATCAGCTCCTTCATCTGCTTGCGCGGAATGTCGGTGTGATACCACTCGGCGGCCGAAAGCCCTGTCTCGACGGCGAGCTTGGCGTCGCGGCCGATCAGGCTGTAGTCGCGCCGGAACGGTGTTGCGGTCATGATTGCCTCCCACGGCAACGGCGCTCGCTCCAGCGAATGCCAGCCTAGCTTCGAGCGTGAAAATAGCGCCGACCGATGATAGACTCAACATCACAAAGATAGTTTCTATCATTTCCTATCAGAATGATGTAGTAAGCTTCGGACGAACCCGACGAGGCGAGCATGGCAAAACGGCCGACCATCACCGACCTGGCGCGCATTTCCGGCGTCAGCGTTGCTACGGTCGATCGCGTGCTCAACAGCCGCCTGCCGGTGCGCGAGGAAACGGCGCGCCGCGTCTATGAGGCGGCGACGGAGATCGGCTATCACGCTGCCGGCCTGATCAAGCAGCGCCTGCGCCATGAGCTGCCGGAGTATCGGCTCGGCTTCCTGCTGCTCAGGGGTAACTACGTCTTCTACAGCGAATTCGCGCGCCAGCTTGAGCTGGCCGTATCGCAATCGCCGCGCTTTCGTGGCGTCGCCATGATCGATTTCGCAGACTCGCTGACGCCTGAAGAAATCGTCGATCGCACCCGTAGGCTGGCTTCCAAATGCCGGGCCGTCGCTTTGGTCGGGCCCGATCACCCGACAGTGACGGTCGCCGTCGAGGAGATGAAGACCAAGGGCCTGCCGGTTTTTTCTCTGCTGTCCGACTTCGCCGCCGGCATTCGCGAGGGCTATGTCGGCCTCGACAACCGCAAAGTCGGGCGCACCGCGGCCTGGATGATCTCGAAAGCGGCGAAGCGACCGGGCAAGGTCGCGCTGTTCGTCGGCAGCCACCGCTTCCACGGCCATGAACTGCGCGAAATCGGCTTCCGCTCATTCTTCCGCGAGCAGGCGCCGGAATTCACCTTGCTGGAAACACTGGTCAATCTCGAGGCCAACGAGATCACGCAGGACACGCTGCTCAATCTTCTCGACCGCCACCCCGATCTCGTCGGCTGCTATGTCGCCGGCGGCGGCATGGAAGGCGCGGTCGCGGCGTTAAGGCAAGCCAAGCCGGCCGAAATGCCGGCCGTCATCTGCAACGAGATCACGGCGGTGTCGCGCGCGGCTTTGGCGGACGGCATCCTGACCATGGTGATCTCGACACCGCTGGCGGCACTCAGCCGGGAGCTGGTCGACCTGATGGCGCATGCCATAGAGACGGGCGCCGCCAACGCGCCGGGCCAGACGTTTTTGCCGTTCGACATCTATCTGCCGGAGAATATCTAGCGTTTGCGACGCCGGCGATTGGCCGGAACATCTACGCCTTCGTCATCCACGGGCGGAGCAAGGAGCGCAGCGACGCAGCGTAGGCCCGAGGATCCATGCCGTGACTTCTGTGCGATACTACGGTGCAGAGTTTCTACTCCGTCGCACTCCACGACCAAAGTCACGGAATGGATTCTAAGGTCTGCGCGACGTAGCTTCGCTCCTGCTTCGCCCTAGAATGACGAAGTCAGGGGAGCAACCTTCGCAAATCGTCGATGGTTGCGACTGAGAGCCGGCCGGCACCTTGGCCCAATCCAGTCGGACCAGGGCATTGATCATCCATCCTCAGAAAATCCTTCACCCGGTTTTGGAATGGCTCTTGACGTCTCCGAAAAATGGAATAAATATTTCACTAGCTAGGGATTTTGGTTCTTTCGTTCCGGAACATCTGTTTCAAACAGGGAGCCTGGCGTTCCAATCCTTGGGAAAACGCCATCCGGAACAGAGACGATATCAGGGAGAGATTCCTCGGGCGATCGGGGATTCCGGGTAGATCGGTGCAGCCGGACACCAAATGTGGAGGAGAAACACAATGAAGAAACTGATTTTGGGCGTCGCCTTTGCGGCGCTGATGAGTTCGTCCGCTTTTGCCGCCAAGATCGGCGTGTCGATGGCCAAGTTCGACGACAACTTCCTGACCGTGCTGCGCAACGGCATGATCGAGCAGGCCAAGGGCATGAGCGGCGTTGAGCTGCAGGTCGAAGACGCACAGAACGACGTCGCCAAGCAGCTCGACCAGATCAAGAACTTCGCCGCTTCGGGTGTCGACGCCATCATCGTCAACCCGGTCGACACTTCGGCCACGCAGGCGATGTCGGATGCCGCTGCGGCAGCCAAGATCCCGCTCGTTTATGTCAACCGGGAGCCGGTCAATGTCGACACGCTGCCGGACAACCAGGCTTTCGTCGCTTCGAACGAGGCCGATTCCGGCACGCTCGAGACCAAGGAAGTCTGCCGCCTGTTCACCGAGGCCGGCAAGAAGGAAGCCAATGTCTATGTCATCATGGGCGAGCTTTCCAACCAGGCCGCCGTGCAGCGCACCAAGGACATCGACGATGTCATCGCCACGCCGGAGTGCAGCTTCATCAAGATCATCGACAAGCAGACCTCGAACTGGAACCGCGACGAAGCGCAGAACCTGATGACCAACTGGCTCTCGACCGGCAAGCCGTTCGACGGTGTCATCGCCAACAATGACGAAAGCGCCATCGGCGCCATTCAGGCAATGAAGGCCGCCAACGTCGACATGAAGTCGGTCGTCGTCGGCGGCGTCGATGCCACTCAGGACGCGCTTGCAGCCATGCAGGCTGGCGACCTCGACGCCACCGTGTTTCAGGACGCGGCCGGCCAGGGCGCTGGCGCACTCGATGCAGCACTGAAGCTCGCCAAGGGCGAGAAGGTAGAGCACAAGGTCTACGTGCCCTTCCAGCTCGTGACGCCTGCCAACATCGACAAGTTCCTGAAGAAGAACTGAGCCGTACGCATACGGGGTGGCGCTCTCACACAAAAGACAGCGCCACTCCTTCTTCCCTCGTTGCCGGCAAGGCGGCGAGGAACGACCGCGGCTGACGGAGGATAGAAGATTGTCACAGACATCGCATGGCGTCGGCGGGGTCAGCTATGACGCGAAGAAGCGCACATGGCCGGCCGAATTCAACGTCTTCCTGGCGCTCGTCATCCTCGTCATCGTCTTCGAACTGATCGGCCGCATCTTTCTCGGCGACTCCTTTCTGTTCAACACCCGCGACAACGTCGCCGGCATCTTCAATGAAGCCCGCCTGCAGATCATCATCCTTCAGGTGTCCATCGTCGGCATCATCGCCATCGGCGTCACGCAGGTGATCATCTGCGGCGGCATCGACCTGTCTTCGGGCTCGATCGTCGGCGCCACCGCCATGATCGCCATGAGTTTCGCCCAGGTGGCGACCGTCAACGGCAACCCCAACCCCAAGGCGATGTTCCTGGCGCAAGGCTGGACCGACCTGCCGGTCATTGTGCCGGTGCTGGTCGCGATCGGCTGCGGCATGCTCGCCGGCCTGATCAACGGCTCGTTGATCGCCTACACGCGTATCCCGCCCTTCATCGCCACCCTCGGCATGATGATCACGGCGCGCGGCATCGCCAAATGGTGGTCCAAAGGCCAGCCGATCTCGTTTCCCACCGACAGTTTTGCCGCCATCAGCACCGGCTCGAGGCCGGTCATCATCTTCCTGGCGCTGGCGGTCCTGTTCCAACTGATCCTGACCTATACGCGCTACGGCAAGCATTGTTATGCCATCGGATCCAACGAGGATGCCGCGCGCATGTCCGGCATCAAGATCCCCAATCACAAGATCCTCGTTTACACGATCGCCGGCATTCTTGCCTCGCTCGCCGCGGTCGTGCTGTGTTCCAAGAACCTGACCGCCCAGTCCGGCATGGGTGTGATGTATGAACTCGACGCCATCGCCATGGCGGTCATCGGCGGCGTCTCGCTGTCGGGCGGCCGTGGCTCGATCATCGGCACGGTGATCGGCGCGCTGATCTTCGGCGTCATCATCTCCGGCTTCACCTTCCTGCGCCTCGACGCCTACTATCAGGAGATGGTGAAGGGCGTGATCATCGTCGGCGCGGTCGTTCTCGACCAATGGCGTCAACGCATGCGGGCATTGAGGGCTTGATCATGTCAGACATCGTCCTGAAGACCGAAAACCTCAGCAAGCGCTATGGCGGCGTGCATGCGCTGGAAGGTGCCAATTTCGAGCTGCGCAAGGGCGAACACGTCGCCATCATGGGCGACAACGGCGCCGGCAAGTCGACATTCGTGCGCCAGATCACCGCTGTCGAGCAACGCACCAGCGGCCAGATCTGGTTCGACGGCAAGGAAGTGAATTTTGCCGGCCCGATCGAGGCCCGCACGGCTGGCATCGAAACGGTGTTCCAGAATCTGGCGCTGGCCGACGATCTCGACGTGCCGTCGAACTTGTTCCTTGGCCGCGAAAAGGTGCTGTTCAATCTCGGCCCGTTCTCGATCCTCGACCGCAAATACATGCGCAAGGCGACCGAGGCGGCGCTCGTGCGGACGGCGGTGAAGATCCCCAATCTGTCCAACACCATCCGCCACATGTCGGGCGGCCAGCGGCAATGCGTGGCGATCGCGCGGACCGCGACCTTCGCCTCCAAGCTGATCATCATGGACGAGCCGACGGCCGCGCTTGGCGTGCAGGAGACCGCGCAGGTCGAAAACATCATCCGCACGCTGAAGGACAATGGTGAGCCGCTGATCCTGATCAGCCACAATATGCGCCAGGTGTTCGACCTGTGCGACCGTATCGTCGTCTTCCGGCGCGGCCGCATCGTCGCCAATCTGCGCAAGGAAAACACCGACGGCAACGATATCGTCTCCTACATCACCGGCGCCAAGACCGGGGAGGCGGACCTCGCGGCCTGAACAGGATGGTCATCCGGTTTCTGGCGCGTTGGAAAAATAACCTTGCCACCTTTCCCTGACAGGAAGGTGGAGCCACCTCTCTCTCGAACCAATCCCTCAAAGGAAATTTCCATGACTGTTCGCTTCGCCCTCCTCGGTGCCGGCCGCATCGGCAAGGTCCATGCCCGCGCCGTCGGCTCCAACCCGCAGGCCAGACTGGTTGCCGTCGCCGACGCCTTCGAGAAGGCGGCGACCGAGCTGGCGTCAGCCTATGGAGCCGAAGTGCGCACCATCGATGCGATTGAAAAGTCCAAGGACATAGACGCCGTCGTCATCTGCACGCCGACCGATACTCATGCCGATCTGATCGAGCGCTTCGCCAAGGCCGGCAAGGCGATCTTCTGCGAGAAGCCGATCGACCTCAACGTCAAGCGCGTCGAAAAATGCCTGGCCGTGGTCGAGAAGGCCAAGGCGACGCTGATGGTTGGCTTCAACCGCCGCTTCGATCCGCATTTCGCCGCCGTGCGCAAGGCGATCGACGACGGCGCCATCGGCACCGTCGAAATGGTCACCATCACCTCGCGCGATCCCGGTGCGCCGCCGATCGACTACATCAAGCGCTCGGGCGGCATTTTCCGCGACATGACCATCCACGACTTCGACATGGCGCGCTTCCTGCTCGGCGAAGAGGTGGTGGCGGTCAGCGCCCACGCCTCGGTGCTGGTCGACAAGAAGATCGGCGAAGCCGGCGATTTCGACTCGGTCAGCGTCATCCTCGAAACCGCTTCCGGCAAGCAGGCCGTCATCTCGAACTCGCGCCGCGCAACCTATGGCTATGACCAGCGCATCGAGGTGCATGGCTCCAAAGGCATGGTCGCCGCCGAAAACCAGCGGCCGGTGTCGATCGAGGTCGCCAACGCCAAGGGCTATACCCGCCCGCCGCTGCACGACTTCTTCATGACCCGCTATCTCGACGCCTACGCCATCGAGATCGCCGCCTTCATCGCCGCCGCAACCTCGGGCAAGAAGGCATCGCCCAGCGGCGCCGACGGCCTCGTGGCGCTGAAGTTGGCCGATGCCGCGCTGAAGTCGGCGACGACGGGCAAGACCGTCCGCCTCGACAAGTAAAAACATCAGGGAAGAACCCACAGGAGCAGAGCGATGAGCGCATCAGCCGATCGCAATTCGAGCACACGCGCCATCGTTACCGGCGGCGCGCAAGGCATCGGCTTCGCTGTCGCCGAGGCCTTGGCCGACGAGGGCTGCCGGGCGCTGGCGCTTATCGGTCGCTCGCAGGAGAAGGGCGACAAGGCGGTCGCTCACTTCAAGAAAGCCGGCGTCGACGCCATCTTCATCAGCGCCGACGTCTCGAAAGTGGCCGACTGCAAGCGTGCGGTGGCGACCGCCATCTCGCATTTCGGCACCGTCAACGCGCTGGTCAACGCCGCTGCCACGTCCGCACGGGGCTCGCTGGTTGAGACGTCCGAAGAGACCTTCGATCAGATATTTGCCACCAATGTGCGCGGCCCCTTCTTCCTGATGCAGGGCGTCGTGGCGCATCTCCTGGACAAGAAAGCGCCGGGCTCGATCGTCAATGTCCTGTCGATGTCGGCGCATTGCGGTCAGTCGTTCCTCGCGCCCTATTCCTCCAGCAAGGGTGCGCTGGCGACGCTGACCAAGAACGTCGCCAACGCCTACCGCTCCAACCGCATCCGCTGCAACGCCGTGCTGCCGGGCTGGATGGACACCGAAGGCGAGGACATCGTGCAGAAGAAATGGCACGGCGCCTCCGACGACTGGCTGGAAAAGGCCGAGACCGGCCAGCCGATGGGCCAGCTGGTGAAGCCGGACCAGCTGGCACGGCTGATCAGCTACATGGCCAGCCCGCAATCCGGCGTCATGACCGGGTCGCTGGTGGATTATGATCAGAATGTTGCGGGGACGTCGCCGGAGTAGCGGCACGAGTCTGGCGTAAACCATCGCTTCGCGAGGGTCCGACCATCCTGAAACGGCCTTGCACACCAACCCCCGTGACAAGTGCCTCCGCTTCGACTATATGACCCGCATGATCAACCTGTTCGCCACGTATTGGTACTTTAGCAGCTCGCTGGCGGCGGGAGGATTGCGCTCGATCTGAAGATTGCAGCAACAAGTCCGACAAGCCGCCAGACCTGGCGGCTTTTTTGTTTCAGCCGGCAGGTCTCCTAAGAAAACAGGAGCAGAAGCCGTGTTGACCACCACAGACGACCTTCGGGTCATGGAAATTCGAGAACTGAGCACGCCGGACCAGGTGATGCGGGAGATTCCGCGCACGCTGACGGCAACGCGCACCGTTGCGGCGTCACGCAACGCCATCCACTCCATCCTGAACGGGGCCGACGATCGACTTGTTGTCATCGTCGGCCCTTGTTCCATCCACGATCCGGTCGCGGCCGTTGACTATGCCAGCCGTCTGGCGGCGCTGCGCGAGACCCTGTCCGATCGGCTCGAGATCGTCATGCGCGTGTATTTCGAAAAGCCGCGCACCACTGTCGGCTGGAAGGGCCTGATCAACGATCCTGATCTCGATGGCTCCTTCAACATCGAGAAGGGGCTGCGGATGGCGCGCAACGTGTTGTCGGCCGTCAACAATCTCGGCCTGCCGGCGGCCACCGAATTCCTCGACATGACGATCCCGCAATACATTGCCGACCTCGTCGCCTGGGGCGCCATCGGCGCGCGTACCACCGAAAGCCAGATCCACAGGGAATTGGCCTCGGGCTTGTCGTGCCCCGTCGGCTTCAAGAACGGCACCGACGGCAATCTCAGGATTGCCGCCGAAGCGGTGAAGTCGGCTGCCCAGCCGCATCATTTCATGGCGGTGACCAAGGGCGGCCGCAGCGCCATTGCGGCGACATCTGGCAATGAGGACTGCCACGTCATCCTGCGCGGCGGTGTCCAGCCCAATTATGATGCGGCAAGCATCGAGGCGGCCTCGGCCGAACTCGCCCGCATCGGTGTGGCGCCCCGGCTGATGATCGATGTCAGCCACGCCAATTCGGGCAAAAAGCCGGAGAACCAGCCCAAGGTGGCGGCTGATGTGGCCGGTCAGGTCGCGGCGGGCGACGAGCGCATTATCGGCGTCATGATCGAGAGCAATCTGGTCGCCGGCCGCCAGGACGTGGTGCCGGGCAAGCCGCTCACCTATGGCCAGAGCATCACCGATGGCTGCATCGACTGGGCAACCACCGAGACGGTGCTGCACGGGCTGGCAGGTGCGGTGGAATGGCGCCGGTCGGCGCGTCGTGCCGTGCAGGAGAGCCGGCAGGGTGCGGCTTGAGAGGCAATCGCACACGGCAGCGCCATCCCCCTCTCCGACCGGTTCGCGGCCACCTCTCCCCCATTTCATGGGGCGAGGAAACGCCAATCGCTGAGGTCGCCGCGTTGAAAGGCTAGGGTTCCTCGCCCCCACAAAGTGGGGGAGAGGTGGCTCGGCGAAGCCGAGACGGAGAGGGGGAGCGCCATCTACGCTGCCCTCAACCCCTCCCATGCCGTAAACACCGAAACCGCGAACAGCAGCAATCCGGCCGTCCGGCCGGCAATCGCCGTCGCCCACGGATTGGCCACCAGCAGATTGCGGCTGCGGCCGGCAGTGATGGCGAGCCCGCCATAAATCGCGGCCTGCGTCAGAACCGTCAGCAGGCCCATGACGGTCGCCTGCATCCAGATCGGGCCGTAATCCGGCTTCAGGAACTGCGGATAGACGGCGAGGATGAACAGATAGGCCTTCGGGTTTATCAGGCAGGTCATAAGACCCTGGCGGAACGCCTTCCATGCCGAACGACTGCCGGCTGGCCCGTCATGGCCGACGGTGATGGAACTGCGCATCAGTGTGATGCCGATAAAGGCCATGTAGGCGGCGCCGGCCAGCAGCAACGGCTTGAACAGGATCGGCACGAAATGCATCAGCAGGCCGACGCCGATGGCGCCGTTCAGTGTGTGCACCATGCCGCCGACCATGATGCCGCCGGTCGCTGCGAGGCCCCTGTCGCGGCCACCGGTCAGCGCATTGGCAAGCACGAACAGCATATCCATCCCGGGCACGATGATGATGCCGAACAGCAGGATAAAGAACAGCCAGAGATTTTCTGCGTAGCTCATGTCAGTTGCCTGTCGCCTTGCGCCGGGACGCCCCAGAGGAATTTGTTGATTTTCAAGCCGATAGGCAGTGCTATAAGCCAGCCCAACTGACGGGGGTGTGTCAGTAGCGTTTTGATCGGGAGAGGAAATGCGCAAGGCGTCGCGCCTGTTCGAGATCATCCAGATCCTGCGGCTGGCGCGGCAGCCGGTGACGGCGGCCATGATTGCCGGGCAGCTGGAAGTGACGGTGCGCTCTATCTATCGCGATATCGCCGCCCTGCAGGCGATGCGCGTGCCGATCGAGGGCGGGCGCGGCATCGGCTATATATTGCGCCCAGGCTTCGACCTGCCGCCGCTGATGTTTTCGATCGAGGAGATGGAGGCGATCGTGCTGTCGCTGGCGCTGCTCGAGCGCACCGGGGATAGCGAGCTCAAGCAGGCGGCCAAGCGCGTCAGCGCCAAGGTTGCGGGCGCCGTGCCGCCACCTTTGCGCCAGGCGTTCGACGCCAACGCTCTTCATGTCTGGGGTTTTGCCGCGCCTGCAATCGGCACCATCGATCTGGCGCTGGTGCGGCGCGCCATACGCGACGAGGAGAAGCTCGACCTCTCGTATCGCGACGAAATGGGCCGCGCCTCCGAGCGGCTGATCCGCCCGATCGCGCTGATCTACTATGCCGAGACCGCCAACATCGTCGCCTGGTGCGAGCTGCGCCAGGCGATCCGCAATTTCCGCAGCGACCGCATCGAGGATTGCCAGGCGACCGGCCAGCGCTTCAAGGGCGAAGGCGATCGCCTGCGGCAGCTCTGGGTTGATGGCTGGGAGACGAATGCCGTGGCCGCTGCCGGGTGAAATGAGCGGTTTCTACCGCACGTCCACCCAGCGCTTCTCCTCGAAGGAGCGGGCCATGGCGTGCACGGTGCGCTCGATCTCCAGCCCTTCGGCGAATTCGATCATCCGCGCCGGCTCGCCGGCAAGCCGCGTCAGCAATTCGTGGCATTCGATGATCTTGAGGTCGTTGAAACCGAGGCCATGGCCCGGCGCCGGCAGGAAGGCGTCGTAGGGCTTGTGGTGCGGTGCCACCAATATGGTGCGGTAGCCCTGCTCCGTCGGGCGATCGGCGGTGACATAGAGCTGGATTTCGTTCATCCGCTCCTGGTCGAACAGGATCGACCCTTTCGAGCCGAAAATCTGGATGGCGATGCGGCCCTTGCGGCCCCAGGCTGAACGGTTGACCAGCAGCGTGCCGGCAATGCCGTTCTCCAGATGCATCAGCACGCTGGCAATGTCGTAGGTCTCCACCGCGCGGCGGCCGCCGCTGGCAACCTTGCGATCGGCATAGGGCTTTGCCATGTCGCAGATGACGCTGGCGACGCGGCCGAACAGTGCCGAGACCAGCGACAGCGGATGCACGGCGAAATCGTCGAGCGCGCCATAGCCGGAGGCAGCCTCGTGCTTCCAGAAGAACAGCGCTTCCGGGTCGGCCATGAAGTCCTCGTCCATCTCGATGCGCAGATGGTTGACCTCGCCGATGATCTTCTCGTCGAGCAGCGCGCCGATGTGGCGGATCGCCGGGCTCTGTATGTAGTTGTAGCCCAGCGCCGCGACCTTGCCCGATTTCTTCGCCGCGGCCGCCATTGCCTCGGCCTCGGCAAAGCTCGGCGCCATAGGCTTTTCGCACCACAGATGCTTACCGGCTTCGAGGATGGCGATGGCCATTTCCGGGTGGAACTGGTTGGGCGTGGTCAAGGAGACGATATCGACCTCCGGGTCGTTGACGACGGCGCGCCAGTCGCCCGACGCCTTGGCGAAGCCGAACTCGCCGGCCTTGCGTCTGGCAAGCTCCTCATTGACCTCGCCGAGATGGACCAGTCTGGGCTTGGCGACATCGGGAAAGACGGCGCCGACGGCGCTCCACGCTATGGCGTGGCACTTGCCCATGAAACCCGTGCCGATAAGACCGACGCCGACCATCTTCTTCTCCACTGGATAAAATCCTCGGTGGATGAATTAGTCCATTTTGCTCCGAAATGGAATGTCTGCCTCATTTTTTATGGCGTTCTTGCGCAGGCTCGCTATGATGGGGCACAGAGGACGTTTCACGGATAAGCTTGGACGGGCCGACGATGGACGAACGGGTACCTCGCGACTTCGAGACGCTGCGCGCCACGATCCTCGATCGCCGCGAAACCTTGCCCAAGCGCATTGCCCAGATCGCCGCCTACGCGCTCGACAATCCCGACGATATCGCCTTCGGCACCGCCGCCAGCATCGCCGCTTCCGCCGGCGTGCAGCCATCGACCCTGATCCGCTTTGCCCAGCAACTGGGCTTCGACGGCTTTACCAGCCTGCAGCAGGTGTTTCGCGAGCGGCTGCGCGAGCGCAACTCGTCCTACGACGAACGCTTGCAGGCGCTGCGCGCCAAGGCCGATGCAGGGGCGGGCCACCGCGCTATCTTCGACGGCTTCGTTGCCGCCGCCAGCACCTCGCTTAACGACATTTCGCGCACGCTGGACGAAGCCCATCTGGAAGACGCGATCTCGCTGCTGGCCAAGGCCGAGACCATCTACGTCCTGGCCAAGCGCCGCTCCTATCCGGTGGCGACCTACATCGCCTATGCGCTGGGCAAGCTGAAGATCCGCAACCAGCTGATTGAATCGGCCGCCGGCCTGAATGCCGAAATGATCGCGTTCGCCACCCCGGCGGACGCCGTCATCGCCATCAGTTTCTCGCCATACGCGCCGGCCACCATCGAGGAAGCCCGCACCATTTCCGAACAGGGCGTGCCGATCGTTGCCATCACCGACAGCTCTTTTTCGCCGCTGGCGCAGTTCGCCGAGGTCTGGTTCGAGGTTGCGGAAGCGGATTTCGCCGGCTTCCGCTCGCTGTCGGCAACGATGGCGCTGGCCATGGCGCTGACCGTCGGCGTCGGCGAGAAGCGGCGCAGCACCGGCCGCAAGCGCAAGGCCTAGATCACCTCAACGGCCTCCTCGCCTGCCGCGGAAAGCCGCGCCGCGTCACGCGCCGGCGGTGACCCGACCTGGCGGGCATATTCCCGGCTGAACTGGGAAGCGCTCTCATAGCCGACGGCAAAAGCGACGCTGGCAACGTTGCCCGGCTGGGCAAGAAGGAGATGGCGGGCCTCCAGCAGCCTTATCTGCTTTTGATACTGGATCGGGCTCATCGCCGTCGCCGCCTTGAAGTGACGGTAAAAGGCAGCGTCGCTCATATGGGCGATCTGCGCGAGGTCACTGACCCGGATCGGCTGATGGCAATGCGTCCGGATCCAGGCGATCGCCTGGCCGATGCGGGACAGATGGCCGTCGGTGCGCGCCAGCTGGCGAAGCTTGCCACCCTGGGGTCCCTGCAGCAACCGAAACAGCATCTCGCGTTCGAGCATGCTCGCCAGCACGGGAATCTCCGCCGGCCGGTCGAGCAGCCGCATGATGCGACGCAATGCGTCGAGCAAATCGTCAGTGACGGGCGAGGTGGCGAAACTATCGCCGCCAAGCGCCGGCTCGTGCTCGACAAGGAGGGCGGCAACGGCCGGCAGATCAAGGGTGAAGCCAATGGCGAGGTACGGACGCCCAGCGCTCGCTTCGACGATCTGGCTGATGGTGGGCGTTTCCACCGTGTAGATGAAATAGCTGGCGGGATTGTAGCGCAGAGCCCTGTCGCCGATCAGAACCGTCTTCGCACCCTGCAGCACGAACAGAATCCCGGAACCCCACACGCCCGCCACGGGTGCCGTGGTGGTTTCGCTGCGGCCGATCGAAACATGCGGGATAGCCGTTCTCGTCCGTCGTCCCTGTGCATGGCGGCCGGCGATATCGATCAGCTCCCGCAGTGCTTCGCTCATGGCGCTAGCATCGTGTATCAATGAACCCCGCGCAAGCTGCATGAGAGGATTAGGCAAGAGCGGGAGAGTTTTTGGCGCGCGCCGTTCCCCACGACACGCCATCTCTGGGTCTTCGACATGGAGAAATGGAGATATCAAAATGACGACAACAAAAAACGCTTTGGTGACCGGCGCCAACAAGGGCATCGGCCGCGAGATCGCCCGGCGACTGGCGACGATGGGCTTCAAGGTCTGGCTCGGCGCCAGGGATGCCGAGCGCGGCACGGCGGCAGCGCAGGAATTGCGCGCCGAAGGCCTGGATGTTCAATGGCTTGCGCTTGATGTCACGCAGGATGACAGCGTGGCCGCCGCGGCCAAAACCGTCGGCGCTGAAAACCCTCGTCTCGACGTGCTGGTGAACAATGCCGGCATCGCCATCAATTATGAACTGCCGCCGAGCGAGCAGCATCTGGCCGATATCAGGGCAACCTATGAGGTCAATGTGTTCGGACCGATCCGCGTAACCCAGGCCTTCCTGCCGCTGCTGCTTGCAGCGCCGGCCGCCCGCATCGTCATGGTGAGCAGTTCCACGGGATCCATCGGCCGGGCGCTCGATTCCGGCACCCCGAACCAGGCGGTCAACCTGATGGGCTACAGCAGCTCCAAGACGGCGCTGAACGCCATCACCGTCGCCTTCGCCCGCGAGCTTGCGCCGCGCGGCATCAAAATCAACGCCGCGGCGCCCGGCTATACCGCTACCGACCTGAACGGCTTCAAAGGCCACCGCACCGTGCAGCAGGCGGCTGACATCGTCATACACCTTGCGACCCTGGATGCCGATGGTCCGAACGCCGGCTATTTCAACGATGATGGTCCGCTCCCCTGGTGAACGGAGCCGGACGCGAAAGTCCGCCGGCGGCTATCATCCTTAGCACTTTTCCGGGAAGGAACGCTCATTCCATATTGACTATGGATTGGAATTATTATTTCATATTGCCGGCGCCACGCTGCCGCTCGCGCGTGTCCCCCAACTACGTTGCAGGAGCAATTCCAGGGAAAGTGTGAGCGGTTTCCCCGGGAAAAAGCGCGAAAGCGCTTTTCCCTTGGGAATTGCGTAAAAACAAAGAGATAGAGTGGTTCGCCGTTTTCGAGAAGCGGCGAACCACTCTAACGACAACAAGACCGACGGGAGGTTCCAATGAGCGAAGCCGTGGATGCGAAATACGCTCCGCTCGATGTCATCACCATCGGCCGCGCTTCGGTCGACCTCTATGGCCAGCAGATCGGCTCGCGGCTGGAGGATATCACCTCCTTCGCCAAGTCGGTTGGCGGTTGCCCGGCCAACATCTCGGTTGGCACCGCCAGACTCGGCCTGCGCTCGGCGCTGCTCACCCGCGTCGGCGACGAGCAGATGGGCCGCTTCATCCGTGAACAGCTGCGGCGCGAAGGCGTTAATGTCGACGGTCTCAAGACCGACAAGGAGCGGTTGACGGCTTTGGTGCTGCTCTCGGTCGAGAGCGAAGGCGTTTCGCCGATGATCTTCTACCGCTCGGATTGTGCCGACATGGCGCTGGCCGAGGAAGACATAGACGAGGCCTTCATCGCCTCGGCGCGGTCTATCGTCGTCACCGGCACGCATTTTTCCCGCGCCAACAGTGATGCCGCCCAGCGCAAGGCGATCCGCATCATCAAGGCCAAGGGCGGCAAGGTGGTGTTCGACATCGACTATCGCCCCAACCTCTGGGGTCTCGCCGGCCATGCCGAAGGCTTTGAGCGCTATGTGAAATCCGACCGCGTCTCCTCCCAGCTGAAGACGGTATTGCCCGATTGCGATCTTATCGTCGGCACCGAGGAAGAGATAATGATCGCCTCGGGCGCCGATGACTGCCTGAGCGCGCTGAAGACCATCCGTTCGCTGTCGGCCGCCACCATCGTCCTGAAACGCGGCGCCATGGGCTGCATCGTCTATGACGGACCGATCAGCGACGACCTCGAAGACGGTATCGTCGGCAAGGGTTTTCCGATCGAGATCTACAATGTGCTCGGCGCCGGCGACGCCTTCATGTCCGGCTTCCTGCGCGGCTGGCTGGGTGGCGAAGACCATGCGACGTCGGCGACCTGGGCCAATGCCTGCGGCGCCTTTGCCGTTTCGCGGCTGCTCTGCGCGCCGGAATATCCGACCTTCGAGGAGCTGCAGTTCTTCCTCAAGAACGGCAGCAAGCATCTCGCTTTACGCAAGGACGAGGCGATCAACCACATTCATTGGGCAACGACGCGCCGGCGCGACATTCCCTCGCTGATGGCGCTCGCCTGCGACCATCGCGTGCAACTCGAGGATGTGGCAGTCAAGACCGGCGCCGATCCGGCCCGCATTCGTGACTTCAAGGTGCTGGCGGTCAAGGCTGCGGCCAAGGTCGCCGCCGGCCGCGACGGCTACGGCATGCTGATCGACGAGAAGCATGGCCGCGAGGCGATGTTCGAATTCGCCCGCCATCCCTTTGCCTGGCTCGGCCGTCCCGTCGAATTGCCGGGCTCACGGCCGCTGCGCTTCGAATTCTCGCAGGACATCGGCTCGCAACTGGTGGAATGGCCGGTCGACCATTGCATCAAGTGCCTGTGCTTCTACCACCCCGACGATCCGTCAGAACTCAAGGAAGAGCAGCAGCAGAAACTGCGCTCCCTGTTCGAGGCGGCGCGAAAGGTCGGCCGCGAATTGCTGGTCGAGATCATCGCCGGCAAGCACGGCAAGCTCGACGACACGACAATCCCGCGCGCGCTGGAAGAGCTTTACGCGCTTGGCATCAAGCCGGACTGGTGGAAGCTCGAGCCGCAGGCCTCGGCCGGCGCCTGGGCCAAGATCGAGGCCGTGATCCTGAAGCACGATCCCTGGTGCCGGGGCGTCGTCCTGCTCGGCCTGGAAGCGCCGCAGGACGAGCTGGAAGCCGCTTTCGCCGCGACCGCCAAGGCGCCGATCGTCAAGGGTTTTGCCGTCGGCCGCACCATCTTCGTCCACGCCGCCGAACAGTGGCTGGCCGGCAAGATGTCGGATGACGAGGCAATCGCCGACATGGCTGCGCGCTTCGAACAGTTGACCGAAGCGTGGCTTGCCGCGCGTGGCCGTAAAGCAGCATAAAGGCGCGGCACAGGACTGCGGAGGAAAACACCATGAGCAAGACAATTCGCCTGACGATGGCGCAGGCGCTGACCCGCTTTCTGAGCAAGCAGATGACCGAGATCGGCGGCAAGAAAGTGCCGATCTTCGGCGGCGTCTGGGCGATCTTCGGCCACGGCAACGTCGCCGGCATGGGCGAGGCGCTCTACCAGGTGCGCAACGAACTGCCGACCTTCCGCGCCCACAACGAACAGGCGATGGCGCATGCGGCGATCGCCTATGGCAAGACCAATTTCCGCCGCCGCTTCATGGCCGCGACTTCGTCGATCGGCCCGGGCGCGCTCAACATGGTGACGGCGGCGGCACTCGCGCATGTAAACAGGTTGCCCGTCCTGTTTTTGCCGGGCGATGTCTTCGCCAACCGCATTCCCGATCCGGTGCTGCAGCAGGCCGAGGACTTTTCCGACGGCACGGCGACGGTCAATGACTGCTTCCGTCCGGTGTCGCGCTATTTCGACCGCATCACCCGGCCGGAGCAGATCATCCCGGCACTGGCGCGCACCATGCAGGTGCTGACCGATCCGGCCGATTGCGGCCCGGTGACGCTGTCGCTCTGCCAGGATGTGCAGGCCGAGGCGTATGACTATCCCGAGAGCTTCTTTGCCGAGCGCGTCTGGCATCAGCGCCGGCCGCGCCCGGACCGCGGCGAACTGGCGGCCGCTGTGGCTGCGCTGAAGGGCGCGAAGAAGCCGCTGATCATCGCCGGCGGCGGCGTGCTGTATTCGCAGGCATCGGACGAGTTGGCGAAATTCGCCGAGGGCGCCGGTATTCCCGTCTGCGAGACGCAGGGCGGCAAATCCTCGCTGCCGGACACGCATCCGCTCAATATGGCGGCGGTCGGCGTCACTGGCACGTCTGCCGCCAACCGGCTGGCCGAAGAAGCCGATGTCGTGCTCGCAATTGGCACCCGGCTGCAGGATTTCACCACCGGCTCGTGGGCACTGTTCAAGAATTCCGGCAAGACCATCGTCGGCTTGAATGTGCAGCCCTTCGACGCCGGCAAGCATCGCGGCCTGCCTTTGGTCGCCGACGCGGCGGAAGGGCTCGCGGAACTCAGTGCCGCGCTCAAGGGCTGGAAAGCGCCGGCCGTCTGGACCGACAATTCGGCCACCGGCAAGAAAGCCTGGCAGCTTGACGCCAGCAAGGTCACGGCCTCGACCAACGTCGATTTCCCCTCCGACGCGCAGGTGATCGGCGCCGTGCAGCGTGCCATGGGTTCTGAGGTCACGCTGCTGCATGCCGCCGGCGGTTTGCCCGGCGAGTTGCACAAGCTCTGGCAGGCCGGCGCGCCGGGCTCCTACCACGCCGAATACGGCTTCTCGACCATGGGCTACGAAATCGCCGGCGGGCTCGGCGCCAAGATGGCCAAGCCCGATGAAGAGGTCGTCGTCATGATCGGCGACGGCTCCTATCTGATGCTCAATTCCGAGATCGCCACCTCGGTGATGCTCGGCCTCAAGCTCACCATCGTGCTCCTCGACAACAGGGGCTATGGCTGCATCAACCGGCTGCAGATGGCCACCGGCGGCGCCAACTTCAACAACCTCCTGAAGGACTCGCGTCACGAAATCCTGCCCGACATCGACTTTGCCGCGCATGCGGCGAGCATGGGCGCGGTTTCGGAAAAAGTGCCGTCGATCGCCGGCCTGGAGAACGCGCTGCAGAAAGCGAAAAAGAACGACCGTACCACCGTTCTGGTCATCGACACCGACCCGCTTGTCTCCACCGATGCCGGCGGCCATTGGTGGGATGTCGCGGTGCCGGAAGTCTCGGTGCGCAGCCAGGTCAACGCGGCGCGCAAGGCCTATGACGATAAGCGGCAGATGCAGACCATCGGTGATTGATACTAGCTCCCTTCTCCCCGTCACTATACGGGGAGGTGAGAAGTGGTCCGCGCAGCGGACGAAAAGCCAACTGCTTGGCTTTTCGAGTGACGAACGCCGGCAGGCGGATGAGGGGCAGCGCCAGCGGCCGAAGATGAACTGTTAAACCGGAGTGACGACTTGAAAGCCAAACTGGGCATGTCCCCCATTGCATGGTGGAATGACGATCTTGCCGAACTCAGCGACGACGTCTCGCTGGAAGAATGTCTGCGCCAGTCGCGCTCGGCCGGCTTCACCGGCATGGAAATGGGTCGGCGGTTCCCCAACGACCCCGCTGTCATGCTGCCGATACTCAAAGCGGCCGACGTCACGCTATGCGGCGGCTGGTTCTCCGGCACGCTGGTCGATGAGGACATGGGCAAGAACAAGGATCGCATCCAGCCGATGATCGACCTGTTCAAGGCGGTCAACGCGCCCTGCATCGTCTATGGCGAGGTCGGCCGCTCGATCCAGGGCGACCGCTCGAAGCCGCTCGCCACCAAGCCGAAACTCACCAGTGACGAGATGAAGGCCTATGGCCGTCGTCTGACCGAATTCGGCGAATGGTGCGCTGAGCAAGGCATGCCGCTGTCCTATCACCATCACATGGCGGCGGTGGTCGAGACCGAGCCGGAGCTTGACGCCTTCATGCGCCATTCCGGCGACGGTATTCCGCTGCTGCTCGATGCCGGCCATCTCGCCTTTGCCGGCGGCGACGTGCTTCGCGCCATCGACAACCACCATAAGCGCATCAGCCACGTCCATGTGAAGGATGTGCGTATGGCCGTGATCGACGGGCTAGACCGCACGAAGCAGTCCTTCCTCGACGCCGTGGCGCTCGGCGCCTTCACCGTGCCGGGCGACGGCTCGCTCGATTTCGGCGCCATCGTCCAGCGCTTCGCCGACCATGGGTATGAAGGCTGGTTCGTCGTCGAGGCCGAGCAGGACCCGAAGAAGAACCCGCCGCTGAAGATGGCGCAAGTCGGCCACAAGGAACTGATGCGGGTGATGACGGCCGCCGGCTACACGGTGGAGACGCAAGGCTTTCCCAATGCGTGAGCCGATCCGATGAAGGATTACGAGCACCCGTTCTTCCGGCCGTTGTGGCGGCGCGTTGCCGTCGTCGCCGTCTGCGTGATCTGGGCCGGGATCGAATTCGCCTCGGGCACGCCGTTCTGGGGCGTCATCGCGCTTGGCTTCGCCGGCTATGCCGTCTGGCAGTTTTTCTATCTCTACAAGCCGGTCGCCGAGAAGGCGGCAACGCCGGATGAACCGAGCGCTGGCGACCCCAAGACCGGCGCCGAACCGAAGGAATGACCGCAATGTCGAAACTGCTCGTCAAAGCCGACAAGGGCCATGGCCGTGTTGCCCATGTCACGCCCAAAAGCGCCGGCTGGACCTATGTTGGGTTCGACTTGAATCGGCTGAAGCCGGGCGAAAACGCCTCGGGAAGGACGGGCGATCGCGAAGTGTGCCTGGTCTTCGTCACCGGCAAGGGCAAAGCGGAAGCCGGCGGCCGGGAACTCGGCCTGCTTGGCGAGCGCATGTCGCCCTTCGAGGGCAAGCCATGGTCGGTCTATGTGCCTGAGGGGTCGGACTGGTCGGTCACCGCCGACACCGAACTCGAACTCGCGGTCTGCTCGGCCCCGGGCCTTGGCGGCGGCTTGGCCGTCCGCGTCATCGCGCCCGACGATCTTGGCCAGGAAGTTCGCGGCAAGGGCACCAACACGCGCTACGTCACCAACATATTGCCGGAAGGCAAACCGGCGGACTCGCTGCTGGTGGTCGAGGTCATCACGCCCGGCGGCCACACCTCGAGCTATCCGCCGCACAAGCACGACCAGGACAATCTGCCTGATGAATCCTATCTCGAGGAGACCTACTACCACCGCCTCAACCCGCCGCAGGGCTTTGCCTTCCAGCGCGTCTACACCGATGCCGACAAGAACGGCGCCCGCGAGCTCGACGAAGCCATGGCGATCGAAGATGGCGATGTGGTTCTGGTGCCCAAGGGCTATCACCCCTGCGCCGCCTGCCACGGCTATGATCTCTATTATCTCAATGTCATGGCCGGGCCGAAGCGGACGTGGAAATTCTACAACGCGCCCGAGCACGAATGGCTGATGAAGGCCTGAACAGCGCAAGCTGTTGGTCCAGCTGGAAAAAATCGTCGGCTAAGGACTTTCCTGGCCGGTTTGCCATCGAAAACCCGCAGAAGCTTCGTCAATCCGTCATGGAAATCACCTATGGCAGCGGGACGGTGCATGTCGCCCAAAAGTGCGAAGCGGTTTTGGGATAACGACATGCCAAAGCAAACAGACTTAAAGCGCGCCGCATCGAGCCCTCAAGAGGCGGCGCGCTTTAACGAGGATTTTCGATGCGTTATGCCATTTATTTCACCCCAAGGCAGGACGAACCGCTGGCGCGGCTCGCCGCCAACTGGCTGGGACGTGACCCTTTCGGCGCCCCCACAAGGCCGGTCGAGGCGGTGGCCGACCTCTCGGCGGCGGAAGTCGCGTTTCATACCGCATCAGCGCGCCGCTACGGCTTTCACGCGACGCTGAAGGCCCCCTTCCGGCTGGCCGCCAACGAGACGGAAACTTCGCTGCGCGCCGCACTTGACGCTTTTGCCGAGGCAACGCCAACCGTCACCATCCCGCGCCTTGTCGTCAGCCAGATCGACGGCTTCTTCGCTTTGGTGCCGGAAGGCCCGCTGCCGCCGCTCAACCGTTTCGCCGATGACGTCGTGCTCGGCTTCGACCGTTTTCGCGCGCCGCTCACCGAGGCGGAAATCGAAAGGCGAAGCCCGGATTCGCTCAAACCCGCCGAGTTCCGCAATCTCTGCCAGTGGGGCTACCCCTATGTCTTCGAGACCTTTCGCTTCCACATGACGCTGTCCGGCCGGGCCGGGCCACAGGAAAGCCAACGTCTGCGCGCAGCAATCGACGGCCTGTTCACTGATGTGCTGCAGCAGCCGGTGCTGGTGGATGCGCTGACGCTATTTGTCGAAACCGAACCGGGCGCCCCGTTCATGGTGCTCTCCCATCATGCGCTCGGGCGCCGCCCGGCCAGAAAAACCGCTTGACCGCCCCACCCTCAAGGACTGCCTGAAATGACCGCCGAAACTGTTCTGTCAAATGCCCGCATCGTGCTTGCCGACGAGATCGTCGAGGGTTCGCTGGTGCTGCGCGACGGGCTTGTCGCCGGCATCGACGCCGGGACAAGCCGAACCGGCGAAGATATGGGCGGCGACTACATCATCCCCGGCCTGGTCGAACTCCACACCGACCATCTCGAAGGTCACTATGCGCCGCGGCCGAAGGTGCGCTGGAATCCGATCGCCGCCGTGCTCGCCCATGACGCGCAGGTCGCCACTGCAGGGATCACCACCGTGCTCGACGCCTTGCGCGTCGGCATGGACGAGGACGCCGACCTCACCTCCGACGATATCCGCAAGCTCGCCGACGCCATCGAGGACAGCGTGCGTGAGGACCGGCTGCGGGCCGACCACTTCCTGCATCTGCGCTGCGAGGTTTCGGCGCCGGACTGCCTCGCCGCCTTCGCCAATTTCAATGGCGACGAGCGGGTCAGGCTGGCCTCGCTGATGGATCATGCGCCGGGACAGCGCCAGTTCGTCAACCTCGAAACCTACGCCTACTACTATCAGCGCAAGCTGAAGCTGACCGACCGCGATTTCAAGCTGTTCTGCGAAAAGCGGATGGGGGAATCGGCGCAGAATTCGGGGCCGAACCGGGTGGTGATATCAGCCGCGTGCAACGAGCGCGGCATTGTGCTGGCGAGCCACGACGACGCTACATCAGGCCATGTTGACGAGGCGATTGAGCAAGGCGTGCGCGTCGCAGAGTTTCCAACCACGCTGGAAGCCGCCAAAGCGTCGAAGGAGGCCGGGCTCGGCGTGCTGATGGGCGCGCCCAACGTCATGCGCGGCGCGTCGCACTCGGGCAATGTCTCGGCCCGCACGCTGGCCGGCGACGGCCTGCTTGATATCCTGTCGTCAGACTACATTCCGTTCAGCCTGATCCAGTCCGCCTTCTTCCTCGGCGACGTCGTCGAAGGCATTTCCCTGCCGCAGGCGGTCGCCATGGTGTCGAAGAACCCGGCCGAGGCTATCGGCCTCAGCGACCGCGGCGTCATTGAACAAGGCCGACGCGCCGACCTCGTGCGCGTGCGCGTCGATGACCATGTGCCGGTTGTGCGCACCGTCTGGCGCCAGGGCCGCCGGGTAGCATGATGGTTTCGGCCTCGATCGAACGCGAACTCGCCAGCGAGGCCTTTCCGGTCCGCAACGGCGTCTTTGTCGCCGTCGTCGGCCCGAGCGGCGCCGGCAAGGATACGGTGATCGGCTACGCCAGGTCGCTGTTTGCAGATGAGACAAGGCTGGAGTTCGTACGTCGGGTCATCACCAGGCCGAGCGACGCCGCAAGCGAGGATCACGACACGCTGGCAGACGCCGCCTTTGTCGAGGCCGAGGCCGACGGCGCTTTCGCCATTTCCTGGGAGGCGCATGGCCTGCGCTATGGGATCCCGGCCGATGTCGACTGGTCGATCGCCAATGGCCATGTCGCGGTCGCCAATGTGTCGCGCGCGGTCATTCCGGTGCTGCGGGAGCGCTATGCCAATCTGGCTGTGGTCGAGATCACCGCCTCGCCGGAAATCCTCGCCGAACGGCTGGCCAAGCGCGGCCGCGAATCGCGCGGCGAAGTGCTGGCTCGCCTCGCGCGCAGCGCCAATGTCGCTTTGTCAGGACCCGGCGTCACCTCGATCGACAATGGCGGCCCGCGCGAAGCTGCCGGCGAGCGCTTCGCCGAGGTGCTGCGCAAGGCGATGGCAGTCTCGGACCTGTCGGGCGTGATTTAGCGCTATTCCGCTGCCACGGCGCCCTTGCGGCTGGCCTCGAGCATTAGCCGCCTTGCCCGGAACACGCCCCATTGCTGGTCGACCAGCACACCGATGAGGATGACGCCGCCCATCACCGCGAAATTCAGCGACGACGGGATGCCGAGCAGGTTGACCAGGTTCTGCAACTCCTGCAGCAGCACGGTGCCGAGGATGACGCCGACCAGCGAGCCTTCGCCGCCGCGCAGCGAGAAGCCGCCGAGCACGGCCGCGGCGATGGCGTAGAGTTCGTAGAACTGGCCATGGCTGGCCGGCGAAATCGAGCGCGTATACATGGCGAAGTAGATCGCCGACAGCGCCGTGAGCACGCCGCAGATGACATAGGCGGCCATGACGACGCGTCCGGTGCGGATGCCGGAATATTTCGCCGCCTCCTCATTCTTGCCGATGGCGTAGAGATAGCGTCCGAACACCGAACGGTGCAGTACCACCCACATGACGATGGAAATCACGATCAGCGCGATGAAGCTGTTCGGCACGCCCCATGACCGGCCCGCGGTGAGGAATTCCAGCTCCGGAAAATTCTGGCCGAAGCCGAAGCCCGCGGTGCCATCGGCGGTGTAGAAGCGCGCCACGCCGCGATAGATCAGCAGGCCGCAGAGCGTCACCACGAAGGGCTGCAATTTGAGCCGGGTGATCAGCCAGCCGTGCACGAGCCCGATAATGCCGCCGAGCACCAGGATCAGCGGCAGCGCAATCGGCCATCCCAAACCGCGCACGGCGATGAAGTCGATGAACAGCGTACCGAGCAGCGCAACCACCGAGCCGACCGACAATTCGATGCCGCCGGTGATGATCACGAAGGCCTGGCCGATCGAGAGAATCCCGAACAGGCCGATCAGGTTCGAGGTGTTGGCAAGATTGATCGGCAGCAGGAAACGCGGATTGATGAGCGCAACGATGGCACCGACCACCAGGATCAGGATCAGCAGGCCGAGATCTTTTTTGCTCATCGTCTTCTCCCCATGCCGGAACGGCAATGCCAAAATCCGGCTAGTTTGCCGGCTTGCCGACCGCCAGCAACAGCACGTTTTCCTGGCTGAATTGATCCTTGTCGAGAATGCCCGATATCTGGCCCTCATGCATGACGGCGATGCGGTCGGACACGCCGATAACCTCCTCCATGTCGCTGGAGATCATCAGCACGGCGACGCCGGCATCGGCCAGCGCCCGCATCAGCCCATAGATTTCGGCCTTGGCGCCGATGTCGATGCCGCGCGTCGGCTCGTCGAGGATCATCACCTTCGGGTTCATGGCCAGCCATTTGCCCAGCACCACCTTCTGCTGGTTGCCGCCCGACAGCGAGCCGGTGCGCGTCTGCACCGACGGCGCCTTGATGCCGAGATTGCTCTTCTGCTTCTCGGCGGTGACCCTCTCTGCGCTTGCAGACACCAGCCGACGCTTCGCATGCGCGGGCAAATTGGGCAGCGAAATGTTCTGCGCGATCGACAGATCGAGCAGGATGCCGGTCAGCTTGCGGTCTTCCGGCACAAGAAATATGCCGTGCGCGACGGCATCGGCGGCCGAGCCCAGCACCAGCGGCTTGCCGTCGAGTTCGAGCGCGCCGCCAAGCGTGCTGTCGATGCCGAAGAACACCCGCGCCAGTTCGGTGCGGCCGGAGCCGACGAGACCGGCAAGACCGAGGATTTCGCCACGCCTGACGTCGAGGTCGACCGGCCGGGCAGGGTAGGCGGGGGTGCGAACAGCTTTGGCCGAGAGTGCGGTCGCGCCCGGTGCCCGCGCCGCTTCGGAGGCTTTTTCGCGCTCCTTCAGCATGCGGCCGATCATCAGCTTGACCATCTGGTCGTGGTTGATGGCGCTCTTCGGCAAGGTGCCGGCCAGCATGCCGTCGCGCAGCACGACGACGCGGTCGGCGACACGCTCGATCTCGTGCAGGCGGTGCGAAATGAAGATGACGCTGATGCCGTCGGCCTTCAGCGCCTTGATGACATCGAGCAGCTTGTCGGTTTCGGCGATCGGCAGGCTCGATGTCGGCTCGTCGAGGATGACCAGTCGCGCCTTGATCGACAGCGCCTTGGCGATCTCGACCATCTGCTGCTGGGCAAGCGACAGCGCCGAGACCGGCGTGTCGGCGGAGAAATTGGCGCCGACGCGCTTCAACAATGGCGCCACCATGTCGCGCAGCCTGGCGCGGTCGACCAGTCTCAGCGGCCCGCCGCGCAACGGTTCGCGGCCGAAGAAGATATTGGCGGCGACGTCGAGGTTTTCGAACAGATTGAGTTCCTGATGCACGAAGGCAATGCCCGACCCCAGGCTGCCTTCGACGGTCAGCGCGTCATACGCAACGCCGTCGACGGTAATGGTGCCGCTGTCCGGCCTGGTGACGCCACCGAGGATCTTCATCAAGGTCGATTTGCCGGCACCGTTTTCGCCGACGAGGCCAATCACCTCGCCCGGCCTGACCTCCATGGAAAAACCATCCAGCGCAACCACGCCCGGATAGGTCTTGCGCACGTTCTCGAGGCCGAGGAACGGGGTAGTCGCTGCAATGGATGTGTCGGAATAGTTCATCAAGCCTGACAGCAGCCGCTGGGCCAAAACGGCCCCTTCAGCAGACTGACGGGCCTGACAAGGCCCGTCAATATGATCGCCGGCTCAAGAAGAACCCTGAGCCGGCATAACTGCTCGTGGTCTCAGCCTCCGGACATCGCCTTCAGATTGGCGGCATAGGTGTCGACATCGTCCTTGCCGATGATCTTGGTCGGGATGATGATCAGGCCACCCTCCGGAATGCCCGACTTGTCTCCCTTGAGGTAGGCGGCCATCAGCTTCATGCCCTGATAGGCCCATTCGAAGGGCTGCTGCACGACGGTCGCGGCAACGGTGCCTTCCTTGACGCCGCCCAGCGTGATCGGATCGTCGTCGAAGCCGACGACGGTGATCGAGCCGAGCTTGCCGGCGTCGCGCAGCGCTTCATAGATGCGCGGCGTGTTGTAGGAATAGAAGCCGACCATGCAGGTGATGTCGGGGCTGGCGACCAGCGCGTCCTCGACATTCTTCTTGGCGCGCGCCTGGTCGATATCGTCGCCGCGCACGTCGACCAGTTCGATCTTGCTGCCGGCGAGCCCGTCCTTCATGCCCTGGATGCGTTCCTTGGCATTGTCGGCGCCGAGCAGGCCGACGAAGCCGAGGCATTTGCCGCCGTCCGGCATTGCCTTCTTGGCGATCTCGGCCGCCTGCTTGCCGGCATCGACATTGGACGAGCCGATATAGGCGACGCGCTTGGTCTGCGGGGCGTCGCTATCGGTGGTGAAAAGTGCTGTTTCCGAGGCGATCTTGTTCAGGCCGTCGGTAGAGGTCTTGGGGTCGACGGCCGAAACCATGATGCCCTTGACGCCGGCCGTCACCAGATCGTCCATCAGCCGTTGCTGGATGGCGACCGAGGACTGCTCGGGATATTTGAGCTCGAGATTGTAGTCTGGCAGTTCGGCCTGCGCCTTCTTGACGCCGGCCTCGGCCGCCTTCCAGAAGTCGGAAGCGCCGTTGACCACGAAGGCCAGCGTCGGCTTGTCGTCGGCGCGCGCGATCGCCGTCACTGTCAGGCCAAGCAGCAGGGCTGCGGTGGCAACGGATGCATGTCGTATCAAGGAATTCATGTTCAACCTCCCATTTTGGTTCAGTCGTCGGACTGACCGTTCTTGCCTTCACCTGAATTTGCCGCTTGCGGCTTGGACGCCCTCCTCCTCAGGGGTTCCCGGCACTCAAAAAGAATGGCGTCGTTCCAGTCACGATGCGGACTTTAGAGACTCATCTCGCGCTCGTAAATAGTCCGATTTGTCTGACATATCATATGTCCGAGACAAAGCTTGCGGAGGCAAATCCCGCTCGCATCAGGCTGCTCACGGCACTTTCTGCCGCGCTGGCCATAACCGGAGCCGGGCGCGACGAATTGACGTTACAGCGCATTTTTGTATTAGTAAACAGTATTAGTAGAAGGCCTCAAGCCAACGCTCGACGGGGCCATGAGGCTCTTTTCCGAACGCGTTCCGCATCGGCTGCATCCAGGTGGATGCCTTGCAGTCTATAAGTTTCACGAGCGCGGAGTCGCATGGTGGAGGAACTTCAAACCTGATAATAAACATAAACGCCTTCGATCACTTTCATTAATCGACGGCGCCACGCCATCTTGTCGGCCTGACAGGCTGCCGCTAGAGAGGCGAGGGATTAGGGACAAAAAATGCCATGAGCGAGACGAAGGATCCGGAGACCACCGATACGGCGCGGCGGCGCAAAGCGCCGGCGAAGGGCGCCAAGGTCGGTCGCGTCACCATGACCGATATCGCCAGGGCGGCCGGCTGTTCACAGGCGACCGTTTCCTTCGTTCTTAACAACTCGCCGGGGATCAGGCTATCGCAGCAGACCCGCGATCGGGTGATCGAGGCCGCACGGGCGCTCGGCTACGCCGCCCCCGCCTTCTCGGCGCTGCGCAAGCCGGTTCCCGCCTTCGAGGGGCTTGATGGGGTCATCGGCTTCGCCGTCGATCAGCTGGCCACCAGTCCGGAAGCCGTCGTCGCCATCGAGGGAGCGCGCCAAGCGTCGTGGAACGCCGGCAATGTGTTGCTTGTGGCGCAGACCATGGGCGACGCCGTGATGGAGCCACGCGCCATTGCGGCACTCAGCAAGCGCGGCATCTCGGCGCTGATCTACATGACCATCTTCACCCGCGAGATCACGGCGCCGGACTTCCTCTACGGCCTCGACATCCCGGTGATCCTGCTCAACTGCTACACGTCGGACTATGCCTTCCCGGCCGTCGTGCCTTCCGAGATTGCCGGCGGGCAGAGCTCGACCCGGCATCTGATCGGCCATGGCCACCGCCGCATCGCCACCATCACCGGCGAGCCATGGATGCAGGCGGCGCAGGACCGGCTGAAAGGCTATCGCAGGGCGCTTGCCACCGCCGACATCCCGTTCGATCCGGAGCTGGTGGTCGAAGGCGACTGGTCGGCCAGCGCCGGCTATGCCGCGACCGTCAAGCTTCTGGCGCTGAAAGATCGCCCGACCGCCATCTTCTGCCAGAACGACCGCACGGCCATCGGTTGTTACGAGGCACTGAAGGAGGCGGGGCTGCACATACCGCAGGACATTTCGGTTGTCGGCTATGACGACGAGGAGATCGCCCGGCATCTGTTTCCGCCGCTGACGACATCGATCCTGCCGCACATGGCGATGGGCCAATGGGCGATCGAGCAGCTCGAGGTTCCGCCGCCCCCCGGCCGTGGCCGCTATCCCATCACCAAGCTGGAGTGCCCGCTGGTCGAGCGCGACTCGGTGGCGGCGGTGGCGGGGCAAGCCTGAACGGCCCATCCCGAAGCAAATCGGGATGGGCCGGTTTCAGTATTTGCGCCTCAGGGCAGGACTATTCCAAACCCCCAAGCTGCGGCTAGAACCGCAAGATGACATAGGAGCGCCTGCGATAGCAGCGCCGGCGCAGCCGGCCATGCCGCCAGAACGTGCGGCAGTGCCGTCTCCAGACGCGCCGCCTGTGATGGCGACGGTGCCATCGCCGATGATAGATCTGCTCGACATCGCCCGGGCCTTCGTCGTCACCGAAAGCACCGGCATCCTGCTTGTCGAGCTCATCGAGAATGCCGTTGCCGACATTGGGAACCCCGGCCATGGCCTCGAGAGGCCGAACCGTAGTAGCAAGCGCCGCGGCCCCCGCAACGCCGAACAATGCTGTCAAGAATGATCGCCGATCCATCAAAACCTCCATCAGCAAGACCTAACGAAATGGAGATAGCGCGGCGGATTGAAAAGGCCAGAGGGTAAGTACCAGCAACGTGCAAGGTATCTTAAGGATGTCTTAGCCTGTCATCTGGCCAACCTGGAAAGGATGGGCGTCAACAAGGGAGAGTGTGCCAGATGTTGGCGCCGCTACGCGTTCTGCCAAGCGTGCGTCAAGTCCGAAGCAGGCTCAACAAATCGAGATCCAGCTCCATCGAATTCCCACTTGACTCGACCGCAACATTTAATTTTCAAATGACTGAAATCGCTGCCAGTGTCCAGCCACCTTTCCCTGAGGTATTCAAATGGCATTGAACGGGCCGCGCCCGACCTGGCTGACATTCGATTGCTACGGAACGCTGATCCAGTGGGACGAAGGCCTGATGGCGGCGATGGAAACGATCCTTGCGCGCAAGGGCCGCAAGATCGAAGCGAAAGACTTCATCCCAGTCTATGACCGGCACGAGCATGAGCTCGAGCACACCAGGCCGCATCTGTCCTTCGCCGACGTCACGGCAAAGGCGCTGCGGCTTGCGCTGCGTGAGTTCTCACTGGAAGCGGCGGCCGATGATGCGGAACTGCTGACCTCGTCGATCGGCACGATGCCGCCTTTTCCCGAAGTCGTCGCAACGCTGCGCCGGCTAAAGGATGCCGGCTTCAGGCTGGCGATCATCTCCAACACCGATGACGCCATCATCGCCGGCAACGTCGCGCAGCTCGGCGGCGCCATCGACCGGGTCATCACCGCCGAACAGGCGCAGGCCTACAAGCCGTCGCGGCAGATCTTCGAACATGCGTGGCGAACCCTTGGCGTGACCAGGGACGAGCTCGTGCACATCTGCGCCAGCCCACATCTCGACCTGACCGCCGCGCGCGATCTCGACTTCCGCGCCGTATGGGTCGACCGCGGCACAGGGCGCCGCCCACCGCCCGACTACCAGCCGGACGCGATCGCCCACGGCCTGGATGACGTGCCCGGCTTCTTCGAAGCGGCAGGCTGGCTTCCGGCGCGCTAGACGTACGCGAAGCGCGCCACCTCCGATGTGGCAGGCTGGGCCGCTGGGAGCCGCGATCCGGCCGACGCGGAAGCGGAACGCTTAGGGCGGTCGCCGCGCGAGGCTGGCTGTCGAACAACCTAAATAACGCACGACTGATTGCGCGTCAGGCACGTTAAACGCGTCTGGATGTATTTCTCAAGCTATAATACAGCTACAAAGACGGGTGGGGTACTGGCAGCTGCATTCGGTTCGGGGCGGAGACGTTGAATAGCTTTTATGAGAGGCCAATTCTGAATTCGCCTTACAGCGCGCCCGAATTGCACCATCCTCTCGACCAGAACGGCCAGCCTCTCGAAGGAGAGCCGAGACGCGGTCGTCGGCCTTCACGCTTTATCGATCGTCAACGCCCTTTTCGCCTATGATCAAAAGTCCGGGCTGGTAGTGCAGAGCGGGGCTAAGAAAGTCCGCGTGGGCAACTTCACGGCGGAGAACAACAACCAGGTTGCTGAGTCGAACTACGAAGTCGATCTCGGCGCCTCGCCCTTCGCGGACGTTAGGTTGCACGGCGCGAACGTCATTGGCGCCGCCACCGGGCAGCGAGTCGTTAATGGCGTCACATCAAAGGAAGTCAGCCGCAACACCGGTTCGGCCGCAACCACGGCTATAACCACCCAGGAAGACCTGATGACGTATTCGATCCCGGCGAGCACGCTGCTGCCGGGGCAGAAGGTGCGGCTGACGGCTTGGGGTACCGTGGCAGCCAACGCCAACACCAAAACAATGCCGCTGTGGTTTGGCGCAAACTCTGTCGTTGATTACGCCTCAACATTTAACAACGCGCCGTGGCGGTTGCAGGCCGACATCTTCATCACCTCTGCCGGCAATCGGGAATACAGCGGCGTGGGCTTCGTCACAGCTCTTGTTCCTGTCGTGAGGCAAGGCACCGCGGCCAACTCCGACAATGTGGCGATAGCCGTCAAGTGCACGGGCCAGAACGGCACGGCTAGCGCTGGCGACATCACCTGTCAGGGACTTACGGTTGAGATACTGGACTAGCCGACGCGGGTGCGGTTCTAGGTGTCGCAAGGAGACGTCTGACCGTCTCGCCTGCGGTCATGCCAGGCGCTTCTACGGCGGTATGAACGAGCCACGCGAGCAACGCGGCGATGGCGATCGAGGCCACGCTGTAGGTGGCGAAGAGCGAATACGGATCCAGTCCGAGCGCCTTAATGCCAAGCTTGACGATGATCAGCGCACCGGCCAAGTGGAGCAGGTAAAACGGGTAGCTGACCCGCCCGAGAAAGTGGGCGAATGAATTTGCGGTGAGCCAGACCGAATGTCGTGAGACGTAGGCGACAACGCAGAAAGCCCCGGCCATCTGCCAGCACCGCATTGCGAAGCCTGGGTCCATCGCGAAATCCGCGGTCATCAGGGCGACAAGCCCGAGCGATGCGGTGATACGATTGGGTGCGACGGCTGGAAGGTCGTCGACGATCGCGCCTAGGGCAAAGGCGCTCATGAACAGCGGGATAGGGCGATGGTCGAAATAGGACACTGCGAACGTGGCGGCCAGCAGGGCACAGAAAAGCGCTGGGTGTATGCGTCTCGCCGTCGCGGCCGCGTAAACCCAAAGACTTCCCCAAACCTCGATCTGCAAGGTCCACAGAACTCCGTTCAGCGACGTGTCGTAGAAGATCGAGGCGCCGAGGATCTGCGCCCACGTGCTCGCCGGCGTCAGGTAGCCGATTATGAGCGCCGAGACACCGGCGACGGGCATGAGGCGGAAGGTCCGTCGAATGACATAAGAAACAATGCCATCGTCCCTCAGTCTGAGCGACCGGGAGAGCACTAGGCCAGACAGCACAAAGAACACGATGACCGCAGCGTCGGCGTGGAAGATGATGTGCAGCAGGCGGAAAAATGCATCATGCAGGCTCGCATCCGGCGCGGTCGCAACCGTCATTCGATAGGCTGGCCCAAGGCCGCCGGCGACAGAAGCGCAATGCCCCACCGCTACACTGAACGCGGCCAAGCCGCGAAGGCCGTCAAGATCGTGGTTCCGATGCGTTGCCATTTTGGCCCAATAGCACAGTGCCGGAGCTCCTGAACAGCACAGCAACGCGATCTATTCGTCCAGCCAGATTACCCGCTGTCCCAGCGGATCTCAACCGGGCGACGGAAGCGGATCGTGTGCGCCTGCTACCGCGAGGGTTGAAGCCGGACTATCCCATGGTGACGCCCAACTGTCGGCGCTGACGAAGCCCAGCGGGCTCGGGCGTGAGGATATGGCTAAGTCAGCGAAGAAGGTTTCAACAAAGCGATTGGCAGCACGCGGTTGACGCACGCACATTGTAGGCACGGTGTCTATGATTGGCGCAGCCTACGAGCTGGCACTCCGGCATAGGTTCCGCTGGCTTCGGTCGATCGGGTCACGACGGATCCCGCGCCGATCACGCAATTCGGCGCTATCTCGATGTTGTCGTGGATCGTGGCATTCAGGCCGATGAACGCGCCTGCTTCGATCTTGGTGCTCCCGCCGATACAGGCTCCCGCAGCAACGAAGCAGTGATCGGCAATCCGGACATGATGCGAGACATGCGCGGCGCTGCGGATGATGCAGTTCCCGCCAATTGTCGCGAAAGGCTGGATCACTGCGCCGTCGAATATGAAGGTGTTCTCCTCGACCCTGAAATCGGGCGCGGCGATGGCGCGGCTCGCCAGATAGCTGATCGTCTGGAAACCCCGCGCCTTGACCTGATCGAGCAGCCTTGCCCTGACGCGATTGTTGTCGTGTGGCCCGATCGCGACCGCAATTGCTGTCTCCGATGGATCAAAGGTATCTCCGATGTCCTCGAAGGCATGGACCGGCAGATCGTTGTGCCGGGCCTTCGAAAGAAAGCCACGCTCGACGGTGAAGGCCGCCACCTGATGGCTGCTGTCATGCTTCAGGCAATACCACACCAGGCTGGCGAACGGCCCGTCGCCGAAAACAACTACCTTCACGACACCCCCGGCAGCCAGAACATGACTTACTCCCTGGTGGCGGCTCCGATAGAGACGGCGCCGCGCGCCATGCGCTCCAGCAGCGCCTCGATTTGCGCATCGGCTATATCAGCCATGTCGCCATGACAAGGAATGTTAACAATCCGATCATAGATAGAACCGGCCATCCGGGCCGAGGTTGACAACGGCGCGTAGTACTTACCACACTCGAAACCGATATCCGGCAGGTCATCGATGCCGATCGACCCGCAGGCCAGAACTGGCACGCTGGCTGCGATGGTAACGGTGTCGTAGCCTCCCAACCGCTCAAGGTCGAATTGGTCGACTAATTCGACGATGCGTCGGCGTTGAGTATGATAGCGGGGCGACCATTCTGGCATCGTCTCGAGCCGATCGATGATCGCCGCAGCCGCGAGGTCCGACAGCTTGCCGTTGGAGACGCTGGGCAGGACCCAGGCCGGCTGATCCTCACCGAAACTCAGGATCGAGTGGGCCAGCGCCCCATCCGCCGCAGGCACGAATAGACATCCTCCCTCGCCGAAGCCCCACGGCTTGGTGTGGTGGAAGCTAACGATTTCGATGACGTCCGGCCCGATAGCGCGAAGCCCTGGAAAAGCCAGCGCAGCGTCGACGATCAAGGGCTTGCCCCGCGCGCCGCAAAAGTGGCGGTAAGCCGACATATCGCGCTCGAGCCCGAAAGGTCGGGTGACCAGCAACCCGTCCCAACAATCATCTGGCATCTTGCCAAGCGCGGAGAGGTCGAGAAAGCCCTGCTCGTCACAATCGACCGCGATGGTCATTCCCGCGAACGGGCCTGTCCGCGTCGCGGAGAACCCGAAAGCCGAGATCGCCCAGCGCAGAGGCTTGCCAGCCTTCGCGGCAAATATGCCAGCCGCAGCATACAGCGCCGCAGTTCCCGAACTGGCCATCACAGTGCAGTATGAATCCGGCACATGTGCGATATGGCTGATGATGCGACCAAGCGCCAGCGACAGGGGACCGCTATTGGTCCACTGATTCTGCTCCGCACAAAGATCGCTCAATTCCGTGAGGCGCCGCCAATCCGGCATCTTGGCTTCGACATAACGGATGCTGCTCCTCGCAGGCCGGTCGGCAAGGGTTGCTTCGCCGTGGGGCCGCGGCGGGATGCCGCCAACCAGGGCCAGCTCATGGCAATGATCAAGGTAGAGGGTCGATGTGCTCATGCCTTGCCTTGCCGCAATTTTTGAGGCGTTGCATTCAGGTGTGGGATCGTCATCCCCAACTGGCCAATACCGAGGAACCGGGCGAGATTCCCGGCAGCCGTCTTGTGGGCGAGATTGAGTACGAGCAGGCTTTGAGGCCGATCCTTGAAATATTCGATCACGTCAGCGTTGTGCTTGAGATAGTGCGCTTTGTAAATCTCCGGGTCGTACAAGGACGCTTCATTGATGCCGTAGACATAGAGTTGCTGGCGCCATAACCAACCCGGTTCATGGTAGCCGAACTGCTTGACATCGGCTGGTGTCGGCCGTCTGTCCACGCCCATCAGATGAGCGTGAAACGTCGTGACCGATTTGTACCACTGATCCGCGGAATCCCGCACTGTCAGGATAAACTTTGCGCCAGGGAAGGCGATATCCAGCGCTCTGTATGTAGAGGGGAGGCTGAACGGCACGTCCTGAAAGGCATCCGCCGAATGGCAATAATCAATCAGGGCACGAAAATCGCGACGGTGCCAATCATCAAGCAGAGCCTCTGCTTGATGCTGTGAGCCAATCCTGTAGCCAACCGCCTCCAAGGCCGCGGCGAGGGACGTCGTTCCTGTCTTGTTTCTGCCGATCACGAACACCTTGTGAGTGATCGTGAGCAGATCATTGATGACCTTCAGATGGGTGGCGAAGGTGCGCCCCTCTGATTTGCCGTGCTGGAGGTAGTGCAACAGCGGATTGATACGGGCGGCGCGCACATCCTCATAGGTGTCCAAATACCAGGCAGTGCTGAAGCTCGGGCTAGGGTCGCGATTCTCGAACCCGCCATGGAGAAGGTAGTGCAAAGCAGGGTCGACACCGGCATCGCGCACATCACGATAGCGCTCAAGGTACCAGGCAGCGTTGAACAGGAATGATGTCCTGACCAGGTCAAGCCGGGCCGCCCGCCTGGTGCGTCCTGCCAGCCGAGTTGCGAGGCGCCGCACTACCAACTCCGCACCGCATCTATGCATAAACGTCCACGAACACCGAAAAGCGCTATAATTTCCCTTTCGAGGGCGGTGATCTGCGCATTTACGATCTGTTGCTGCAACGGCTGGCCGCCACACAGTTTCAATACCTCATGCAGCATGACGATAATACTCAGACCGTGAGTGCGCAGATGCGCCCTATCTCGAGTGCCCCAAATCCCGCCCTCATGACGTCTGTATGCGGCCATGATCTCGGGGATAAAGCCAATCTTGCCAGCCATGGCGTGAAACAGGATCAGATACCAGTCGTTCGGTAACATGTTTGAGATCGACAGGTCACGGTAGGATTGGCGCCGGAACATCACCGAATTGGCCGGAATGAAATTCCCAGACAACAGGGTTTCCAGGTTGAGTCTACCGACAGCTACATTCTGAGGAAACTGATAGGTAGGTTCGCTGTTGTCCTCAAAACGAACCTCAACCGGGTGGAAGCACAACGAATAATCTGGCCGCTCATCCAGAAATCTGACCTGCTTTTCCAGTTTGTACTCGTCGGTGAAATAGTCATCTCCGTCGCAGACGATCCAGTATTCGCCACGAGCCAATGGCAGCAGAAACTTCGCGACCATGCCCCTGATGCCGCAGGAATAGAGATTGGTTTGCTGTGTTATCGCGCTCACCTTTCCCGGATATTTCGCTACGTACGCGCGGACGATGTCTGTCGTTCCGTCGGTTGATGCATCGTCGTGCACGATCACTTCGAACGGGAAGGTGGTTTCCTGCGTGACAATGGAGGACAAGGCTTGGTCGATGAAGGATGCGTGATTAAAGGTCTGGCAGAGCACCGAAACCCGGACGGCTTTGTCTGCCGGTGCAGCGTGCGGCATATCTCAGTTGTCCCTCCTGCTTGCATTTCCATTAAGGGAATCGGTGGCCGGGTGTAAATATCCGGGAGGGCATGAAAAAAATCGTCTTCCCTCACGGCCACAGGATGGCAAATCGCCATCTTTGGCGCAGGCCTCCCACCCCGCAGCTTCCCTGCGCAGACTAAGGCTAGTGGGGCGCCCCGCCGGCGAGCAAATACTTGTAGCCGTTCGTCGTCATCCATCGGGCGCGAGCGAGATGGGTCTCCCAAGCCCGGAACGCTCGTTCCGGCTCCTTCTCAGGATCGATATGCAGGACGATCCTGGCGACCTCTCGCCAGTCGGCATCTTCGGTCGCGGCGTCGAGCAGGCGAATGTGGCTAAGCAACCGTTCTTCGTCGTACCCGGTCAAGACCGAAGACGTGGGCGCCTCGTCGGCAATTTCGGGGCCAAGGATGGCTTCCGCATGGGCGAGCAATATCGAAGTTGTCAAGCGAAGCGCCGGTCTTCCTGTGCAATCAAGTCGGCGAAACCTATGCACGCAATGCCAACGAGAGCAGGGCTGGGCGAATGTTTGCTTTGACGTGGTTTGCCATCGATCCAGATCAAGTCTGCCTTTCAGACACCTTGCCTCAGAGAAGTTGATAGGGGGTTCGGTGCCTTGGGGGAGAGGCGAAGGCACGAGGGGTACGGCTCCGCTCTGCCGACTATTTGTGGGCTGCGTGTGTGGGACTTTGTCCGCAAAGAAGCCAAAATCACGCTAAGCAGTTGAAACAATTGGCGCACCCGACAGGATTCGAACCTGTGACCTCTGCCTTCGGAGGGCAGCGCTCTATCCAGCTGAGCTACGGGTGCCTTCAGGGAGCCTGAAAACGAACCAGCCGATAGGCCGGCCAGCCACGGCTTCTTAGCGGAAGCCGCGGCGGGCTTCAACGGGCAATTGCGCCGCGAACTTGGCCCGGTCCGCAAAGGTTGGCCGGATTGTCCCGCGTCCCGCCCTTCGCAGGATCAGGGCGTTCGTCATTCGAAAAGCCAAGCAATCGGCGTTACGTCCGCTACGCGGACCATTCCTCACCCTGCCACGTCGACCTTCGCCACCCTCCGCCGCACCCTGCGTGTCGTTCGCTTCGCCTTCTTCGCTCCCGTCAGCTCATGCATCGCGTCCAACTGCATCTGCTGCATTTCGGCCAGCCGGGTCCATTGGCGCGAGATCAGGTAGTCGAGCTTTTCGTGCAGGTGGCGCACTTCCAGCTCGGCTTTCAGGTTCACCCGGTAGTCGTTGAAGGAGCGCAGGCGGTCCTTGGCCTCCGTCCGTCTCTGGCTCATCATGATGATCGGCGCCTGGATGGCGGCGATGCAGGAGAGCAGAAGGTTGAGCAGGATGAAGGGGTAGGGGTCGAAGGCGCTGCTCATGCCCGCGATCAAATTGATGCCGATCCACACGGCAAGCACGCTGCCGAACGAGATCAGGAACCACCAGCTGCCGCCGAAGGCCGCCATACTGTCGGAGACGCGGTCGGCGAACGACCTGTGCTCCTCGAACTCCTCTTCCGAGTTTTCCGAAATCGTGTCCTGCCTGGCGATCGATTCGACCACCTGGCGGTCGAGCTCGGAGAATTCGCCATGCTCCTGCTGCAGCAACTCCTCCATGTAGCGCATGCGGTAGCGGCCGAGTTCCTCGCGGCTGATGCGGGCGCCGCGCGGCAGGTCGGGATGGTCGGAGCGGATGCGGTCGGCCAGGCTCGGCCTGAGATCGTCGATGCGCACAAGGTCGCGCTTGCGGAACTTGCGGCCCGATATCGCCGACGGTTTTCGCTTTGGCTTCAGGCGCCCATGCCCGGCGGGTTCGGAGTCCGGAACATCGGGCGCTTCGAGCGCTTCGTCGGCAACCAGCTCGGCTTCGTGATCGCCGATGGGCGGCGCCTCGAAATACTCGCCGCCGCTGTCGTTTTCGTCGGCGGCCTGTTCGGAAGGTTTTGGGGCGGTGCTCATGGTGCCGGCTCCTGCTGTCGCGGCGCCCACGATACGCCAAGCCGGCGCGGCATAGCCACTGTGGCGATGAAGATTGGCGGCTTGTGCAAGCGGTTGTGATCAATGGCGGCGGCGGGCGTCCGGCAAGTCTGCCTGCAATCGCGCAGGGAAACAGCCTGTGCGATTGCTTGCCCCTTCCAGGAAGAGAGCACGGCCATCGCACTGGCGCCATGGTCATCGCCGGCTGGCCTCATCCTCACCCTGTGGCTAACCTGGCCGGGCACTTATATCCATGGGAGAGCTGACGGTGTCGCAGTGAAGCGCTTCGCCAGGCCACCGGGGCAAAGGTCCGCCCCACACAGAGGTCGTCGCCATGTACAAGCATATCCTGATCGCCACCGACGGTTCGGAACTCGCCGGCAAGGGCGTTGCCCACGGGCTGACATTGGCCAACAGCCTTGCGGCCACCGTCATCTTCGTCAATGTCTCCGAGCCGTTTCCGGTCCTGGCCTGGGGCGGCGCCGTCGCCGGGTTCACGGCCGGCGACGAACTGGTCAATTATGAGGAAACTGCCCGCCGTTACGCCGGCGAGGTGCTCGACCGATGCAAGGCCTCGGCCGACGAACTCGGCGTGCCGGCCAAGACATTGCACATCGAAAACAAGACGCCTGCCGAAGGGATCCTCGACGTCGCCCGCACCGAGGCTTGCGACCTGATCGTCATGGCCTCGCATGGCCGTCGGGGCCTCGGCCGCCTGCTGCTCGGCAGCCAGACGGCTGAAGTGCTGTCGCTGACGGAAACGCCGGTTCTGGTGGTGCGGTAGGATTGCCGGCTGTTTATTGAGCTGGGAAACCAGGCAAGCCAGGGAGCGACGAGCCAGGTGGCGGCAGGCCGGGTAGCGGCGAAGCCGGTTGCTGCTGCTGCGCAAACATCAGCCGCGTCTTCGTGTCTGCCATCGCAGGCGACAGGCTGCGCTGGATCAGCGCTTCGACATGGTCGTTGCGTTGGCGGGCGCTGTCGGCGCCCATCACCACCACGATCAGCCGGCGGCCGTCGGCATTGTAGGACGTCACGATGTTGAAGCCGGAAGCCTTGATGTAGCCGGTCTTGATGCCGTCGACGCCGCGCACGCGGCCCAGCATGTCGTTGTGGCCGCGCACCAGCCGTCCGCGGAACATGAAGTCGCTCTCGGAGAAATAGTGGAACTGCTGCGGGAAGCGGGCGCGCAGCGCCATGCCCAGCACCGCCATGTCGCGCGCCGTCGTGTGCTGGCCGCTGTCAGGCAGGCCCGATGCGTTGCGGAACACGGTGCTGCTCATGCCGATCTGGCGCGCCTTCGACGTCATCATCGCGGCGAACTGGTCTTCGCTGCCGCCGAGATATTCGCCCACCGCCACCGCTACGTCATTGGCCGATTTGACCACGATCGCCCGGATCGCCGAATCGACATCGATGCTCTCGCCGCGCTTGAAGCGCAGCTTGGTCGGCGGCTGCCGGGCTGCGTTGTCGGAAACCGGGATCTGCGTCTCTTTGCTGACGCGGCCGCTCTCAAGCGCCTCGAAGAGCAGATAAAGCGTCATCATCTTGGTCAGCGACGCCGGATAGCGCTGCGCCGTCGAACTGACCTCGAACAAGGTCTTGCCTGAGCCGGCATCGACAACGATGGCCGCATATTTCTCCTGCGCCGCCGGCACCGCCAGCACGCTGTCAGGCGGCGCCGTGGTGCTGCAGCCGGCAACGAACACGAGCAGCAGGAAGGCTGCGACAAATTTTTGGACGAGTGAGAGGAAAGGCAGGTTGGACAAGGGCAGTTCTGTTCTGGCGGCGCTGTTGCTGAGATGAGGCCAAGCTAACGTAACCCGGTAGCTGCGTCCATTTGGTTAATGCACAAGCCCGGTTTTCCTCGCCCCCGCGGAGCGGGGGAGAGGTGGCTCGGCGAAGCCGAGACGGAGAGGGGGATGGCGCAGACAGCGGCAGAGTACGGTCCGGATCTCTTCTTTGCAGCATGGCGTTCTACGAAGCCCCCTCTCCGGCCGCTTCGCGGCCACCTCTCCCCCGCCTTGCGGGGGCGAGGAACCCAAGCTTGTTGCCCGCCCCGAAATCGCCTGTTTCCTGTCCTGTTTTGCCTGCGGGGTCGCGCTGCTGCTATAGCTGCGGCAATTGCTTGGGGGATTTGACAATGACCGGTGACATCGGCGCTGCTGCGCCATCTCTTATCAGGGCTTCGCTCAGCCGCACCGGCAAATGGGCCGGCAGCGTCGCTTTCATCGGCGGGGCGGCGTCCGACATCCTCAATCCGCTGGCACCGTTCGCCGCCTATATCGCGCTGGTCGCCTCGGTCGCCGCCGCCATCATCGCCATCGCCATTGTGCTCAGGCTGGTGCTCGCGGCCAAGGCTTTGCCGGCGCTGATCTTTGCCACCAGTGCGGCGGCTGTCGCGGGCGGCGTCTACGGCCTGCAGCAGCAGACCAATTCGCAGAACGGGGTGATCGCCGGCCTGGTGCCGGCCATCGCGCAACTGCAGCAGGAGCTGGGCATCGTCTCGGCGAGCGTGGCCAGGATCGAGCAGACGGTGACGCAGACGCAGCAGACGGTCGACCAGGTCAAGCAATCGACCGATGCGGTGGCGAAAAAGACCGAGGAGATCGCCTCGAACCAACAGCAGCAGACCGAGCAGGGCGCGCAGACGCAAAAGACCGTCGATCAGGTCAAGCAGACCACCGAAACGCTCGCCGCCGGCCAGCAGAAACAGGCCGAGCAGGCCGACAAGCTGCAGGCGACCACCGAGCAGATCGCTGCCTCCATCGACACCATCGCCAAGGGCTTTGCCGCCTTGGCCGCGCAGGGCGGAGCGATCGCCGAGCCGAAGCGGCCTGACGAATTCTACCACAATGCCCGCGTCTACGAGCTTTCCGGCGACATGCTCAATGCCCGCCGCTCCTATCTCGCCTTTGCCGGCTTCGACGTCGACGCCGTCGATCCCTATACGCGCTTTGCCACGCTGCTGCGGGTGCAGGACGGCAAGGCCGGCGCGCGCGAAGTGTTCGGCCAGCTTGCCGACAAGGCCAAGGCGCTGTCGATCAAGCTGGTCCACGTCATGCAGTTGAATGACGCCCAGCGCCTCGACAAGCTCAATGCCTTCATTGCGGCCAATCCGGATTTCGCGCCGGCCTATTATCTGCTCGCGCAGGAGTTTTCCGAGGACCGCCTCGGCGTCCAGTCGCTGTCCGACAAGCGCAGCGAAGCCGAGGCGCTGACCAAATTCATGGGTTACGAAAAGGATGGCGGGCTGCTCAAATATTTCGTCGACCAGCGCGAGCTTGCCGACTGGCTGGACCGCAGCCGCAGCCGGCTGACCGCGCTGGGCGACGTTCTCGACCCCACCCGCTTCGCCCCGTCGCTGACGCCGATGCGCTCCAATGCCGGCTGGACGATTTCCATCTCGCTGCCCGAGGCGGCGACCGGCATTTCCTGGCGCCTGGGTGAATCCGGTCCGTTCACCGACACCGGGCTGATGGCGATGAACGACCAGCGCACCGGCAAGCCGATGCCCAATCCGAGCTTCGAATTGCCCGACATCACCACGGCCACCATCATCGGGGTGAAATATCTCGATCTCAGGGGCCGTGAGACGGGGCCGTTCAACATAAGCTTCGATCCGGAAGCCGCCCTGCAGCAGGGCAACAAGCAGATCCTCGACCAGTTCTGGACGTCGTGGATCGCCTTCGATGCCAGCGGCAATCACGGCTTGGTCTACTTCTCCCAGATGCTGTCGTTCCGCTGCGGCATCAAGGAGGTGCGCTACAGCCTGAACGGCACCGCGCTCGACAAGGAGATCAAGATGCCGCCTTGCGACAAGAAGGATCCCTACGCCATCCCTTACGACTACCAGCCTTACTTCAAGGTCGCCGACAGCGTGACGTCGATGGCGGTGCAGGTCACTTACACCGACGGCACCAAGTCGCCGATCAGGGAGTACAAGCGGCAGTAGGCGCCCCGCCCTCCCGGCGGAGGGTGGAACTGGTCTGATGCAAAATGCCGGAAGCCGTGCTTGCGCATCAATCGCGGAGCGGGTTTGTTCGCTGCCATCAGAATCAGCAGGTGCACGGATGGACAGGGTCACGATCAAGGCAAAAGGCATTTCGGTCACGCTCGACCTCACGGTCGGGCACATCGCCGACATGACGGTCGACAGCGATGGCCGCCAGCTGAAACCGCTGCACCGTGCACCATGGGTCGATGCCGGCGAGACGCCGCCGCCGGACCTGCCTGAAGGCACCGTGCGGCTGTCGGGCGATTTCCTCTGCGCGCCGTTTTCGGCCAGCGATATCGAGGCCGCCCCCCTGCATGGCTGGCCCGCCAACAGCGGCTGGGATGTTGTCTCCAATGAGGCGACATCCGACGGCTGGCGGACGGTCTTCCGTTTGCGCCGCACGGTGATGGGCGCCACCGTCGACAAGATTTTCACCCTGCGTCACGGGCACCCCTTCCTCTACCAGGAACATGTCTTTTCCGGCGGCTCGGGTGCGGTTTCCGCCGCCCATCATCCGATGACGGCAATGCGCGACGGCGGCCGGCTGGCCTTTTCTCCCAAGCGCTTTGCCGCGACGCTGGACACACCGCTGGAGCCCGATCCGGCCCGCGGCCGCTTCAAGCTTGCCTATCCGGCGCGCACCAGCGACCTGACGCGCTTTCCGGCGGCCGACGGCGGCACGCTCGATCTCACCGACTACCGCATGCAGGATCGGCGCGAGGATTTCATCACCATGGTCGAGGCCGATCATGGCGGTCCGGGCTGGACGGCGCTGGCGCGCCGGGCCGAGCAAGATCTGGTGCTGGTGCTGAAGAACCCTGGCGAACTGCCGGTCACCATGCTGTGGTTCAGCAATGGCGGCCGCGACTACGCGCCATGGAGCGGCCGCCATCGCGGCGTGCTCGGCATCGAGGACGGCCGCGCCGCCGTCGGTCATGCCGCATCGGTCGGCGACAACTGGCTGAAACGCGAAGGCGTGGCGACCGCCTTTGAACTCGGCGGCGAAGTCTCCTTCCGCCATGTCATTGGCGCGTTGCCGCAGGCTGGCGGCGAGCCGCCGCGCGATATCGCGACGACCGGTGGGCAGTTGCGCGTCACTGGAGCCGACGGTTCGACCCGCGACATCGCTTTCGACAGCGATTTCCTGCGCATCGGCAAGTCAGCGTAGCCCTGCCGGCATCGCAAGTTCAGGGTTTGAAATTTCCACCGACAGCCGCCAAGATGCGGGACTGAAACCATCCGGCTGCAAAAAAGGCTCTCATGTCCGAAATCGCCCATCTCGCCGCCACCATCTTCAAGCGCGCCGGCAAGGCGAAGCGCTTCATCGTCGCCATTGCCGGCCCGCCCGGCGCCGGCAAGTCGACGCTGTCGGCCGGCCTGCATGATCTGTTGCCGGAAGGCGCTTCGGAAATCGTGCCGATGGACGGGTTTCACTATGATGACACCGTCCTCGACCAGCGCGGTCTGCGGCCAAGAAAAGGCGCGCCCGAAACCTTCGATTTCGCCGGTTTTGAGGCGCTGTTGAAGCGCATCCGCGCGGGCGAGCCCGACATTGCCATTCCGGTGTTCGACCGCAGCATGGAATTGTCGCGCGCGGCAGCCTCCATCGTTGCCGCCGAGACCAAGTTCATCCTGGTCGAAGGCAACTACCTGCTGCTCGACGAGGAGCCGTGGTCGCGGCTGGCGCCACTGTTCGACTTCACCATCTTTGTCGACGCGCCGCGTACTGAACTTGAGCGCCGCCTTCTGGAGCGCTGGCACGAGCATGGCCGTTCCGACGAAGACGCACGCGCCTGGATCGCTTCCAACGACATGCCCAATATCGACCGCGTGCTAGGCCGGCGCAGGTCCGCCGACCTGATTGTCGGCGATCAGGCGTAATTCGCCGGATTTCAGAACGGGAACCTTAAGACTTTCAGGTCGTTATTCTCCGACCGGCAATCGTGCCGCCGTGAGGGAACCGTCAAAATGGCAACCAAGGCAAAAACACCCGTCAAGAGCAAGACAGCTCAATCCAAGGCATCGCCGGCAAAAGCCACTCAGGCAAAAGCAGGCGCGGGTCCCGCCATCGCGGCGCGCTCCAAGGATGCAAAGCCGGCTTTCGGCAAGGCCGCGCCGAAGAAGGTGGTGCCGGGCGTAGCGGCCAAGGCGGCAGCAAAGCCTGCCAAGGCCAAGAAGCCGGCAACCAGCGGCAGCTCCGTGGGCACCATGCGCAATGCAGCCAACGTTGCCGCCGGCGCGGTCGTCGCCACGGCCAAGGGCGCAGCATCGCTCGCCGCGTCTGTCATGGGCAGAGGCGGCTCCAAGGCCAAAGCCAAGGCAAAATAGAGCAATTCCGGAAAAAGTGTGAAGCGGTTTTCGCCCGGAATTGCGTCAAACAACAGAGCTCAGAGCCGCTTTCAAGCGGCTTTGATCGTTAGGCCTTGGCCGGTATGGTGAGGCCGCGTTGCACCGCTGGCCGCGCCAGGCCGCGTTCCAGCCATGCCGCGACGGTGGGGAAATCGTCGAAGCCGACGAGTTCACGCGCCTCGTAGAAGCCGATCAGATTGCGCACCCAGCCCAGCATCGAGATGTCGGCGATGGTGAAATCGTCATCCATGATCCAGCTGCGGCCCTTCAGCCTTGTCTCGAGCACGCCGATCAGCCGCCGCGATTCGTTGCGGTAGCGATCCAGCGGCCGCTTGTCGGCGATCTCGCGTCCGGCGAATTTGTTGAAAAAACCGACCTGTCCGAAGATCGGCCCGATCGCCGCCATCTGGAAGAACACCCACTGGATGGTTTCGTAGCGCCGCGCCGGATCGGCCGGGATCAGCTTGCCGGTCTTGTCGGTGAGATAGAGCAGGATGGCGCCGGATTCGAACAGGCCTAAGGGCTTACCGCCCGGGCCATCGGGGTCGATGATGGCCGGTATCTTGCCGTTCGGGTTCAGCGCCAGGAATTCCGGCGTCCAGCTCTGGTCCTTGCCGATATCCACCAGATGCGCCTCGTAGGGCAGGCCGAGTTCTTCCAGCGCGATCGACACTTTCACGCCGTTCGGCGTCGTCGCGGAATAGAGCTGCAGGCGGTCGGGATGGCTGGCCGTCCAACGCTTGGTGATCGGGAAAGCGGACAGGTCGGTCATCGAAAGCTCCGGTCGGGAATTTGGCGCGGCATCGCGCCGTTTGGCGGGTTGCGAAGGATTATCCGCGACGTCTTTGCCGATCAACCGGCCGGTGGTGCACACACAATCTTCACTAGCGGCCGGCAGCCCGGCGTCAGACCGCCTTGAACGCCACCACGGCATTGGTGCCGCCAAAGGCAAAACCGTTGCTGATCGCCGCCCGCACCTTGCGCTCGCGCGCCACATTGGGCGTCACGTCGAGATCGCAATCGGGGTCGGCCTGCCGGAAATTGGCCGTCGGCGGCACGATGCCTTCGCGGATCGCCATCACGCAGGCGATCATTTCCAGGCCGCCCGAGGCGCCGAGGCAATGGGCGTGCATGGATTTGGTCGACGACACCGAGAGCTTGTAGGCGTGGTCGCCGAATACGCGCTTGATCGCCGCCGTCTCGATCTGGTCGTTGGCCTTGGTGCCGGTGCCGTGGGCGTTGAGATAGTCGACGTCCTCTGGATTGAGCCCGGCCTCGGCAAGACAGGCTTGCATCGCCGCCGTCGGACCCTCGACGGTCGGCGCGACGATGTCGGAGGCATCGGCCGAAAGCCCGGCGCCGGCAATCTCGGCCAGAATGTCAGCGCCGCGCGCCATGGCGTGCTCATAGGTTTCCAGCACCGCCATTCCAGCACCTTCGCCCAGCGACAGGCCCTGGCGGTCGGCAGAGAACGGCCGGCAAGTGTCGGGCGCCAGCACCCGCAACGCTTCCCAACCCTTCAGAATGCCCCAGACCAGCGGCGCATCGGTGCCGCCGGCGACCATGACGTCGGCGCGGCCGAGCCGGATCTGGTCGACCGCCGAGGCGAAGGCGTGGTTGGACGACGAGCAGGCCGAGGTGACGCCGAACACCGGCCCGCGCAGGCCAAGCACCATGCTGACCTGGCCGGCCGCGGCGCTTGGCATCACCTTCGGCACGGTGAAGATGCCGGCGCGGTTTCTTCCGTCGATCAGGATGGCGCGATAGTTTTCCTCGATCGCTTCCCAGCCGCAGACGCCGACGCCAACCACCGCGCCCATCCGGTAGGTGGTGGCCTCATCAGCGGTAAGCCCCGCTTGCTGCATGGCCTCGCGCGCGGCAATGGCCGCCAGCAGGCTGAAGCGGTCCATCGACACGGTCTGCCTGTGAGCGATGCCATGCTCGGGCATTGCCTTGATCTCGCAACCGACCTTGGTCTTCAGATCATGCAGCAGCGGATTGTCGATCTGGCCGATGGCGGAACGTCCGGCGCGCATCTCGTTCCAGATCGCGGGCGCATTGGTGCCGAGGCCGCATATGCCGCCTATGCCGGTAATGACGACGCGCTTGTGCATTCAGGCTTTCTTCGCGATCAGCGCGCGAACAGCCTCGACCATGTCGCCGACATTTTTCAGATTGCTCCAGGCATCGACCGTGTTCATCTCGATCTCGATGCCGTACTGTTCCTCGAGATCGAAGATGATCTCGGTCAATTCCAGCGAATGGATGCCAAGCGCGGTCAGTTCCGTATTGGTGGTGATCTCTTCGCCGCTAGGCTCGGCATGAGCCTTGATCTTGGCGATGATTTCCGTTGCCAGCTCGTCAGCCATTCGATTCCTTCCCCAATTTTGTCATTTGGCGGTGCCGATTGGTTGGCCCCCCTGTTGCCTGGAATGAAAATCCCCATCGCCTTCAAAACCCGCCAGGCGCGGCATGACCGTTCCAAAGTGGCTCCCTCTATAGAAACGGAAACGCTGTCAAGCAACAAGCTATATCAACTAGCTACATATCGACAAAGCAGCCGGAGTGCTTAACGTTGGGGCGATGGATACGTTGCAACATGGCTTGACCCGGGTGCTGCCGGCCCAGCGCGTCGCAGGCGCGGCTCGGCTTGCATGCGGCATCAGCGCCGGCCGCACCAGGCTTTCGCGCCTCTATCAGGACGGATCGGCCAAGATCCGCATGCCGGCGGTTGCGGCCGATCCGCTTGAAGCCGTGCTCATCAACACCGCGGGCGGGCTGACTGGCGGTGATCGGCTTGGCTGGGACATCGAGGTCGGGCCAGGTGCCTCCGCTTCGATCACCACCCAGGCCTGCGAAAAGATCTATCGCGCCGAAAGCGATCGTGCCGAAGTGCGGGTAAAGCTTAAAGTCGGCGCGGAGGGCCGTATTGCCTGGCTGCCGCAGGAAACCATCGTCTTCGACCGCTCGGCCTTTGCCCGCACGCTCGACGTGGAGCTTTCCGCAGGCGCCGAGGCTTTGGTGCTCGAGGCAACCGTCTTTGGCCGCCTGGCGATGGGTGAACAGGCCGCGCAAGGTCTTTTCCACGACCGCTGGCGGGTCCGCGGGGACGGTGCGCTCATTCATGCCGAGGATTTCCGGATCGGGCCGGCCATAGCGGCAGCCCTTGGCCGCCCGGCGGTTGCCGGCGGCGCCATTGCCGTGGCGACGCTGTTGATGGTTTCACCGCAGGCGGAAGCCTTGCTCGAGCCGGCCCGCGACATCATCGGCGCTGAGGGCGGTGCCAGCGCCTGGAGCGTGAAGAAATCTGGCAAGCTTCTTGCGAGGCTGTTTGCCGAGGACGGTTACCAGCTGCGCAAGCGGCTGGTTCCGCTCGTCGAACTGCTCAACGGGCGGGCCGGTCTGCCCAAATTATGGTCACTCTGAACCAAATCCAGGCCAAACTCAGGGAAGCGCATGAACCTTACGCCGCGAGAAAAGGACAAGCTGCTCATAGCCATGGCGGCGATCGTGGCGCGCAAGCGGCTCGAACGCGGCGTCAAGCTCAATCACCCCGAAGCGATCGCGCTGATCACCGATTTCGTCGTCGAGGGCGCCCGCGACGGCCGCCCGGTCGCCGAACTGATGGAGGCCGGCGCCCATGTCGTCACCCGGGCGCAGGTCATGGAAGGCATCGCCGAGATGATCCACGACGTGCAGGTGGAGGCGACGTTTCCCGACGGCACCAAGCTGGTGACCGTGCACGAACCGATCCGGTGAGGAGAAGGAGATGCTCGAACTCAGGCCCAACTGTGAATGCTGCGACAAGGACCTGCCGCCGGACGCGACGGATGCCCTGATCTGCACCTTTGAGTGTACCTTCTGCGCCGGCTGCGTCGAGAACGTGCTGGGCGGTGTCTGCCCGAACTGCGGTGGCAATTTTTCGACCCGGCCGATCCGGCCGGCAGAGAAGCTGAACAAATATCCGGCCTCGACCAGACGCGTGCTCAAGGCGGAGGGCTGCGGCCCGCGAAAGGCCGCTTGATTGTTATCCTGAATTGGAAGGTAGACCGATGATCTCCGCGACCAAACGCACCACGCTTGCCGCGCTCCTGCTGCTGGCGGCGGCCATGCCGGCCTATGCCCATGTCGGCATCGGCGCCACCTCGTCCTTCGCTGCGGGCTTCGCGCATCCGCTGTCCGGTCTCGACCACATGACGGTCATGGTCGCCGTCGGCCTGTGGGCAGCGCTCAAGGGCGGCAAGGCGATATGGGCCTGGCCGCTGGCTTTTGTCGGCGTCATGCTGGTCGGCGGCGCGCTCGGCATGCTGCATGTGCCTGTGCCTTTCGTAGAGCCGGGCATCCTCGCCTCCATCGTTGCGCTCGGCCTGCTGGTGGCGCTGGCGGTCGATCTGCCTGTTACGGCCGGCGTCGCCATCATCGGCCTGTTCGCGCTGTTCCATGGCCATGCCCATGGCACCGAAGTGTCGGAAAATGCCGGCGGGCTTGGCTATATGGCCGGCTTCGCCGTCGCCACCGCGCTTCTCCATGCCATAGGCATCGCCGCTGGCCTCGGTCTCGGCATGGGCCTTCGTGGCCTTACCGGCGCTGCCGGTGCGGCGTGTGCTGCGGTCGGAGTCGGCCTGGTCTTCGGCGTTCTGTGAGGCCTGACATGATCCCCGGCGAAGTCATCACCGCAAGCGGCGACATCGAGCTCAACAAGGGTTTGCCGACGGTGACGCTCAAAGTCGCCAACAGCGGCGACCGGCCGATCCAGGTCGGCAGCCACTACCATTTCTTCGAAACCAATGAGGGGCTGAAATTCGACCGCGACAAAGCGCGCGGCATGCGTCTCGACATCGCCGCCGGCACGGCGATGCGCTTCGAACCGGGACAGCAGCGCGACGTCACGCTGGTGCCGCTCGGGGGAAAGCGCGAGGTCTATGGCTTCCAGCAGAAAATCATGGGCAAGCTGTGAGGTCGACAGGGTCGAACGCCCTGGGATCAATTCGACGGCCTTGCCGCGGCATAGATGACGATTCCTGCGGGGCCGTCGAATTCGACGGCCAGAACGTCCTCGGCCAGCACGCGCCTGGAATCGATAGCATTGAACAGCAGCGCGTTGGCGTCGATCTCCTTGCGCAATTCGGTAATGTCGTCCTGATGCTGCTTGACCTTGTTTTCGACGGCAGGCGGCGGACCGCCTTCGCTGCGCGCCGCATCGGTGAGGAAGACGATATCCACCGTATCGAGCTTGGATGTCTTGCGCACTGTGCCGATGTTTTCACGCGTCCGCTCGATCGCGGCGATGAGCTTTCCGGTCTCCGTCGTCGTGTGCGCCTCTTCCTGCCGCACGTCGGAGCCGACGATCCGGTTGACGGTCTCCTGGCTTTCAAGGGCCCGCGCGACAGGCGGGCCGTAGGCCGCGAGGAACACGCAAGTCGCAATGCTCTGGAGCCATCTGGCGTCGGCAAAGGGAATGGTCGGCATAGGTCGCTCCTGGCGAACTTTTCTGCGCAACGCCGTTCGGCGCCAAAGAAGCCAAACGACTCCCGTCCGGCGAAGGTTCCCTCCGCAATAGGGCCGGCGGGTCGGATACCGACCCGCCAGGCCTTGTCGTCAGCTCGCCTTCTTGGTGACCAGGGTCAGTGCGCCATCGGTGGTCATGCTGGCGGCAACCACCTGTGCGGAGGTGAGGCCCTTGGCTTGCAGCGCAGACTTGATCTGCGGCGTCGCGTCGATCGAGCTGCGCAATTTCTGCAAGCCGGCATCGCCGCGCTGGGCGATCACCTGATTGACCTGCGTCTGGGTGGCCTGGGGCAATTCGCTGATATCGACGATGTTGACCTTCTGGATCGCCGGCGCTGCCGGCTGAGCGCTGGGCGCCGCAGGCTTGGGTTGCGGCGTGGGCTGCTGCTGGGCGCCGGCAATTGTCGCGGAGGCCAGCGTGGCGACGGCTGCAAGAACGATGATTTTGCGCATGAATTTTCCTTCCATCGAATGGGCCAGGGATTTGGCAAACGGTCGTTTCGGGGTTGCATGTCAACCTCAACCGCCAAATGGGATCAGAAGGTGTCGCCGAGCGGGTCATTGCATGACCATTGGATGGCGACGATGTGGAGTTCGGCTTCGGCCAGACCGGTTTTAGGAGCATTTGCTGATGGCTAGAATTACCCGCGCCGCCTATGCGCAGATGTATGGCCCGACCGTCGGCGACAAGGTGCGCCTTGCCGACACCGAATTGTTCATCGAGGTCGAAAAGGATCTCACCATCCATGGCGAAGAGGTGAAATTCGGCGGCGGCAAGGTCATCCGCGACGGCATGGGCCAGAGCCAGGTTTCCCGCGCCGGAGGCGCGGTCGACACCGTCATCACCAATGCGCTGGTGGTCGATGCCTCAGCCGGCATCTTCAAGGCCGACATCGGCCTCCGGGACGGCCGCATCGCGGCCATCGGCAAGGCCGGCAATCCCGACATGCAGGATGGTGTGACAATCATCATCGGCCCCGGCACCGAGATCATCGCCGGCGAAGGCAAGATCCTCACCGCCGGCGGCTTCGACGCGCATATCCACTTCATCTGCCCGCAGCAGATCGACGAGGCGCTGATGTCGGGCATCACCACCATGCTCGGCGGTGGCACCGGTCCGGCGCATGGCACGCTCGCCACCACCTGCACGCCGGGCCCCTGGCACATGGCGCGTATGATCCAGTCCTTCGACGCCTTTCCCATGAACATCGGCCTGTCGGGCAAGGGCAATGCCTCCCTGCCGGCAGCGCTGGAAGAGATGGTGCTGGGTGGCGCCTGCTCGCTGAAGTTGCACGAGGACTGGGGCACGACGCCGGCGGCCATCGACTGCTGCCTGTCGGTCGCAGATGACTACGACGTGCAGGTGATGATCCACACCGACACGCTGAACGAGTCCGGCTTTGTCGAAAACACCGTCGCGGCGATCAAGGGCCGCACCATTCATGCCTTCCACACCGAAGGCGCCGGCGGCGGCCACGCCCCTGACATCATCAAGGTCTGCGGCCTGCCCAACGTCATCCCGTCCTCGACCAACCCGACCCGGCCCTACACCGTGAACACGCTGGCTGAGCACCTCGACATGCTGATGGTCTGCCATCATCTGTCGCCGTCCATCCCCGAAGACATCGCCTTTGCCGAAAGCCGCATCCGCAAGGAAACCATCGCCGCCGAAGACATTTTGCACGATATCGGCGCCTTCTCGATCATCTCGTCGGATAGCCAGGCCATGGGCCGCGTCGGCGAAGTGGCGATCCGCACCTGGCAGACCGCCGACAAGATGAAGCGCCAGCGCGGGTCGCTGCCGCAGGAGACCGGCAACAACGACAATTTCCGCGTCCGCCGCTACATCGCCAAATACACCATCAACCCGGCCATCGCGCATGGCCTGTCCAGGGATATCGGCTCGATCGCGATCGGCAAACGCGCCGATCTGGTGCTGTGGAACCCGGCCTTCTTCGGTGTGAAGCCGGACATGGTGCTGATCGGCGGCATGATCGCTGCCGCCCCGATGGGCGATCCCAATGCCTCGATCCCGACGCCGCAGCCGATGCATTACCGGCCGATGTTCGGCGCCTATGGCAAGGCCAGGACCAACTCGTCGGTGACTTTCGTTTCGAAGGCAGCACTCGAGTCGGGCCTGCACGGCCGGCTCGGCGTGGAAAAACAGTTCGTCGCGGTCGAGAACACACGCGGCGGCATCGGCAAGCATTCGATGGTGCTCAACGACGCCACGCCGCATGTCGAGGTCGATCCGGAGACGTACGAAGTGCGCGCCGATGGCGAGTTGTTGACCTGCGAGCCGGCAACCGTGCTGCCGATGGCGCAGCGGTATTTTCTGTTTTGATGCGAGGGGCGATTTGATCGACCCGGCAAAATCCGTTGCGACCCGGTCGGGGCGGCCGCAATATGCGGCTCAAAGAAACCGCGCAACTGGTCATGGCCACCGAAATCGTCTCTGCCCACGACGTCTTCCCGCATATTCGCATCGTCATGGGCATGGTGATCGGGCTTGGCGTCACGCGCCTTTTGTCGGGGCTCGCCCGCATCGTCCAGCATCCCGGCCAGTACAAGCTCTATCCCGTGCACCTCGCCTGGGTCGCTTCCATGTTGTTGCTGCTGGTACATTTCTGGTGGTGGGAGTTCGGCCTCTACACGATCGAGACCTGGACCTTCGGCAAATACCTCTTCATCATCTCCTATGCCGTCACCTTGTTCCTGCTGTGCGCGCTGCTGTTTCCTGACTCCATGCTCGATTACACCAGCTATGAAGACTACTTCTATTCGCGGCGCGCCTGGTTCTTCGGCCTGCTCGGCGTCACCTACCTGCTCGACGTCGTCGATACGCTTTTGAAAGGGCCTGAGCACTTCGCTCATTACGGCCATGAATATCTGTTCCGCACGCCGGTTTTTGTTGCGCTGTGCATCGCCGCCATACTGGTGCGCGACCGCCGCTTTCACATCGCCTTCGTCGCCGGCACGCTGATCTACCAGGTATCGTTCATCCTGCGGCTCTTCGACACCATCGTCTGAGCGAATGCTATGGTCTAGGGTTCGGGGGAAAGAGGGTTCAACCATGTACAAGGCCATCGGATCGCGTGGATCCCGGGTCAGCCGCGTTCTCTGGATGCTCGAGGAACTCGGGCAGCCCTATGAATTCGTCGAGGTCAAATTGCGCTCGCCGGAAGCTTATGCGCTGAACCCGTCGGGCAAGGTGCCGATCCTGATCGACGATGAGCTGACGGTGACGGATTCGGCGGCAATCTGCGTCTATCTCGCCGACAAGCACGCCGACAAGGGCATGGGCGCCAATCCGGGTGTCGCCGGGCGCGCCGAAATGGATTCCTGGATGCATTTCGCCCAGTCGGAGTTCGAGGCGCCGCTGTGGAACAATTTGCGCCACCGCTTCCTGCTGCCGAAGGAAGTACGGGTCGATGTCGGCCCCGCCGCCGCCTACGATTTTGCCTCCGAGACCAAGGCGCTCGACCTTCGGCTGGGCGACCGGCAGTTTGCGCTGGGCGGCCGGTTCTCCGCCGTCGACGTGCTGCTTGGCGACATGGGCAGCTGGGCTCGCGCCGGCAAATTCCCGGTCGAGTCAGAACGGGTCAATGCTTATTTCGACCGCGTGCTTTCGCGGCCGGCCCGCGCGCGGGCCCAAGCGAACGGAGGTTCCATCCGATGAAACTCAACCTCAACACCGATTTCACCAAATTCCCGCGTGCCGTCTCGGTGTTGCCTGCCGGCCGTGCCGAAACCACAACCCCGTCCGGTCGTGCCGTTCTGCCGCATGACGAGCGCCATCTGCGCCGCCGCGCCATCGAACTTGCCGACGGCAGCAAGGTGCTGGTCGACCTGCCCGAGCCTGTGACCCTGAACGATGGCGACCGGCTGGTGCTGGAGGACGGCCGCCATGTCGAAATCACGGCAGCGCCTGAAGAAATCTACGACATCCGCGCCCGCGACGCGGTGCATCTGACCGAACTCGCCTGGCATATCGGCAACCGGCATCTGGCGGCGGCGATCGAGCCAGGCCGCATCCTGATTTTGCGCGACCATGTCATCAAGGCGATGCTGGAGGGGCTCGGCGCCACGGTGCACGAGGTCTCCGAGTCGTTCAACCCGGTGCGTGGCGCCTATTCCGGCGGCCACGATCACGGTCACGCGCACAGCCACGCCGAAGCGCATTCCCATGATGGGCATTCTCACGCGCACAGCGAGTCCCATTCCCACAGCCATTCTCATGCCGGGCATCACCACGATCATGATTGACCAGCCTTCCGGCATCGCTTTGCTGCGGCTGATGGCGTGGCTGTCGCCGGCCTTTCCGGTCGGCGGCTTCTCCTACAGTCACGGCCTCGAACGGGCGGTGCATGGCGGGTTGGTAGTCGACAGCGAAGGCCTGGCCGGCTGGCTCGAAACGCTCGTCGAGATGGGCTCGGGCTGGAACGACGCAGTGCTGTTCGCCGAGGCCTGGCGTCGCGCCCGCGATGACGGCGACCTCGATGACATCGCCGCGCTCGCCGAAGCGCTGGCCGGATCGTCCGAGCGCCACACCGAAACCATGCTGCAAGGCGCCGCGTTCCTGAAAGCGGCATCGGCCTGGCCCAACCCCGTGCTAGGGCGTTTGCCGGCCGAATGCGCCTACTGCGTCGCCGTCGGCGCCGTTGCCGGCGGCAACGGCATTGCGCTTCAGGACGCGCTGTCCGCCTTCCTGCAGGCCTTCTTCTCCAACCTCGTCCAGGCGTCGATCCGGCTCGGCGTCGTCGGCCAAAGCGGAGCGACTGCCCTGCTCGCCGGCTTCGAGCCGCTGGCGCTGGCGACCGCCGCGCGCGCGGCCGGCTCGACATTGGACGAGCTCGGCGGCTGCGCCTTCGTCTCCGACGTCATGGCGATGAAGCACGAGACGCAATATTCCAGGCTGTTCCGCTCATGACTGTCCTCGCTTTCCCCCTCTCGGCAGTCCTGCTTTTGATCACCGCGCTGCATGTCTATTGGGGCCTCGGCGGCATCTGGCCGGGCAGGGACGGTGCTTCCTGCGCTCACGCCGTTGTCGGCTTTCGCGGCGTCGACGAAATGCCGACGCCGATTGCCTGTTTTGCCGTTGCCGCTTGCCTGTGTCTGGCAACGCTGTGGCCGCTGGCGCTCACAGGTGTCTTTGCCTCGCCTTTTCCCAGGGAAGGCCTCGCCGCCACGGCGCTGCTCATCGGGCTGGTGTTTCTCGGCCGCGGCATCGCCGGCTTCACGCCTTGGTGGCGCCGGCTGGCGCCGGAACAGCCTTTTGCGCGGCTGGACGTCAGTTTCTATTCGCCGCTCTGCCTGCTGATCGGGCTCAGCTTCGCAATCCTCGCCATCACGGAGTTTTCTGCATGACTCAGGCCAATGGTCCTCTGCGCATCGGCATCGGCGGCCCTGTCGGATCCGGCAAGACGACGCTCACCGAAAAGCTCTGCAAGGCGCTGCGCGACGATTTTTCCATCGCCGTCGTCACCAACGACATCTACACCAAGGAAGACGCCCTGATGCTGGCTCGCCTGCAGGCGCTGCCCGAGGATCGCATCGTCGGTGTCGAGACCGGCGGCTGTCCGCACACCGCTATCCGGGAAGATGCTTCCATCAATCTGCAGGCGATCGCCGGGTTGAACAAAAAGTTTCCCGACCTCGACATCGTCTTCATCGAATCCGGCGGCGACAATCTTGCTGCCACCTTCTCGCCCGACCTTGCCGACCTGACCCTTTATGTCATCTCCGTCTGCCAGGGCGAGGAAATCCCGCGCAAGGGCGGGCCGGCGATCACCCGTTCCGATTTCCTCATCATCAACAAGAGCGATCTGGCCCCCTATGTCAACGTCAACCTCGAAGTCATGGAGAGCGACGCCGCCCGCATGCGCGGCAAGCGCCCCTTCGGCTTCACCGACCTGTCGCGCGGCAAGGGCCTGCAGGAAGTGATCGACTTCATCGTCGAGCATGGCGGGCTGCAGTCGGCCCGCTCCGCCGCCTGACCCAGCACTTACCGGTTGCTGGCCACGGTTGGGCGCGGCATTCTCCGGGGAAATGGAGGATCTTAGGATGAGCATCGCCCGTCTGCAGAAAGAGCCGCTGACCAACCTGCCCTATTACGAGGAGCGCGTCGATCTCGCCGCTGCCTTCCGTTGGACCGCAAGGCTCAACATGCATGAAGCCGTGGCCAATCATTTCTCGCTGTCGGTCAACGAGAACGGCACGAAATTCCTGATGAACCCCAATCAGGTGCATTTCTCACGCATCAAGGCGAGCGACCTGCTGCTGATCGACGCCAACGATCCCGAAACACTGTCCAGCCCGAATGCACCGGACCCGACGGCCTGGGGCCTGCATGGCGCCATCCATCGCAACGTCCCGCACGCCCGCTGCGCCATGCATGTCCACTCCATTCACGCCACCGTTCTGGCGTCGCTGGCCGACTCGACCCTGCCGCCGATCGACCAGAACTCGGCCATGTTCTTCAACCGCCATGTCGTCGACGCCCACTATGGCGGACTGGCTTTCGAGGAAGAGGGCGAGCGCTGCTCGCAACTGCTCACCGATCCCAAGGTCAAGGTGATGGTGATGGGCAATCACGGCGTCATGGTCATCGGCGATACCGTCGCCGACGCCTTCAACCGCATGTTCTATTTCGAGCGCGCCGCCGAGACCTACATCAAGGCGCTGTGGACCGGCCGTCCGCTGCGAACGCTCTCGGACGCCATTGCCGAAAAGGCGGCCAGGGAGATGGACGACTATCCCGGACAGGCGGAGCGTCACCTTGCCGAGCTGAAGGCAATCCTCGACGAGGAAGAACCGGTCTACCGGAGCTGATCGCTCTTGCCTTCTCCCCGTTCAACGGGGAGAAGGTGCCGGAAGGGCGGATGAGGGGCAGCGCTGACGTTCGCAATCGGTCTCAGAGACCGAGTTCGCCTCGCAGCTCTTCAGCACTATTGATAACAACAGCGCCCGGCGGTCCTGCCATCGGCGCTTCCGGCCAGAAAATCGTCCGCATCCCGGCTGCCAGACCGGATGTGGCGCCGGTGACGCTGTCATCGACCGCCACCGCGTCCGCAGGGTCGACGCCGGCCAGCCAAGCGGCGCGCAGGAAGGGTTCCGGGTGCGGCTTGCCCTCGCGCACATCGTTGCGGCTGATCGTGCGCATGCCGGGATAGATCAGGCCAACCGCGTTCAGATTGGCATCGACGATCACGCGGTCTGAATTGGACACCACCGCCTGCTGCACGCCAAGCGCGCGCAATTCGTTGAAGACCTCGATCGCGCCGGGGCGGGGCTTCAGCGTTGCGGCCATCGGCATGTAATGATCGTATTTGCGCACGATCCAGTCATCGAAGGGCAGGTCAAGGCCGAACTCGGCGCGCAGCATCTCGTAGACTGGCCATGCGGCGATGCCCAGCACCCGCTCATGCAGGTCGACCGGCGGCGCGATGCCGACGCTGCGCAGCGCCGCGACCAGGGCGGCTTCATGCAGCGGCTCGCTGTCGACCAGCGTGCCGTCCATATCCCAGAAAACCGCTTTCGGCGTCATGCGAGGCTCCTTTTGCCGATCCCCTTAAAGTGTTTGTATCGGGAGATAAACCGCCGAACCCGTTCGCCGGCGATTTTGGCTGGGGCGATTGCCTCGCTGCCGTCCGACCGGCGCGTCAGGCAATTGCCCTTCGTATAGACAATTGCGCGCAGCCGCATTCCCTGCAAGACTATGACGCTTCGCCCAATGGGGCAGGCTTGGGAGACGGATTTTGAATTCGCGGCAGGACGGCGGCAGCAACAGGCTGGACGAGGCGGCGCGCGCCGGCTGGCTTTATTATGTCGCCGGAAACACGCAGGACCAGATCGCCGCCACGCTCGGCATCTCCCGGCAGACGGCGCAGCGGCTGGTATCGCTGGCGGTTTCGGAAGGACTGATCAAGGTGCGCGTCGACCACCCGATCGCCAATTGCCTCGACCTTGCCGCGCGGCTGAGGTCGCGCTTCGCGCTCGATTTGGTCGAAGTCGTGCCGAGCGATCCGACCTCGTCCTCGACCACGATCGGCATTGCCGAGGCGGCCGCGGCCGAGATCGAGCGGCGGCTCAGGTCGCCGACGCCGATCGTCATGGCCATCGGCACCGGCCGCACGCTGAAGGCGGCGATCGAGCAGTTACCGCCGATGGAATGCTCGCAGCATAAGGTGGTGTCGTTGACCGGCAACATCTCGCCCGACGGCTCCGCCGCCTTCTACAACGTCATCTTCACCATGGCCGACAGGGTCAAGGCGCGCTCGTTTCCGATGCCGCTGCCGGTCATCGCCTCGTCACCCGAAGAACGCGAAATGCTGCTCGCGCAGCCAATGATCCAGCCGACGCTGGCGCTTGCCGCGGAAGCCGACGTCACCTTTGTCGGTATCGGCGATCTCGGCCCGAAGGCGCCACTCTATGAGGACGGCTTCATCTCGGAAAGTGAATTGAAGGCGCTGCAAAAGGCCGGCGGGGTCGCCGAGATCGTCGGCTGGGTGTTCGACCGGGAAGGCCGCATGATCGACGGCATCACCAACGACCGGGTGTCGTCGGCGGCCTTGCCGTCACGCGAAAAGTCGCTGGTCATTGCGCTCGCCATGGGCGAGCGCAAATTGCCGGGCATTCTGGCCGCGGTGAACCGGCGACTGGTCAATGGCCTCATCACCGACGAGCGGACCGCCTCAGCCCTGCTCGACACCTGAGCTGGCGATAAAATCGGCACGGCTACTTATGCCGCCCGTAAACGTCGTTGCCATCGAGGAAGCCCATGTCGCGCTGCAAATGCGGGGACAACTCCCGGACGTCGACATAGCCGCGCCGGCGGCTCAAAAGTTGAGAGAATTCGTGCGCCAGCACGGAAAACCAGCTCTGCGCCGGGATCGAATGGAGCTTTTGCTGTACCGTGGTCATGATCTTCAGCCTCCGCTATGCTTGAACTGGATTGATCTTCGACGCCAAATATCGGTCTGATTGGCCCTTGCCGCCAATCAAACGTCGATCATGACCCATAAGGAGGGCTTATGCCCCATCTCGGCTCGTCACCGTCGATTTCCCAACTGCCGCCGCTGCAGGCCATCAGGGTGTTCGAGGCCGTCGCACGGCATCTCTCCTTCACCAAGGCTGCGCAGGAACTCGGCATGACCCAGGCCGCCGCCAGCTACCAGATCAAGCTCCTGGAGGAGCGCGTCGGCTCGCCGCTGTTCCTGCGCCAGCCGCGCCAGATCGTGCTGACCGAATCCGGCCAGCGCCTGGCGCCTGCCGTCAGCGAGGCGTTCAGCCTGCTCTCGAGCGCCTATTCGGCCGTACGCGGCGGCGCTGATGGCGTGCTTTGCGTTTCGACGCTGCTGACCTTCGCCTCGAACTGGCTGGCGCAACATCTCGGCTCCTTCCAGCTGTCGCATCCGTCGCTGGCGGTGCGCGTCGATACCTCGAACAGGGTCATCGATTTCGCCCGCGAGGACATGGACATCGCCATCCGCTCCGGCAGCGGCAAATGGCCGGGGGTGGAAACACATCTTCTGTTCAAGGCCGATTTCACGCCGGTGCTCAGTCCGGCACTCGCCGCCAGCATCGGCGGCGTCCACGAACCGGCCGACCTGTTCAAGCTGCCCATTCTCGATCCCGGCGACATCTGGTGGCGGGAATGGTTCGCCCTGGCCGGCGTGCCTGCGGATGAACTTGCCAGCCGCCCCGGCACCAGCATGGGCGCTCAGGCCTATGAGGCGAATGCGGCGATCGCCGGCCATGGCGTGGCGATCCTGACCACGGCGCTGTTCAAGACCGAACTCGCCGACGGCCGCCTGATCCAGCCCTTCGACCTGGTTGGCGACGACGGCCACGCCTATTGGCTGGTCTATCCGACGGCGCGCCGCAACGTGCCGAAGATCCGCGCCTTCCGCGACTGGATCCTGGCTGAGATCGCCTGCGCCTAGGGCAGAGGACCCCGTGGGCTTTTCCAAGAAGACTTACCAGCACGCAGTCGCACTGCGGCGGGGCGGTTAACCAAGCCTGACAAAAACGCTGTCGATATCGCTGGCCTGGCAGGCCCCGTGCTTGTGGCGACTCAATCGAAGAGGATCAATCGTCCGCGGATTGAAACAGGATCGATCAGCGGGCTGATGAAAGTCTATCGTGTCGAAGAAATCGAAAACAACACCGTGCGTGTGACGCACGTGATCGAAGCATTCGCGCCGTTTCAAGCTGCTGCAAAGGCAATCGGCCGGGAAGTTAGGCTGCGCAAGGACGAACCCAACTGGATCCGGGTGACAGAAACGCTGACCAGAGCCAAGCAAACCCGCTATGGCACGGTTTTCGAATATTCTGTCGGAAGCTACCCAGCTCACGGCTGAGGGCATTGGTCCTTGGCTCCATCATGGATGGGGTTGCTGTGGCGAGCACAAAGCCGGTCTGCTAATCGCCGACAGCTACCCTCCCAATCTATTTCAATATTCTCTCCCCGCCAGATGCCTCGCGGCACCGCGCCTGCTGCGCTGCAGCATCGAATCCGGCTTGACATAATTAACATCGAGTGAGTAATTGCTCAGTACCAAGGCAAATGCTCATCTTGGTTCATGGGAGGAATTTGATGAAACTGCGCACGCTCACCCTGGGCTTGTTGTCGGCCAGCGCTCTTGCCTTCGCCGCACATGCCGAATCCATCACCATCGCCACCGTCAACAATGCTGACATGGTCCGCATGCAGACGCTGACGGAGGACTTCACCAAGGCGAACCCCGACATCACGCTCAACTGGGTCACGCTCGAAGAGAACGTGTTGCGTGAGCGTGTCACCACCGACATCGCCACCAAGGGCGGCCAGTATGACGTGATGACCATCGGCACCTACGAGGTTCCGATCTGGGCCAAGCAGAGCTGGCTCCTGCCGCTCGACAAGCTCGGCGACGACTACGACGTCAAGGACATCCTGCCGGCCATCGCCGGGGGCCTTTCGGTCGACGGCAAGCTCTATGCAGCACCGTTCTACGGCGAGAGCTCCTTCGTCATGTACCGCAAGGACCTGATGGACAAGGCCGGCCTCAAGATGCCCGACGCGCCGACCTGGGACTTCATCAAGCAGGCCGCCGACAAGATGACCGACCGCGCCAATGGCGTGAACGGCGTCTGCCTGCGCGGCAAGGCCGGCTGGGGCGAGAACATGGCCTTCCTCACCGCCATGTCGAACTCCTTCGGCGCACGCTGGTTCGACGAGAACTGGAAGCCGCAGTTCGACCAGCCGGAATGGAAGAACACGCTGCAGTTCTACGTCGACCTGATGAAGGCCGACGGCCCCGAGGGCGCCTCGTCCAACGGCTTCAACGAGAACCTGGCGCTGTTCCAGCAGGGCAAGTGCGGTATGTGGATCGACGCCACGGTCGCCGCATCCATGGTCTCCGACCCCAAGAGCTCGAAGGTCGCCGACAAGGTTGCCTATGCGCTGGCGCCTGACACCGGTCTCGGCAAGCGCGGCAACTGGCTGTGGGCATGGTCGCTGGCGATTCCGGCCGGTACGCAGAAAGCTGATGCGGCTCAGAAGTTCGTCTCCTGGGCAACCAGCAAGCACTACTCCGAGCTCGTCGCCTCCAAGCTAGGCTGGGCCAGCGCTCCTCCAGGCACGCGCACCTCGCTCTACGCCAACGCCGAGTACCAGAAGGCAGCGCCCTTCGCGAAGATGACGCTGGACTCCATCAACGCCGCCGACCCGACGCATCCGACCGTCAAGCCGGTGCCCTATGTCGGCGTGCAGTTCGTCGCCATTCCTGAATTCCAGGGCCTCGGCACCACCGTCGGCCAGCTCTTCTCGGCGGCTCTTGCCGGCCAGTCGAGTGTCGACGATGCCCTGAAGCAGGCCCAGGACGCTGCCACCGCGGCAATGACCGAAGGCGGTTATAGCAAGTAAGGCTCCTCCCGGTGCCGACTGCCGGTCTCCTCCTTGACCGGCAACGGCCGCCCGAATCCCAGTTCGGGCGGCCCCTTTCCCACACTTGAAAATTTGGCTGACCTTGAAGGGTGACCGTCATGGCTACTCAGCAGACCCGTTCGCTTGCCCGTTTCATGATGGCGCCATCCGTGGTGCTGCTGTTCGTCTGGATGATCGTGCCGCTGGTCATCACCCTGTGGTTCTCCTTCCAGCAGTACAATCCGCTCAATCCGGTCCGCGACGGGTTCGTCGGCTTCTCCAACTACGCGCTGTTCTATTCCAACCCGGCCTTCCTGCAGTCGATCCTCAACACGCTTGTCCTGGTGGTCAGCGTTCTGCTGATTACCGTGATCGGCGGCATCCTGCTGGCGCTTTTGATCGATCAACCGATGTGGGGACAGGGGATCGTGCGCATCCTCGTCATCTCACCGTTCTTCGTTATGCCGCCGGTCGCGGCACTGGTCTGGAAGAACATGATCATGCACCCGCAATACGGCGTCTTTGCCGACATTGCGCGCTTCTTCGGGGCTCAACCGATCGACTGGTTCGGGCAGCATCCGATGACGGCAATCATCATCATCGTCGCCTGGCAATGGCTACCCTTCGCCACGCTGATCCTGTTGACCGCGCTGCAGTCGCTCGACGGTGAGCAGAAGGAAGCCGCCGAGATGGACGGCGCCGGCTTCGTCAGCCGCTTCATCTATCTGACGCTGCCGCACATGTCGCGCGCCATCACCGTCGTCATCCTGATCCAGACCATCTTCCTGCTGTCGGTCTATGCCGAGATCCTGGTCACCACCAATGGCGGCCCCGGCTACGCCTCCACCAACCTGCCCTTCCTCGTCTACCAGAAGGCATTGCTGGAGTTCAAAATCGGCCAGGCATCCGCCGGCGGTGTCATCGCCGTCATTCTCGCCAACATCGTCGCCTTCTTCGCCATGCGCGCAGTCGGCAAGAACCTGGACAAGTAAGGGAGGATACGATGGCACGTGCAGTCACCACCCAACACAAGGTCATTGCGACGGGCGCCGCCTGGATCGTCGCGCTGCTGATCTTCTTCCCGATCCTCTATACGATCATCACCTCGTTCAAGTCGGAGCAGGAAGCCATCCAGGGCTTCGCCCTGATCCCGTCGGGGACGTTCGAGAGCTATACCGAGGTTCAGGCGCAGAGCGGCTACTTCAAGTTCTTCTTCAACTCGGTGCTGCTCGCGGTCGGCTCGACCATCCTGGCCCTGATCGTTGCGGTTCCGGCCGCCTGGTCGATGGCCTTCTCGCCGGGCAAGTGGACCAAGGACATCCTGATGTGGATGCTCTCGACCAAGATGATGCCGGCGGTCGCGGTGCTGTTCCCGATCTACCTGATCTTCCGCGACACCGGCCTGCTCGACAGCCGCATCGGCCTGATGGTCATGCTGATGCTGATCAACCTGCCGATCGTGGTGTGGATGCTCTACACCTACTTCCGCGAAATCCCGGGCGAAATCCTCGAAGCGGCGCGCATGGACGGCGCCACGCTGTGGGGCGAGATCGCCTATGTGCTGACCCCTATGGCTGTGCCGGGCATCGCCTCGACCATGCTCCTCAACATCATCCTGGCATGGAACGAAGCGTTCTGGACCATTCGTCTCACCACCACCGAGGCGGCGCCGCTGACGGCCTTCATCAGCTCGTTCTCAAGCCCGCAAGGCCTGTTCTGGGCCAAGCTTTCGGCAGCCTCGACGCTGGCCATCGCCCCGATCCTGATCATGGGCTGGTTCAGCCAGAAGCAGCTGGTGCGCGGCCTGACGTTCGGAGCCGTGAAGTAAACCGAAACGGCCTGAAGCAACCGGCGAAAGCAATTCCAGGAAAAGTGTGCAGCGGTTTTCCGTCCGGAATTGCGTAAAACCAAATACTTACCCCTCGGGGAGGAAACCATGGGAAATATCACGCTCAAGAACGTCTCCAAGCATTTCGGATCGACGGTCATCATTCCGGGTCTCGACCTGGTCATCGAGAACGGTGAGTTCGTCGTCTTCGTCGGCCCGTCGGGTTGCGGCAAGTCCACGCTGCTGCGTCTCATCGCTGGTCTCGAGGACACCAGCGGCGGCACCATCAACATCGATGGCCGCGACGTCACCGGCGAGGCGCCGGCCAAGCGCAAGCTGGCCATGGTGTTCCAGTCCTATGCGCTCTACCCGCATATGACGGTCGCCAAGAATATCGGCTTCCCGCTGAAGATGGCGGGCGAGGATGTGGCGACGATCGACAAGAAGGTGAAGGACGCCGCGCGCGTCCTGAACCTTACCAACTATCTCGAGCGCCGGCCGGGCCAGCTCTCCGGCGGCCAGCGCCAACGCGTCGCCATCGGCCGCGCCATCGTGCGCCAGCCCTCGGCCTTCCTGTTCGACGAACCGCTGTCCAACCTCGATGCGGCGCTGCGGGGCACCATGCGTCTCGAGATCAGCGAGCTGCATCATCAGCTCAAGACGACGATGATCTACGTCACCCACGACCAGATCGAAGCCATGACCATGGCCGACAAGATCGTCGTGCTCAACGCCGGCAACATCGAGCAGGTCGGCTCGCCGATGGAACTCTACAAGTCGCCGAAGAACCTGTTCGTGGCAGGCTTCATCGGTTCGCCGAAGATGAACCTGATCGAAGGGGCGCCGGCCGCCAAATACGGCGCCAAGACCATAGGCATCCGTCCCGAGCACATGAACATCTCGACCACGGCGGGCGACTGGAAAGCCACTGTCGGTGTTGCCGAACATCTCGGCTCCGACACCTTCCTGCACGTCCAGGCTGACGGTGTCGGGACGCTGACCGTGCGCGCTGACGGCGAAATGCCCGTCCGTCACGGCGACACCATCTATCTCACGCCCGACAAGGTCCGGATGCATCGCTTCGGCCCCGACGGAAAGGCGCTGACGCAGTGAGGCTGAAAGGCAAATCGGCGCTGATCACCGGGGCGGCGCGCGGCATCGGCAGGGCTTTTGCCGAAGCCTACGCGCGCGAAGGTGCCACGGTGGCGATCGCCGACATAAACCTGGAGGCCGCGCAGAAAACGGCGGCGGCGATCGGCGCGGCGGCCTATGCGGTCAGGCTGGACGTCTCCGAGCTCGCCTCGATCGAGGCGGCAGTGAAGGCGGTCGAGGCCAAAACCGGCGGCCTCGACATATTGATCAACAACGCCGCTCTGTTCGACCTGGCGCCGATCGTCGAAATATCGAAGGCCAGCTACGACAGACTGTTTTCGGTCAATGTCGCCGGCACGCTGTTCATGCTGCAGGCCGCCGCGCGCTCGATGATCGCGCGTGGCAAGGGCGGCAGGATCATCAACATGGCGAGCCAGGCCGGTCGGCGCGGGGAGCCTTTGGTCGCTGTCTACTGCGCCACCAAGGCGGCGGTCATTTCGCTGACCCAGTCTGCCGGGCTCGACCTGATCAAGCACCGCATCAACGTCAACGGCATCGCGCCGGGCGTCGTCGACAGCGACATGTGGGATGACGTCGATGCGCTGTTTGCAAAGTACGAGAACCGGCCGAAGGGCGAGAAGAAGCGGCTGGTCGGCGAGGGCGTGCCTTACGGCCGCATGGGCAAGCCTGAAGACCTCTCGGGCATGGCGGTGTTCCTGGCCAGCGACGAGGCCGAATACATCGTCGCCCAGACCTACAATGTCGATGGCGGCCAATGGATGAGCTGAGGCGGATGAGTTGAGGGGGAGGCGCCCCTATCCCTTTCCTCCGGGGAGAAAGGCGTCGCGAGGCGGGGCGGCACGAATGCCAAAGGCACGTGCCGTCCCCGCACTCTCCTCAGAGGGTTGAGGGCGGAATTGTCAGGCCGGCAACGGGTAAGCACCGGCAAAAGGGTAAAGCAGATGACCGTGAAACTCTCTTCCTCCATCCTCGCCAAACTCCCCGCCAAGGTTGCCGGTCCGCAGTACGACCGCGCCAGGCTCAAACCAGGCATCGTCCATTTCGGCGTCGGCAACTTCCATCGCTCGCACCAGGCCGTCTATCTCGACGACCTCTTCAATTCGGGTATCGGCCATGACTGGGCGTTGATCGGCGCCGGCGTCTTCGAGGGCGAAAAGGTTGGCCGCACCAAGCTGCAGGAGCAGGACTGGCTGACCACCGTGGTCGAGCAGGATTCCGACCATATGAGCGCCCGCGTCACCGGCGTCATGATCGACTTCCTGACGCCCGGCGACGCCGACGCGATCATCGACCAGCTTGCCGATCCGGCGATCAAGATCGTTTCGCTGACCATCACCGAGGGCGGCTATTTCATCGATCCGGCCTCCGGCAAGTTCAACCCGACCCATCCCGATATCGTCGCCGATGCGCAGGCCGGCACGACGCCGAAGACGGTGTTCGGCCTCATCTTGGCCGGGCTGATGCGCCGCCGCGCCGACGGCATCGTGCCCTTCACAGTCATGTCCTGCGACAACATTCCTCATAACGGCCATGTCACCTCGGACGGCGTCATTGGGCTGGCCCGCCTGATCGACGAGGATCTGGCCAACTGGGCGAGCGACAACGTCGCCTTTCCGAACGGCATGGTCGACCGCATCACGCCGGCCACCTCCGATCGCGAGCGCGGCATTCTGGCGACGGAATTCGGCCTTGAAGACAATTGGCCGGTGTTCTGCGAGCCGTTCAAGCAATGGGTACTGGAGGATCATTTCACCGACGGTCGCCCGCCGCTGGAAAAGGTCGGCGTGCAATTCGTCAAAGACGTCGCGCCCTACGAACTGATGAAGATCCGCATCCTCAATGGCGGCCATGCCACGATCGCCTATCCCGCGGGACTGATGGACATCCATTTCGTCCATGAGGCGATGCAGGAGCCGCTGGTGCGCGGCTTTCTCGCCAAACTCGAACAGGATGAGATCATTCCGACCGTGCCGCCGGTGCCGGACACCGTTCTGGAAGACTACTATCAACTCATCGAGCACCGCTTCTCCAACCCCAAGATCGGCGACACCATTCGCCGGCTTTGCCTCGACGGTTCCAACCGGCAGCCGAAATTCATCATCCCGACCATCGCCGACCGGCTGAAGGCCGGCAAAGGCGTTGCCGGTCTGGCGCTGGAATCGGCGCTGTGGTGTCGCTATTGCTTCGGCACGACCGACAGCGGCGCCGTCATCGAAGCCAACGACCCGAGCTGGGACCGGTTGCAGGCAACCGCCAGCGCGGCGAAGGACAAGCCCGGCGCCTGGCTTGCGATGGAGGACATCTATGGCGATGTTGGCCGCGCAGCACCTTTCGCCGAGGCCTTTGCCCATGCGCTCAACGTCTTGTGGGCGAATGGCGCGCGCGCGACGCTGACGCGCTACATCGCCGGCAAGCTCTGACGCGAGCCGCAATGACGCCCGAACTGGTCATCTTCGACTGTGACGGCGTGCTGGTCGACAGCGAGGCGCTGTCGGTCTCGGCCTTGCTCGGCATGATCGCGGCTGCCGGCGGCTCGGTCAGCGAAGATGCCGCCTATGAGCACTTCCTCGGCAAGAGCATGAAGAGCGTGCGCGAAATTCTCGGCCGCGATTTCGCGATCGACATCAGCGACAGCCATCTGACCGACATGCGCGTCGAACTGATGCGCAAATTCCGCGAGGAGCTGAAGCCGATCCCCGGCATCAGGGAAATCCTGCCGAAGCTGGGCGTACCCTGCTGCGTCGCTTCCTCCGGCACGCTCGACCGCATCCGCTATGCGCTCGACGTCACCGGGCTTCTCGGCCTGCTCGAACCGCATCTGTTCAGCGCCGCCATGGTCGCGCGCGGCAAGCCGGCGCCGGATCTTTTTCTGCATGCAGCCGCCGCCATGGGCGCGCATCCTGGCAATTGCATCGTCGTCGAGGACAGCCCGGCCGGCATCGCGGCTGCGCGCGCCGCCGGCATGCGCGTATTTGCCTTCACCGGCGGTTCGCACGCCGGCAACCCGGCCTTGAAAGCGCGGCTTGCGTCGAGTGAACCGGACTTTATATTCGCTGACATGCTGCAATTGCCCGATCTGATTGCAGGCCTGGGAGCGAGAGTAAAAGCATCTTGACGAAAAGCTTCGTTTGCGCGGTCGATGTCGGCACCGGGAGCGCCCGCGCGGGCATTCTCGACACGTCAGGCACCTTGCTCGGCCGCGCCGAGCATCCGATCGTGATGCACCAGCCGAAGGCCGACCACGCCGAGCACAATTCGCAGGACATCTGGTCGGCGGTGTGCATTGCCGTGCGGGCGGCACGCGAAAAGGCGGGTGTGGCGCCGCAGGATATTGTCGGCATCTCGTTCGACGCCACCTGTTCGCTGGTGGTGCTGAACAGGGACGGCGGCCAGCTCAGTGTGTCGGTGACCGGCGAGCGGCGCTGGGACACCATCGTCTGGCTCGACCATCGCGCCATCGCCGAAGCCGACGAATGTACGGCAAGCGGCCACGCCGTGCTCGACTATATAGGCGGCGTCATGTCGCCGGAAATGGCGACGCCGAAGCTGATGTGGCTGAAGCGCAATCTGCCCGGCACGTGGCATGAAGCCGGCTATCTATTCGACCTCACCGATTTCCTGACCTGGAAGGCGACCGGTTCGCTGGCGCGCTCGCAATGCACGCTGACCGCCAAATGGACCTATCTGGCGCATGAGCAGACCGGCTGGCGGCGCGACTTTTTCGAGACCGTCGGGCTCGGCGATCTGTTCGAGCACGGCAACCTGCCGGAGAGGGCGAGTGCGGTTGGCGCCGACATCGGCACGCTCTCGGCAGAAGCGGCAGCGGAGCTTGGCCTGACCGAGAACTGCCGGGTCGGCGCCGGCGTCATCGACGCCTATGCCGGCGCGCTCGGCGTGCTCGGCGGCTTTGCCGGCGACGAACAGAATATCGGCCGGCATCTGGCGCTGATCGCCGGCACGTCGTCCTGCGTCATGGCGATGTCGCCCGACCCGCAGCCTTTCGCCGGCGTCTGGGGCCCCTATTACGGTGCGGCGCTGCCAAAACTGTGGCTGTCGGAAGGTGGGCAGTCGGCAACCGGCGCGCTGCTCGACCACATCATCCGCTGGCATGGCGCCGGCGGCGAGCCGGATGCGGCCATGCATGCGAAGATCGCCAGGCGCGTTGCCGAATTGCGCGCCACCGAGGGCGACAAGCTCGCCGCCAGGCTGCATGTGCTGCCCGACTTCCACGGCAACCGGTCGCCGCTTGCCGATCCGCATGCCGTTGGCGTGGTCAGTGGGCTGACGCTGGACGCCTCCTTCGACAGCCTGTGCAAGCTCTACTGGCGCACCGCCGTCGGCATCGCGCTCGGCGTGCGCCATGTGCTGGAGGCGCTGAACGAGAACGGCTATTTGATCGACACGCTGCACGTCACCGGCGGCCACACCAAGAACCCGCTTTTGATGGAGCTCTATGCCGACGCCACCGGCTGCGCTGTCATCGAGCCGCTGGCCGATGAAGCGGTGCTGCTCGGCACCGGCATGGTCGCCGCCACCGCCGCAGGCCTATTCCCTGATCTGAATGCCGCTTGCGTCGCCATGCAGCAAGGCGGCAGAACACGCGCCTCGAACCCGGCCGCATCAGGCCGCTTCGACCGCGACTACAAGATTTTCCTCGAAATGCACCGCCAGCGGCAGGCGCTCGACGCGATCAGCTAGAGCAATTCCAGGAAAAGTGTGAAACGGTTTTCCCGGGAAAAGCGCGTAGCGCTTTCCCTTGGGAATTGCGTAAAAACAAATACTCTCGTCACGTCAGCGATTTCAACGCCGGCTCTCGATGATCTCGATGAAACGGGCGAACAGTCCGGCCTGGGATTTGATGCCGAGTTTGCGGTGGATGTTGCGGCGGTGGACCTTCACGGTTCCCGGCACGATGCGCATGGCTCTCGCGATCGACTCGGTGGAATGCCCCTGCAGCACCAGATCGACGACATGCTTTTCGCGCGGCGTCAGCGACAGGCTCTCCCAGATGTGCGCGCGGTCGAACTCGTTGACTGCGGCGATCGTCTCGTCCTGTTCCGCTTCGTCCGGCTCGTCGCCCGCAAGAGCTGGCCAGCGCAACCGGGCGAAACCGATCACCGCCGGCGCCATGTCGCGCAGCAGCCTGGCATCGGCGGTGCCGAAGGGCCCCGAGGCCTGCAACCGCATCAGCGACAGCACCAGCGCATCCTTGCCGGGCAATGGCACGAAGAAGCCGACCTCCTCGGCGAGCCTTGTCTGGCTGTAGTAGGTGCGAAAATACTCGCTGGCATAGAAACGGTCGGGCGCCAGTTCGCGCATGCGCCAGAACCCCTCCTTGCGCTCCACCGCCGCGTGATGAAACGGGTCGAGCAGATAAGGCCCTTCTTGATAGAGCGTGACAAAGACATGGCTCTCGGCCGGCGAGAAGGTTTCGAACAGCAGCAGCGGTCGTGAGGCGCCGCGATAACCGAAGATCACGCAGTGGTCGAAGTGGACGTGCTGTCGCAGCCAGCCGACCATTGCCTGGCCGAACAGGTCGCCGCTGGCTTCTCGCGTTGCCGCGACAAGCGCAGCGAGTTGGCTGTATTCGTCGCTGCGGGACGCACTCAAACCATACCCCCTTAAACGAGAAAATAGACTAGATATACCACCTGCGAGGTATATACTAGCCGCCATTGGCTCTGGTAGCGTCCGGAAATAGCCCTGTTGCTGGAGCCAGCACTTTGACCGCAGTGCCAGACATCGAGTTTCGCGGCGTCACCAAGCGCTACGGCGCCGTGACCGCTGTCAGCGGCATCGATCTGACGGTCCCTCCGTCCGCCTTTGTCGCCCTTCTCGGACCGTCCGGCTGCGGCAAGACGACATGCCTGCGCATGATCGGCGGCTTCGAGCAGCCGAGCGAAGGCCAGGTGTTCATCCGCGGCCGGGACATGGCCGGCACGCCGCCCTATCGCCGGCCGGTCAACATGGTGTTTCAGCAATACGCGCTGTTTCCGCACCTCGATGTGGAAGCCAACGTGTCCTACGGGCTGCGCCAGGCACGGCCGCGCCTGTCGTCGCAGGAAATCGGCCGCCGCGCCGGCGAGGCGCTCGAAATGGTGCGGCTCGCCGGCTATGGCGGCCGCAAGATCCACGAACTATCCGGCGGCCAGCAGCAGCGCGTGGCGCTGGCGCGCGCGCTGGTGAACAAGCCGGCGGTGCTTTTGCTCGATGAGCCGCTGGCCGCGCTCGACAAGAAACTGCGCACCGACATGCAGATCGAACTGCAAAACCTGCAGCGTGAGATCGGCATCACCTTCGTGCTGGTCACCCACGACCAGGAGGAGGCGCTGTCGATGAGCGACTTCGTCTGCGTCATGAACGGCGGCCGCATCGTCCAGCTCGGCCAACCGAGCGAGATCTATGACGAGCCGGCCGACCTGTTCGTCGCCAACTTCGTCGGCAAGACCAATCTGTTGAGCGGCAAGGTCGCCGGGCATACAGGCGACCTGATCAACGTGGCGCTGGCGGACGGAACCGTCATTGCCGCGCGCAAGCGAACCGCCTTGCAGCAGGGCGAGAGCGTTTCGGTCAGCCTGCGGCCTGAATCGCTCAGCCTCGGCGCCCCGGAAGGCAGCCCATTCAAGGGCATCGTGCGCAACCGGATCTTTTTGGGCTCGACCGCGGAATACGCGATCGAGGTGCAGGGCATCGGAACGCTGCTGGCCAAGGCCGACCATGTGATCGGCCATGGCAATCTCTTCAAGCCGGGTGAACCCGTCGCCATCGGCTTTGCCTCCGGGACGCCGCTGGCGTTTCCGGAGACCAAGAACAACGGGACCAACCAGAGGGTAGCAAAAAATGTCGAAATCATATCGTGACGGACTGCCGATAAGCCCTGAGAACTTCGTCGACCAGCTGATGCGGTTGAAGCGCGGCTCGATCGGCCGCCGCGACTTCCTTGGCCTCACCGGCCTGGGCATCGCAACCGCGGTGATGGCGCGCGAGATCGGCATCATGCCGACGTCGGCCTTCGCCGCCGAAAACCTCGGCGACCGCATGTCGATCGCCACCTGGCCGAACTATCACGACCCGCAGACCTTCGAGAATTTCAAGAAGGACACCGGCGTCGCCGTCGAGGTCAACGTGTTCGGCTCCAATGAGGAGATGCTGGCCAAGCTGCAGGCCGGCGCCTCGGGCTGGAGCCTCTTCGTGCCGACCAATTACACGATCTCGACCTACAAGAAGCTCGGCATCATCGATCCGCTCGATATGGCGAAGCTGCCGAATTTCGACGGCTCCCAGGAAGACCCACGCTTCACCTCGGAAGGCACGATCGACGGCACGACCTACGCGGTTCCGAAGAACTGGGGCACGACCGGCTTTGCCGTCAACACCAAGAAGCTGACGAAACCGATGACGAGCTGGAAGGAGTTCTGGGATGTCGCCATGGCCGAAGGCGATGGCCGCACCATGGTCCACGACTACCAGCTGACCACCATCGGCAACGCGCTGAAATATTACGGCTATTCCTTCAACTCGCTGAAGCCGGACGAACTCGCCAAGGCGGAAGAACTGCTGCTCAAGGTCAAGCCGCATCTGTTTGCGGTCTCGTCCGACTACCAGCCGGGAATGCGGGCGGGCGATGCCTGGATGACCATGTGCTGGACGAATGACGGCGCGCAGCTGCATCGCGATATCCCGGAGATCGCCTATGTGCTGGGCAAGGAGGGCGGTGAGATCTGGACCGACTTCTACGCCATCCCGAAGGACGCGCCGAACAAGCCGGCCGGCTATGCCTTGCTCAATTATCTGATGACCCCTGAGGTCGCGGTGAAGGAGCATCTGGCCAACGGCGCGCCCTCGACCGATGCGCGGGTCAACAAGCTGCTGCCCAAGGAAGTGCTCGACAATCCCATCCTCTATCCGGCGGCCGACCTTTTGACCCCCTTGGAATTCGGTGCGGCGGCGACGCTGACCGATCCCGGCCGCGCCGAGCTGATGGCGCGATTCAAGTCGGCTTGAAGCCGGCCTGAATGAGACAAGCAACCGGCGGGCACATGTCCGCCGGCATCGGGGCGGTTTCCATGCACGGCAACAGATTTCGGCATAATGTCCTGACAGCGCTGCTGCTCGCACCGGCAACAGCGTGGCTGGTGGTGTTTCTGGTATTGCCGTTCATCGCAATTGCAGTATTCAGCCTCGGCGAGCGGGCGCCGGAAGGCGGCTATCAGGCCGCCTTCACGCTGGCGCAATACGCTAACCTTCCGGCGCGGGCGACCGCCTTCTGGAACACGATGATGCTGGCGCCGGTGGGCGCGCTCGCCTGTCTGCTCGTTGCCTACCCGGTCGCCTACTACCTTGCCTTGAAGGCACCGCAGCGCTGGCGGCTGATCCTGCTGGCGCTCGTCGTCATTCCGTTCTGGACCAGCCTTCTGATGCGCACCTATGCCTGGATGTACATTCTGGGCGGACGCGGCATCCCGGCGCTGCTCGCGTTTATCGGCATCGAGGATGTCAGGCTGATCAACACGCCGGGCGCCGTCCTGCTCGGCATCGTCTACGGCTATCTGCCGCTGATGATCCTGCCGATCTATGTCAGTCTCGAGCGGCTCGACCGGCGGCTGCTGGAAGCCTCCGCCGATCTCGGCGCGACGCCGCTCTCGACTTTTCTGGGTGTTACCCTGAAGTTGTCGCTGCCGGGCGTGATGACCGGCTTCTCGCTGGTCATGATCCTTCTGCTCGGCGAATATTTGATCCCGACGCTGCTTGGCGGCGGCAAGGTGTTCTTCATCGGCAACGCGCTGGTCGACCTGTTCCTGCAGTCGCGCAACTGGCCGTTCGGATCGGCCATCGCCATCACGCTGGTGGCGGTTTCGGTGGTGGTGCTGATTGCCGCCAACCGCATTTCGACACGGGTGTCGGGCGCCCGTCAGGTGGATCTGATCTGATGCGCGCCTTCGTCACCGCCGTCTTCGCCTTCCTCTATCTGCCGATCGCGCTGGTCGTGCTGTTCTCCTTCAACGCCGGCCGTCACGCCAGTGAGTTCACCGGCTTCTCGGTGCAGTGGTACGGCACGGCGCTGTCGAATCCGTTCCTGGTCGAGGCGCTGAAGAACAGCCTGTTCATCGCCACCACCAGCGCGCTTCTGGCGGCGGTGTGCGGCACGGCAGCAGCGCTCGGCCTGGCACGGGTCGGGCTCAGAACCCGTGCCGTCTTCGACGCGCTGATGGGTGCCGCAATCGTCGTTCCGGGCGTCGTCATAGGCATCTCGACGCTGGTGGCGCTGGTCCAGCTGTTTGGCGTGCTCAACCCGTTCCTGGCCTCGATCTGGCCGGACGACCAGCCGCCGCGCCTGTCTCTCGGCTATGGATCGATCATTGCCGCGCACGGCCTGTTCTCGATGGCGCTGGTGACGATGATTGTCGGCACGCGGCTTGCCAGCCTCGACCGCAATCTGGTCGAGGCCTCGAGCGATCTCTACGCCACGCCGCTGACGACGTTCCGTTCGATTGTGCTGCCGCAGATCATGCCTGCGGTGGTCGCCGGCTTCCTGCTCGCCTTCACCTTCTCCTTCGACGATTTCATCGTCGCCTTCTTCGTCGCCGGCGCGCAGACGACGCTGCCGATCTATGTCTTTGCCTCGATCCGGCGCGGCGTCACGCCGGAAATCAATGCCATCGCCACCATCGTGCTCGTCGCCTCGATCCTGCTCGTGGTGCTTGCCCAATGGCAGCTGCGCCAGCGCATGCCATCCAGCTGAAAGACGCATTCATGATCCTCAAAGACCGCATCGCCGTGGTGACGGGCGCCGGTTCCGGCATCGGCCGCGCCGGCGCCATGATCATGGCCAGGGAAGGCGCGCTGCTGGTCATAGCAGACCGGGATCTGGCCAGCGGCGAGACGACGGCCGCCGACATCCTCGCGGCAGGCGGGCAGGCCGAGGCGATTGTCACCGACGTCTCTGACGACGCGGCGGTAGGACAGCTCATCACGGCCACGCTCGGCAAATATGGCCGCATCGACATCCTGCACAATCACGCCGGCATCCAGGTCGGCGGGGCGCTGACCGAAGTCGAAGTCGATGGCATGGATGCGTCCTGGCGCATCAATGTACGGGCGCAGTTTCTGGCCGCGCGGCTGGTCATGCCGGCGATGGTCGCGCAAGGGGGTGGCGTCATCCTCAACACGGCCTCGAATTCCGGCGTGTTCTACGATCGCGAGATGATCGCCTATGCCACCTCCAAACATGCGGTGGTGGCGATGACCAGGCAGATGTCGCTCGACTATGCCCGCCACAATGTGCGCGTCAACGCGCTCTGCCCCGGCTGGGTCGACACGCCCTTCAACGAGCCGTTCATCGCCCAGATGGGCGGCCGTGAGGCGATCGAGACCTACGTCCGCACCAAGATCCCGATGGGGCGCTGGGCCAGCGCCGAAGAGATCGCCGAAGCGATCCTGTTCCTCGTCTCCGACCGCTCATCCTTCATGACCGGCCAGGCGCTGGTCATCGACGGCGGTGAGAGCATCGGCTGAGCGAAAATGCCGGCCGCATGGGAGAGCCTCACCTCCCTGGCTCAATCGCTGCCCGTCCGTCCTCCCTTGCCATACTGTCGCATTTCGTCCAATTAGACGACGCAAACGCCGCGAAACCGAAGGTTTTGCCGTTTGGAAGTGCGGCTTCCGGCCAATTGCCGACGCGCCGCAATCGGAAAGAGCAGGACAATGTCTGCGATCGAAGCCGGCGCTCATGCGCCGGAAAATCTTTGGCGTCAGGAAATCAGGGCGACGCTGGCGCTCGCCTGGCCGATGGTGCTGACCAATCTTGGCCAGACGGCGATGACAGCCACGGACGTCATGATGATGGGGCGCCTGGGCGCGGACACGCTGGCCAGCGGCGCGCTCGGCGCCAACCTCTACTTCATGCCGCTGATCTTCGGCCTCGGCCTGATGCTGGCGACCTCGCCGATGATCGCGACAGAGCTCGGCCGCCGCCGCCATTCGGTGCGCGACCTGCGCCGCACCGTTCGCCAGGGCCTGTGGCTGGCGATCCTGATCGCCATCCCGATCTGGATCTTCCTGTGGCATGGCGAGGCAATCCTGCTGGCCATGGGCCAGGAACCGGCGCTGGCTCACCAGGCCGGTATCTATCTGCGTTGGCTCGAATGGGCGGTGCTGCCCTTCTACGGCTATATCGTGCTGCGCTCCTTCATCTCGGCGCTGGAGCGGCCGGGCTGGGCGCTGGTCATCGTTTTCGTCGCCGTCGCCTTCAACGCCTTCTTCAACTGGGTGTTCATGTTCGGCAATCTCGGCGTCACCTCGATGGGCATTGCCGGCTCGGGGCTTGCCACCACGCTGTCGAGCACGCTGATGTTCTGCGGCCTGGCCGCTGTGGTGATGCTTGAGAAGAAGTTCCGCCGCTACCGCCTGTTCGGCCGCTTCTGGCGGTCCGACTGGCCGCGCTTCAAGGGGCTGCTGCGGCTCGGCCTGCCGATCGCCGGCATCCTCGCCTTCGAGGTGACGATCTTCAACGCGGCAGCTCTGCTGATGGGCCTGATCGATGCGGATTCGCTGGCCGCGCACGCCATCGCCATCCAGATCGCCTCGATCTCCTTCATGGTGCCGCTCGGCCTCAACCAGGCGGTCACCGTGCGCGTCGGCCTGGCCCATGGCGCCGGCAATCCGGCAGGTGTTTCGCGCGCCGGCTGGACCGCCTTCGTCATCGGCGTGTCGTTCATGGCGCTGATGGGTCTGGTGATGGTTCTGTGGCCGCATCTGCTGATCAGCGCCTTCATCGACATGACCGATCCGGTCAATGCCCGAGTGATCGCGCTTGCCGTGTCGTTCCTGGCCTTTGCCGCGCTGTTCCAGATCTTTGACGGCGCCCAGGCCGTTGCCGCCGGCATGCTGCGCGGCCTGCACGACACCAAGGTGCCGATGATCTATGCCGCGATAGGCTATTGGGGCATCGGCCTGCCGCTCGGCGTGCTGCTTGCCTTCCATTTCGGCTTGCACGGCGTCGGCATCTGGATCGGCCTGGCGTCGGGTCTGGCGGTGGTGGCGGTGCTGCTGCTCGCGCGCTGGCTCAGGCGCGACCGCATCGCGCCGGCGCTCGTCTTCAGCCACTGAAAACAAAAAGCGGACCGTCCAGTTTTGGGGTTTTTGAGCTATCGCTGGAGCCGCCCTTGGCTACTGACCCCAACCTACGCCTGCCGGCTTTAGGGCCAGCCTCTCCCATAGTCGAAACTGATAAGGTAGATTGTCGCATCGGGAAGGGGCGATGCAACACGCATTTGGACCATTCGAACTTGATGAAGCGGCACGCAAACTGTCGCTGGGCGGCGTTGCGCAGAAGATCCAGCCGCTTGTCTTCGACCTGCTGGTGTACCTGGTGCGCAACGCCGGCCGGGTCGTCCCCAAAGACGAATTGATGGACGCTCTTTGGCCGGATGTCATCGTAACTGAAGCATCGCTTCAGCGCGTCGTCAGCCTCACGCGAAAGGCGCTTGCAGCCGGCCGCCTGCAGGACGCGATACACAGCTACGTTCGCCATGGCTATCGCTTCGCCATCGATGAGCCGGGACTGGGATATGTCCAGCCTGCCTCGTTAAAAGGGGCCGACGATATTGCTGAGGCTCGCAGGCTGGCAGCCTCGCGCGACTGGAGCGCGGCCGCAAAATTGTTCGCGCATTTGGCGGACAATGGCCATCTCTCTCCTGCTGACGTCGATCTCTGGGCTCTGGTCGTCGAATGTGGCGGGCGGCCGACCGAGGCGATCCCTGTGCTGGCGCGCGCTGTTGCGGCTCATGTCGAGGCCGGCGACCTCGCCCGCGCCGCCAGATCCGCTGTCACACTCGCAAAGATCCAGGCTGAGCGGGGATCGGGGGCCGTCGCAGACGGATGGCTGGAACGTGCTGCATCGCTTCTGTCTCAGTCGCCAGACGATGCTACGCAAGCCTATCTGCTGTGGATGAGGTCGCGCCTGGCATCCTCTGGCGGGCGGCTCGAGGAAGCGCTGCAACTGGCGTCAGCCGCTTACGCGATAGCTGAAAATTGCGACGATCCCGGCCTTCGGGCTCTGACTTTGACATACAAGGGATTTTTCAATCTCGCCCTGGGCAAGATCGAGGAGGGCAGCGAGCAGCAAAACCATGCGGCGGCTATCGCCCTGTCGAGCCAGGTCGACCCGATCACCGGTAGTCTGGTTTACTGCAATATCCTGTGGAGCTGCAGGACATACGCCGATTGGCCCCGTGCTCGCCAGTGGAGCGAAGGCTTCGAAAGCTGGTGCACCGCAAGTTTTGCGCAGACCTCGGGCGCGTGTGACCTTCATCGTGCCGAAGTGGTCGCGGCGCAGCAGATATTGCCTGAAGCCCTGAGCTGCATAAACGAAGCGCTTCCCAAACTCTCCGCCGAGGAATCCTGGTCGCTCGGCGAAGGCTTCCGCGTCCGCGGCGATATCTTTGCCATGATCGGCGACCTTGCATCGGCGCGCGCCGACTACGACCAGGCTTATGCGATGGGCTGGGACGCGGAGCCGGGCAATGCTGTGTTGTTGTTCGAAACAGGCGATCTGGACGGAGCGCTTGCCGCGCTCGATCGGGCTCTGCAAGGGATGTCGTGGTTCCATCTGCAGCGGCGCGGAAACCTGCTGGTGAACGCAGCCTGCATTGCAGCGCGCGGCGGGCGCTCTGCCCAGGCGGCAATCTATCTCGCCGAAATCGATGCCCAGCCAGACCGCTGGCGGCAACCGGCAACGCAGGCATTGATAGCCGAAACCAAGGCGGCGCTTTGCGAACCAGGCGACCCAAACGGAAATCGGCTTCTGCTGTTGGCCCGGCAGCTCTGGACCAGTGCAGGCGTCGATTATCACGCGGCAAGGGTTCGGCTGCGGCTCGCCAGTGCCTTGTTGCGTTCGGGCGACGTCAGCGGGGCGAAGGTGGAGATAAGCGCGGCAGAGAGAGCGGCCCGCCAGCTGGGATCGCGGCGCCTGGAAGAGGAAGCCGCATCGCTTCGCCACAGCTTTACGCGCTAAACCCAGCCGCTTGTCGATGGCTCTACGCAAGAACTCACCCTCTGACCCATGCCTCCTTTGACAGGACGGGCTGCTGATCGAGCCTATCGGCAGTGGCAGTGAAAGATCAGCCAGAGATCAGGTGCCGATAAGGACGATCAGTCCTCTCGACGGTAATTTTCCCCAGCCAGGCAGACACGCCTGGCGACCAGCAGCGCCGGTGAAAAGCTTGCGCGAAATCGAAAGGGAAAGATCATGAACCTGTTTGTTATCCGCCGCCCCAGCGCCTGGGCATCGTTGCAGGAACTCGAAGCCGCCGGCGCCAAATCGGCAAAGGTCGCCAAGGAACAGATGTCGGGCACGGTCAGCTGGATCCGCAGCTATGTCGTGCACGAACCCGACGGGCGCATCGGCACCTTCTGCATCTACGAGGCCAAGGACGGCGAGGCCATCCGGGATCACGCCAAGCGCGTCGGCATGCCCGGTGAGGAATTCTACCCGGTCGCCGACACGGTCATCATTCGCAATGATCCGATGACGGCGGCCGCCTGACGACCTCCAGTCGCTGCCTCGCGCAACCAGCGGGGCAGCGTCATCCAACCAGCAAGCATGAACAACACGGCGTTTGGAGCGGGAGGCACGTTCCATGCGCTGCGATTCCCCACGATTGGAGAAACCAATGTTTCACTACCTAAAGCGCGTTTCGATCGGGCTGAGAGCACGCAGGGCCGAGAGGGCCTTGCAGGAACTGCCTGACCACATCCTGAAGGACATAGGCATCCGCCGCGGTGCGATCTCCTATGCCGTTCGGGAACACTTCAAGGACCGTCTCATTTGAGTGCCCACCCCAATTGGAAACCAGGGACATGGAACTTCTGATAAACATGGCGAACATCATGTATGTGATCGCCTACTTCACGCTGGACATTTTGCGGCTGAGGATTCTCACCACCGCGGCTGCAATCTGCCTTGCCGTGTATTTCTATAGCCAGCCGGCGCCGCTCATGAACGTCGTCGGCTGGAACGTTTTCTTTGTGCTTCTGAATCTGGTCCAGATCGGCCGCATTTTGAAGGCGCGCTACGCGCCGGCCGGCGGCGTCTTTTGGCGCGGTCGAGCTGGATAGGCACTGCGTCCATGGCGCAACGGTATCACCATTTCTGCCAATCTTGCTCCTGTTCATGACCCGAGCCGGACATATCTACCAGCCATCGCTAGGTGCCCAATGAATGAGGAGGCAATTCCGATGAAGGCAATCGTAGTAACGGACCAAGCTGCGGGAACGGCAGGGATGAAGCATGGGCAGCGACCCGAGCCACAGGCAGCGATAAACGACGTTGTCGTTCGGGTTCATGCGTCGGGATTCGTCCCGACTGAGCTGGCGTGGCCCTCGACCTGGACTGACCGTGTCGACCGCGACCGGACGCCATCGATCCCGGGGCACGAGCTGGCCGGAGTGGTCACCTCCCTTGGCTATGGCACCACGGGGCTGTCGGTGGGACAGCGGGTCTTCGGCCTTGCGGACTGGTATCGCGACGGCACACTCGCGGAGTATGTGGCCATGGAAGCACGAAACCTTGCGCCATTGCCAGGCGACGTGGACTTCACGGTGGGCGCTAGTCTGCCGATCTCCGGCCTGACCGCATGGCAGGGACTGTTTGACCACGGCCGCCTTAAGGCGGGGCAGAGCATCCTTGCACATGGTGCGGCCGGCGCGGTCGGATCTATGGTGACGCAACTCGCACGAGAGGCCGGCGCCTACGTCATTGGCACCGGACGCTCTGCCGACCGGCAGAAGGCGCTCGACTTCGGCGCGAACGAGTTCGTCGATCTCGAGAACGACGTCCTGGAAGACGTCGGCGGCGTCGATCTGGTGTTCGATGTCATCGGCGGCGACATCCAGAAGCGATCCGCGGCTCTGATTCGAGCCGGAGGAACACTGGTGACCGTCGTCGGGCCGCCCGAAGCGCGGCCCGCCAATGGCCTGGCGATCGACTTTGTTGTCGAGTCCGATCGCGCTCAACTAAGTGAGATTGTCCAGCGGGTGCGGGACGGACGACTGCGGACAAACATCGGCCACATCTCGACCCTGGACGATGCAGTTTCCGCGTTCAACCCGACCGAGCGACGCTCGGGGAAGACAATCATCCGCATTCGTTCGTGAACGACATGTCTGTCGATGCACGCGGCCGGTTGCTATTGCATGGATGCAATCAGTTGCCGTCCGACGACATCGCGCCGAGCAGCCTGCGTATATCGCCGAACCTGGCGATCGAGCCGAACACCAGTGCCGCCACAGCGACGAAGAACACCGACACCGCGGCCATGGTCGGCGTGTAGCCGTAGCGCAGGGCGTTGAAGATCTTGATCGGCAGCGTCTCGGTGGTGAAGCCGATCGTCATGTAGGCGACGATGTATTCGTTGAGCGACAGCACGAAGGCAAACGCATAGCCGGAGACGAGATAGGGCAGGATCAGCGGCAGCACCACGGTCTTCAGCACCGTGCGGTCGTCGGCGCCCATGGTGGCCGCGGCCTCGACCAGCGAGCGGTCGATCGAGGCAAAGCCCAGCGACAACGTCACCAGCGGCAGCGTCACGAAGAAGATGGCGTGGCTGATGATGGCGGTGAAGAACTGACCAAACAGCCCGACCGTCGCCCAGAAGGAGAGGAAGCCGAGCGCGGTGATGACCGGCGGCAGGATGAAGGGCGCCAGCCCCAGCACCTGAAAGATGTTTGCCCATGGCGCGATGCGCCGCCACAGGAACCAGGCCAGCGGCAGCGCCACCGCGACGGCAATCGCCGCCGAGCAGACGGCCAGCGTCACCGAATGGACCAGCGCCAGCCGCCATTCATGATCGGTGAAGATCTGGGCATACCAGCCGAGCGAGAAGCCAACTGGCGGGAAGGTGAGCTCCTGGCGCGAATTAATCGATACCCCCGCCACCACGATCAGCGGCGCCGCCAGGAACAGGGCGACGATGGTGAAATAGACACGGCGCAGCAAGGTCGCGGTCATAGGGCGTTCTCCCGGCGTCCGACGAGCAGCGTCAGTCCAACCAGCGCCAGCGAGATCAGCACCAGGAACACCGCCATTGCCGCGGCAAATGGCATGTTGGACTGGTAGATCGCCTGGTCGGTGATCAGCACCGACAGCGTCCAGTGCTGCGGCCGTCCGAGGATCTGCGGCAGCAGGTAGGAGCCGAGCGCAAAGACGAAAACCATGATCAGCGTCGCCACGATGGTATTGCGCAGCGCCGGCGCGACGACGTTGAAGAAGGCCCGCACCGGCGACGCGCCGAGCGTGCGCGCGGCTTCTAGCAAAGTCGGGTCGAGGCGCACGAGAGCGGGGTAGAGCACCAGGATGGTGTAGGGCAGCGCCTGGTAGACCATGCCGGTCAGCACCGCGCCGAAGGTCGGCAGCAGCGCCACCGGCTTGTCCATCAGCCCGATCGCCACGAACAGGTTGGTGATCCCGGCGGTGCGCGAAAACAGCGTCGACCAGGCAAAGCCGATGATGACTTCCGACAGCGACAGCACCGACAACAGGCCGACCAGCCACAGCGTCTGCACGCGGCGCGGCCGGCGGGTCAAAAGATAGGTGAACGGGAAGGCAATAGTGACGCAGCAGACGGCGACCAGCACCGCCAGCATCAGCGAAAAGCCGAGCACGCCGCCGAAGAACACCGACAGGAAGCGGGCGTAATTGTCGAACACGAAATCCGGTGTGTAGAAGCCGGAAGGATTGCGTTTGAAAAAGCTCACCGCGATCATCGTCGAGAACGGGACGACGAAGAAGATAATCAGCATCAGCGCCGGAAAGAACAGCGGCGTGTAGTCGGCTACCGACTTCGGAGCTTCGCGTCTCATGCGCCAAGCACCACGCAACTGGCCGGCGGTAGCGTGACGCCGACCTTGGCGCCGACCGGCACGTCATGGCGCTCGCGCGGCGTCGTCACCGCAATGATGCTGGTGCCGCCAACATCGACGAAGGTCTCGATGGTGCCGCCGAGATCGCGCACGAAACTGACCTCGCCGGTAATGGCCGAGCCGCCGGGGCTGCCGAGATGCACGTCCTCGGGGCGGACTGACACCGAAGCCTTGGTCTGACCCGCCGGCATGGCAAGGCCCGGAATGGCGGTGCCCAAAATGGTGGTGCGCCCGGTGCTGTCGACCTCGGCCGGCAGCAAATTGGTGATGCCGATGAAGTCTGCGACGAAGGCGTCGGCCGGCTTGCGGTAGATCTCGATCGGCGGCGCCGCCTGCAGGATCTTGCCATGGCCCATGACGACGACGAGGTCGGCCATGGTCATGGCCTCGCGCTGGTCGTGGGTGACGACGATGGTGGTGATGCCGAGCCGCTGCTGCAACTGGCGCAGTTCCACCTGCATGGCCTCGCGCAGCTTGGCGTCGAGCGCCGACAGCGGCTCGTCGAGCAGGAATAGTTTCGGCGACAAGGCGAGTGCCCGCGCAATCGCCACGCGCTGGCGCTGGCCGCCCGACAGCTTTGCCACCGGACGGTCGGCAAAGCCGGGCAGATGGATCAGGCTCAGCAGCTCGTCGACGCGTTTCTTCTGCTCCTCCTTCGAGGCGCCGCGAATGCGCAGCGCATAGGCGATGTTGTCGCCGACGGAAAGATGCGGAAACAGCGCCAGCGACTGGAACACCATGCCGAGATTGCGCTTGTGCGTCGGCAGCGGCGTGATGTCCTCACCGTCAAGCACGATGGCGCCGCTGGTCGGCTCCTCAAGCCCGGCAATCATGCGCAGCAGCGTGGTCTTGCCGCAGCCCGACGGGCCGAGCAGGCAGACGAACGTGCCGTGCGGCACGTTGAGCTGGACATTGTCGACGGCGGCGAAATTGCCGAATGTCTTGGTAATGGCGTTGATGTCTAGTCCGGGCATGCTCATCCCTCTCAGGCTGTCCGCTGGAGCAATTCCAGGAAAAGTGTGTAACGGTTTTCCGTCCGGAATTGCTTAAAAACAGGAAGTAGGCCGCCGTTTCCATGAAGCGGTGACCTGCTTCTAGCGGGGCCGCCGGAAGAATCCGGCGGCCAGTCAGTTTTCAAGCGGATCGGGCTGATCAGCCAACGATCAGCTCTGTCCACTTCTGGTTGATCCAGTCGGCCTTCGACGTATAGAGGTCGTAGCGCGGGATGATCGGATCGATGTCCGACGACACCGCAGCGAACTCTTCCGGCTTGAGGTCGAGCACTTCCTTCTTCAGCGTCGGCGTGGTGCCGACCTTGCGCGACATGACGCCCTGCATCGAGGGCTGGCTCATATAGTCGATAAAGACATGCGCCTCGTCGACCTTGGTCGAGGCGCGCGACAGCACCCAATTGCCGGAATCCTGGATGCCGCCTTCCTTCGGGAAGGTCGAGCGGACATGGAAGCCGTCAGCGGCCGCCAGCCCGGTGACGTCGTGATAATACTGGCCCATCGGGATTTCGCCCGACTTCAGCGCCTGCTCGAACTGCGCTTCGTCGCGATACCACAGGCGCACATTCGGCTTGAGCTCGGCGAGCTTCTCGAACGCCTTGTTCAGCCCGTCCTCGGTGTCAAGCGCGTTGGTGCCGCCCATGAAGGTCTTGGCCGTCACTTCGAGCAGGAACGAGTTGGAGGCAAGCGCCAGCAGGCCGAGCTTGTCCTCATTGGCCTTGTCCCACAGCGCGTCCCACGACGTCGGCGCATCCTTGTAGACGTCCGTGTTGGAGACCAGCGTGATCCACCAGGCGACCGCGCCGATGCCGGCGACGCGGCCATCCGGATATTTGTTGATGAAGCGCGGTAGCAGGTCGCCATAGTGCTTGAACTTCGACGTATCGAGCGGCGTCCACAATTCCGTCGACTGGCCCTTCAGCGTAGAAGTCTGCGACATCATCGAAAGGTCAGCCGGCGCCTGACCGGCCTTGGCCGCCTGTTCCAGCTGCACCAGCCAGGCTTCGCCGGTCGGCTCAGCGACCGATTCCACGGCAATGCCGGTTGCCTTGGTGAAGTCGGGGAAGACGTTCTCGTCGAAGGATTTCTTGAAATAGCCGCCATAGACGCCGACCTTCAGCGACTTGTCCTGCGCCCGCAGGATGGACGGCATGGCAAGCACGCCGGCTGTTGCGAGGCTCGCGCCAAGTACGCCGCGCCGTGTCATGGATTTTCCGATCAGTCTGTTCATCCGATTTCTCCTCAGTTGATGCCGGTCTGTCCGGCAGGTTCCCTTCACACGACTGTCGCCGTCTGGCGTCAGTGGGCCGCCGCTCGTTGTTCGAGCGTACGGGCGTATTGCGTCAGTGGAAAGCACATGACGAAGAAGATCAGCGCCACCAGCCCGTAGACCTTGAACGGTTCGAAGGTGGCGTTGTTGATGGCGTTGGAGGTCCTGACCAGCTCCTCGAAGCCGATGATCGAGGTCAGCGCCGTCGATTTGATCAATTGCACCAGGAAGCCGACGATCGGCGCCCTTGTGATCGAGAACGCCTGCGGCAGGATGATCAACCTGAGCTCCTGCAGGCGGTGCAGACCAAGGCTGGCGCCGGCATCCCACTGCCCGCGCGGCAGCGCGTCGACGCCGCTGCGCCAGATCTCGGCCAGATAGGCGCTGGCGAAGAAAGTGAGGCCGAGCACGGCGGCCGTCCACGGCTCGATGCGCAGGCCCAGCATCGGCAGGCCGAAGAACATCAGGAACAGCTGCATCAACAGCGGCGTGCCCTGGAACAGCGCGATGTAGCCGGAAGCGATGCGCCGGCTCCATTTATTCTGAGCGATGCGGAAGAACAGCACGATCAGCCCGACCAGCGCCCCGCCGACGAAGGCGGCCAGCGACAACAGCACCGTCCAGCGCGCGGCGAGCACAAGGTTGCGCACGATATCCCAGAAGGTGAATTCGATCATGACACGCCGGCTCCCAGGACGCCGCGCCCGCCTGTGACCAGCAGCCGGCGCAAGGCCATCGACATCAAGAGATAAACCAGCGTCACGACAAAATAGGTCTCGAAGGATCGGAAGGTGCGCGCCTGCAGCATGTCGGCCTCATAGGTCAGCTCGCGCACCGCGATCTGCGACACCACGGCCGATTCCAGCATCATGATGACGATCTGGCTGGTGAGCGCCGGATAGATAACCTTCAGCGCCTGCGGCAGCACGATCTTGATGAACACCTGGCGTGGCCGAAGCCCCAGTGAAAGAGCGGCTTCCGTCTGTCCGCCGGGAACGGCATCGAGGCCGGCGCCGACAATTTCAATCGTGTAGGCCGCCATGTTGAGCGTCATTGCCAGCATGGCGGCCAGGATCGGATCGAGCCTTATGCCGAGGCTGGGCAGACCGAAGAAGATGAAGAACAGCTGCACCAGGAAAGGCGTGTTGCGCATCACCTCGACATAGACCGCGATGGCGCGCTTCACGAATACCGGGCCGTTGCGCCGACCGGCAGCGCCCAGGATGCTCAGCAGCGTGCCCACGAGCGTGGTCACGACGATCAATAGGATCGTCGTGAGCGCGCCGCGCGTGATGTCGCCCAGAGCAGCTGGAAGCCAGGCAAAGGCCACGGAAACTCAATCCTTGAGGTTGTCGGGATTGAGCGGCGTCTTCAGCCAGGCCTTCGAGCTCTCGTCGAGCTTGCCGTCAGCCAGCATCTTGGCGACCGCATCATTGACCGCCGTCTTCAGCCGGTCCTCTTTTTTGTTGAGGCCGATATGCGAGGGCGAGGTTAAAAGCTGGAACTTCTGCTCCGGCTTCAGCGCATCCTGCTTGGCCAACACCTGGGCGCCGACATCGTTGCCCACCACCATCAGCTGGGTCTGGCCGGAGATGAAGGCCTGGATGACGGAGTTGTAGTTGTCGAAGCGCTTGATGTCGGCCGATGCCGGCGCAGCTTCGGTCAGCGAGGTATCCTCCAGCGTGCCGCGGTTGACGGCGATCGACTTGTCGGCAAGGTCTTCCTTGCCTTTGACGGAGAGCGCTGCCGGACCGATGACGGCGATGTAATAGGGCGCGTAGGCGGCGGCGAAATCGATCACCTCCTCACGCTCCTTGGAATAGCCGACGCTCATCAGGATATCGACGCGCTTGTCGGTGAGATAGGGGATGCGGTTCTGACCGGTGACGCTGACCAGATTGAGCTTCACCTTCAAGGCATCGGCGATTGCCTGCGCCACGTCCACGTCATAGCCCTTGATGCTCATATCGGCGCTGGCCGAGGAGAAGGGCGGGAAGTCGGAGAAGATGCCGACATTGATAGCGCCGGCCTTGGTGATGTCGTCGACGGCGTCGGCATGAGCCTGGGAGGCGAGGCCGAGGCCGGCGAGCATCAGCGCGGCGGCTACGGAAGATTTGAGTCTCATGTGAAGTGTCATTGGTATTCCCCTTCTGGATGCTTGTTTGTTTGAAACGGCCGCCGGCTCCAGCGCGGCGGCCGCCTTCGCATGTAAAGTCGGTCAGGCCCCCTTGCCGGTGATAGCCGGGCTGAACACCATCAGGCCCAGGATCTCGAACAGGACCTGCGCGCCGACGTGGGCGGTGTTGGTAGTGGCGTCATATTGCGGCGCCACCTCGACGACGTCGCCGCCGACAATGTTGAGGCCCTTGAAGCCGCGCAGCAGTTCGAGAACCTCACGCGTCGTCAGGCCGCCGACTTCCGGTGTGCCGGTGCCCGGCGCGAAGGCCGGATCGACGCTGTCGACATCGAAGGAGATGTAGGTCGGGCCGTCGCCGACAATCTTGCGCGCCTTCTCGATGATGGCGGGGATGCCAAGCCCGGTCACCTCTTCGGCATGCACGACCGTCATGCCGGATTCGTAGGTGAACTCCCACAGATATTCGGCCGAACCCCTGATGCCGATCTGGATGGTGCGGGTCGGGTCGAGCACGCCGTCCAGCACCGCGTTGCGGAACGGGCCGCCATGGTGGAACTTGGTCATGTCGAACAGCCCGCTGGTGTCGCAATGGGCGTCGATATGGATCATGCCAACCGGCGCCTTCTTGCCGACCGCCTTCAGGATCGGGTGGCTTATCGAGTGGTCGCCGCCGACCGAGAGCGGCAGCACGCCGGCATCGACGATCTGGTTGGTGCGCTTCTCAATGTCCTCATGGCTGATCTCCAGCCGGTAGCGGCTGCGGAACGGCGTATCGCCAATGTCGGCGACTCGCAGCTCATGTGTCGGCGCGCATTCCAGCACATGATTGTAGGGCCCGATGCGCTCGATGGCGCGCAACGCCCTCGGCCCGAAGCGGGAGCCGGGACGGTTGGTGACGCCGAGATCCATCGGCACGCCGATGATCGCCACCTGCAAATCGCCGAAATCCGGATTGTCGGCCGCGATTTCGCGGTAGGGTGCGGCGAGGAAGGTGGGGATGCCGGAATAGGGCGCCAGCCTGGTACCGCTCTTGGAGAAGATCTTGTCGGCAACCTTGCGGAATTTAGGGTCGAACATCTCGCCGCCATGGCTCTCGCCATATTTGCGGCGCAGCGCGTCGAGCTTGCCACGATCGTAACCCATGTCGGTCTCCTCCTGCCGGGCTGGTGCATGCGGCCGTGGCGATATCTGCGAACTGACCATCATCCGGCCGGGTCGCTTTCCCGCTGGCTGCCTGCAGATTTCACGTCATTGATGCTGTTCTGGGACAAAGTGTCCGGCAGCCGCTTTGAAAAATCAATTGATATTGTTACGGTGCTGATTGTGAGAAAATCTCACAGAGTATCCGGTGCTCATGGCCAAGCGTCTGCCCCCCTTAAATCCCTTGCGCGCCTTCGAGGCGACGGCGCGGCACGCCTCGCTGACCAAGGCGGCGGCCGAGCTCAATGTCACCCATGGCGCGATAAGCCACCAGATCAAGGCGCTCGAGCAATCGCTCGGCGTCAAGCTGTTCGAGCGCACCGGACAGCGGGTAAAGCTCACACCGCACGGCGCCGAACTGCTGCCGGCGGTGTCGACCGCCTTTGACGGTATCGCCGCCGCCACGCAGCGCATGACCAGGCCGGCCAGCGCCGGCACGCTGTCGGTCTCCTGTGTGCCGGCGCTGCTGCTTCTGTGGATGACGCCGCGGCTCGGCAGCTTCATGGCGCAATATCCCGATATCAGGCTGACGCTCATCCCTTCCAACGACCCCAAGGATATTCGCGCCCCGCAGGTCGATGTCTGCGTGCTCTATGGCGACGGCAGCTGGACCGATTGCTGGATGCGCAAATGGTCGGGCCTCGAACTGTTCCCGGTGGTCAGCCCGACGCTGATCAACAACCGGCCGATCCGCATCTGCCGGGATCTTGCCGACCATGTCATCCTGCATGGCGATGACGGCCGCGAGTGGCACACCTGGCTGGCCGCCGCCGACGGGTTGGACCTCGAGCGTGGCCGCCGGCACCATCTCGGCGATGCGCGCACGGCCATCGAGGCCGCGGTGCATGGTCATGGCGTGGCGCTTGGCGATTCCGTCACCGCCAGCATGTTGCTCGCCAGGGGCCTGTTGGTGGCGCCGTTCAGCCTGTCGGTGCCGGCGGTCGACGATTTCTATGTCGTTTGCCGCAACGAGATGCGCTCGGCGCCGATCGTGCGATTGTTCGTCGACTGGCTGTTCGCCGAGAAGGAACAGGCCGACAGCCGCGCCGATGCGCCGGTGGCCGGTCGCATAGGCAGCCGCAGGAAGCGCCCGGCGCTGAAAGTAATTGGCGCCAAGGCCGCATCCTAAGAGCCGTAAGCACCACAACAATACTGCCGCAGCGTCCTCTTTTTGTCGGACCAGCCCGGAAAGCGGGAAGCGCGTTCAAAAATTCAATGCTAAGAGGCATTTGGCCAAGAGCAATTCCAGGAAAAGTGCCTGGCGGTTTTCCGTCCGGAATTGCGTAAGACAAAAGCTAGAGCCAGCAGCGAAGGCGGCGACAGACATGGCAAAGACCGATATAGCGCGGCGCGTCTACAACCACACCTGGAAGCTGGATCCGATCGTCCGAAGCCTGCTCGACACTGATTTCTACAAGCTTTTGATGCTGCAGATGATCTGGGGGATGTATCCCAAGGTCGACACCACCTTCTCGCTGATCAACCGCACCACCTCGGTGCGCCTTGCCGATGAGATCGACGAAGGCGAACTGCGCGACCAGCTCGACCATGCCCGCACGCTGCGCTTCTCCAAGAAGGAGATGATCTGGCTCGGTGGTAATAATTTCTATGGCCGCAAGCAGATCTTCGAGCCGGAATTCCTCGCCTGGCTGGAAGGTTTCCGGCTGCCCGAATACGAGCTGTCCAAACGCGACGGCCAGTACGAGCTCTCCTTCAGCGGCCCCTGGATGTACACTACCCTGTGGGAAATCCCGGCGCTGGCCATCATCAATGAGCTTCGTTCCCGCGCGGCGATGCGCGCCTTCGGCCCGTTTGCGCTCGACGTGCTCTATGCCCGCGCCAAGGCCAAGATGTGGGCCAAGACCGAGCGCCTGAAGGCGCTGCCCGGCATCCGCATCTCTGATTTCGGCACCCGCCGCCGGCACTCCTTCCTGTGGCAGCGCTGGTGCGTCGAGGCGCTCAAGGAAGGCATCGGCGAGGCCTTCACCGGCACCTCCAACGTGCTGCTGGCCATGGACAACGACCTCGAAGCGCTCGGCACCAACGCGCATGAACTGCCGATGGTGTTTGCAGCACTCGCCAAGACCGAAAAGGAATTGAAGCAGTCGCCCTATAAGGTGCTGCAGGACTGGCAGCGTTATTATGGCGGCAACCTGTTGATCGTCCTGCCCGACGCCTTCGGCACCGCATCCTTCCTGCGCGATGCGCCGGACTGGGTTGCCGACTGGACCGGCTTCCGCCCCGACAGCGCGCCGCCGATCGAAGGCGGAGAAAAAATCATCGACTGGTGGCGCGAGAAGGGCAAGGACCCCAGGCAGAAGCTGTTGATCTTCTCCGACGGGCTCGAGGTCGAGACCATCGAGGAGACCTACAAGCACTTCCAGGGCAAGGTGCGCATGTCCTTCGGCTGGGGCACCAACCTCACCAACGATTTCGAAGGCTGCGCGCCGACCGAAACCAACAGCCTCGATGCGATATCGCTCGTCTGCAAGGTCACGGAGGCCAATGGCAGGCCGGCGGTCAAGCTGTCGGACAATCCGGCCAAGGCGACGGGCGACCCCGAGGAGATCGAACGGTATTTGCGGATTTTCGGGGCGAAAGATCGGGTGAGGCAACTGGTCAAGGTTTGAGGCGCCCTGGCATCGCGATGTGAGTAGGCAAGGTTGGATAGGCTGAGTTCCTTCGCGCCCCCCTCTGTCCTGCCGGACATCTCCCCCGCAAGGGGGGAGATTGGCAGCGTCGGGCGCCGCGCCTCTTTCTTCGCCGTTGAAAATCGGCGAAAGCCTACGCGAAATCCAATCTCCCCCCTTGCGGGGGAGATGTCCGGCAGGACAGAGGGGGGTGTGAAGGATCGCGGCCGGCTGACCTACGCCGCCTGTTCATTTTTCCTCCTCCCCACCTCCGCCTTCGCCCATGCCTCCGATCGCGGCCACGTCCTCCTCCTCCCCACCGGCTACTACATCGCCGGCGGCGCTGTCGCCGTTGCCGTCAGTTTCCTCGTCCTCGCCCTGCTGCCACCCGACGCTCTCGACCGTTTCTGGCGCCGTCGCTTACAACTTTTCACATGCAGCGGAGCCCCCCGCACAATCGTCAGCCTGCTTTCCCTTGCCGGCTTTGCAACGCTCATCGCCGCCGGCCTGTTCGGCAGCCGCGACCCTCTCTCCAATCCGCTCCCTCTTGTCGTATGGACACTGCTCTGGGTCGGTCTCGTCCTCTTGCAAGGTCTGCTTGGCGGTCTCTGGTCATGGCTGAATCCCTGGTACGGCCCATGGCGGATCGTGACCCGCCTGCTTGGTCAGCGCGATGCCGAGGTGCCGAAATCGCGTTTGCCTGCATGGCTCGGCAGCTGGCCGGCCGTCATCCTGTTCTTCGCCTTTGCCTGGTTCGAACTGATCGATCCGGCGCCTGACGACCCGGCACGGCTGGCTTATGCCGCCGGCCTCTATTGGCTTTTCACCTTCATCGCCATGCTCGCCTTCGGCTATCCCGGCTGGAGCCAACGCGGTGAATTCCTGACGGTGTTCTTCGGCATGGTGGCGCGCTTTGCGCCTGTCGAGCGCGACGAAGAAGGCCGCCTCAATCTTGGCTGGCCGGGCGCAAAACTGCTCGCCGCCGTGCCTCTGCCGGCCAGCGGCATCGCTTTCCTTCTGCTCAGCCTTTCGTCTGTCTCCTTCGATGGCCTGTCGAAAACCTTCTTCTGGCTCGGTCTGTTCGGCATCAATCCGCTGGAGTATCCCGGCCGCACCGCTCTGATCGGTATCGGCAGCTTCGGCCTCGTGCTCATTTTCGTGCTGCTGGCGGCTGCATTCATGCTGGCCGTCATCCTCGGCCAGCGCCTTGCCGGCAGCGGGCATGCGCTTGGCGAGGCGGCAGGCCTGCTGGTCTGGTCGATCGTGCCGATCGCGCTCGCCTATCATGTCGCGCATTATCTGACGGCGCTGCTGGTCGACGGCCAGTATGCAGTGGCTGCTTTATCCGACCCGTTCGGACTGGACTGGAACCTGTTCGGCGCCGCCGACATGCAGATCGAAGCCGGCATCGTCGCCGGCGCCGGCGCCGCCTGGTGGCTGTGGAATGTGCAGGCCGGCATCATCATTGCCGGCCATATGTTGGCCGTGCTCGTCGCCCATGGTCTGGCCTGGCGGCTGCACCCGGTTCCATCGCGTACCGCGCTCAGTCAATTGCCGCTCGCCGTGCTGATGATCGCCTACACCATCTTCGGTCTCTGGTTGCTTGCCACGCCGACTGCCGGATGACAAAAGGTGACCGGCATGCCAGCGCATGACCCCGAAAATCGGGTTCGATTTTCGGAAAGGTTCATGCGCAAAGCAAAAAATGCTCCAGCGTCCTTTGCGCGTCCTGTTGGACGCGCGGCGCTGGATGCGGAAAGCCCGCTTGCCACGTCGAGGCTTTGATGATTTAGTTTGTATACATGCGATTTCTGCCCCTCTTGCAAGGGAGTGGCCTTGCCTCGTTACAGACAGTCAAAACTCAAAAACAGGGGAACTGCCGTGACTGACAAGAATGGGTTTTTCGATCTCTCCAAAAGCACTCTTAGCCGCCGCACGGCGCTAAAAGGTCTCGCCGCCGGCGCCGGCCTGACGCTCGCGCCCGGCTTCGTCCGTTACTCGCAGGCGCAGAGCTCGGCGCCGATCAAGATCGGGTTCCAGTCGCACCGCACCGGCATCGGCGCCGCCTATAGCCGCTGGTACGAAAAGACCAGCGCAGCCGCGGTCAAGGCGATCAACGATGCCGGCGGCATCAACGGCCGCCCGGTCGAATTGGTGATCGAGGATGACGGCACCGATCCCGGCCGCGGCGCCGAAGTGGTCGGCAAGTTCGCCACCCAGCACAAGACCGACATCGTCTTCGGCACGCTGTTCTCGCATGTCGTGATCGGCTCCGCGCCGGCCGCAGGTGAAAACAAGATTCCCTATTTCGTCGTCAGCGAAGGCCACCATGTGGCCTCGACCAAGTTGAACCGCTACGTCTTCCAGCCCGGCATCACCGATGTGAAGAGCCAGATCCAGTCGATGGCGCCGTGGATCGCCGCCAATGCCGGCAAGAAGGTGACGCAGATCTTCCCCGATTTCGCCTTCGGCTACGACCACCGCGACTACCTGCCGCCGGCGTTGAAGGCGCAAGGCGCCGAGGTCATCGCCCAGATCGCCATCCCGCCGACGGAATCCTCTTTCACCAAATATTTCCCGCAGATCCCGGCCGAAACCGAGGTCATCTACCACGTCATGGTCGGCCCGGCAGTGCTGACCTTCGTCAAGGAACTCGGCGAGTTCTATGGCTCCAACCGGCCGCAACTCTTCGGCTTCATGGATTCGCTCGAAGCCACCGACATCAACAGCCCCGGGCTGGAATTCCTCGACGGCAGCCATTTCTGGGAAGGCTCGCCGCGCTACGCGCAGGCGGACGACAGCGCCGCGCAGAAGGCGTATCGCGCCGCCGTCGGCATCGACGACAATGGTGCGGCCGTCGGCGACCCCAAGGATGTCTCCACCGCCTCGCACATGTTCGGCTGCTGGGAAACGCTCTACGTCGTCAAGAAGGCGATGGAAGACGCCGGCTACAAGGGCCCGGAAGACCGCGCCAAGCTGGTCGAGGCGACCGAAGCGCTGACCGAATTCGCCGAAGGTCCGGAGCATCCGCAGGGACCGAAGACGTTCAACGGCAAGATCCACCAGTGCTTCGGCATCCAGAACATCTCCAAGGTCGAAGGCGGCAAGCTGACGGTCGTCCACAAGACCAAGATCGAGGATGGGCTTTACGAGGCCGAAGGGGATTACACGACGCAGGCGCTGTAGGTTTTGCTCGCCTGTAATGTGGGAGCCCAGCCCTCTGTCCTGCCGGACATCTCCCCCGCAAGGGGGGAGATTGGAGGTCGCCCAGGGTTTCGCCAATCGCCAAAGTCGTCGTCAAAAAGGCGCTGCCACACGTACTGCCAATCTCCCCCCATGCGGGGGGTGAGGAGCGGTCCGCGAAGCGGACGGAAAGCCAATTGCTTGGCTTTCCGAGCGACGAACGCCCGGAGCGATAGCGAAGGGCCGAGCCCGGCAGGGGTGCACTTGGCACCGACCAGCGTGTAGCCCATGCACTTTGGACCCCATCTCCTCCTCGCCGTCCTCGAAGGCCTCGTCACCTCCGCCGTGCTGGCGCTGACGGCGCTGGGCCTGTCGCTGGTGTTCGGCGTCATGCGCGTCGTCAATGTCGCCCATGGCGAGTTCTTCATGCTGGGCGCGGTGCTCGCCTGGGCAATCTCGACGGCCATCCCGGGCCATCCCACGGTCGGCTTCCTAGCGGCATTGGTGATCGCGCCGCTGATTGTCGGCGCCATTGCGCTGGTGGCAGAAAGGCTGGTGCTGCGCCGGCTCAATTACAATCCGGAAGCCACCATCGTCGCCACCATCGGCATGCTCTACATCATTCAGCAGCTGGCGCTGAGCTTCTACGGCCCGGAGGCGCGGCCGGTGGAGCCACCCTTCAGCTACCGCATCCTTTTGCCCTGGTTCGGCTATTCCGGTTACAAACTGTCGATCATCGTCGCCTCGGCGCTCTTGCTGGTCGCCACATGGCTGGTGCTGACGCGCACGAAAATCGGCCTCATCATGCGCGCCACCCAGTATGACAGCGAGACGGCGCAGGCGTTCGGCATTCCGGTCGACCGCGTCTATGCCGGCGTCTTTGCCCTCGGCGCTATGCTGGCGGCGATCGCCGCCGTGCTGATCGTGCCGATCAGCCAGGCGCACTACCTGATGGGGCAGGACCCGCTGCTGCTCTCCTTCATCGTCGTCATCATCGGCGGCCTCGGCTCGCTGCGCGGCACCGTCGTCGCCGCCGTGCTGATCGGCCTCTCCGACGGCATCATCTCGGTGTTCTTCTCGCCGACCTTGGCCAAGATCATCGCCACGCTGCTGGTCGCCATGGTGCTGGTGTTTCGGCCGCAAGGCCTGTTCGGGCAGGCGCCGCGATGAGCGAAGCTTCGCCGGCAAAAGCCTATGCACTCCACCTCGGCGTCATCGCGCTGCTCTTTGCGCTGAGCTTCGTCCTGCCGGACTATCATCACGGCCTTATCGCCCGCATCATGGTGCTGGCGGCGTTTGCCATGGGCTACAACATGCTGTTCGGCTATGTCGGCCTGCTCAGCCTCGGCCATGCCATGTTCTTTGCCGCCGGCCTCTATGGCGCAGGTCTTGCCGTCATCCATCTCGGCTGGAGCGTGCCGCTCGCTTTTCTGGGCGGCATTGCCTGTGGCGCGGCTCTGGCGCTGGTGATCGGCCTACTGGCGCTGCGCACCACCGGCGTTGCCTTCATGATCGTCACCATGATGTTCGCGCAGGTCTTCTACCTTACCATCCTCTATTTCGCCGCATGGACCGGCGGTGACCAGGGCCTGGTGGTGCCGCAGCCGGCGCGGGTTCTGAACCTCGGCGCGACATCGCTCGACCTCACCAACCCGACCGTGCGCTACATGAGCGCGCTGGCGCTGTTCTCGGTCGTGCTGCTCATCACGCTCGCCGTCGTCCGCTCCCGCTACGGCCGCGTACTGGTCGCCGTGCGCGAGAACGAGGAGCGCACGAAAATGCTCGGCTACGACACCTTTTCGAACAAGCTCATCGCCGTCGTCGTTTCCGGCGCCATCTGCGCGGCCTCGGGTGCCGCCTACGCGCTGCTGTTCGGCTATGTCGGTTCGAGCTTTGCCTCGGTTCAGTATTCCATCCTGCCGCTGCTCTGGGTGCTGCTCGGCGGCGCCGCCACGACGCTCGGGGGCCTGATCGGCACGGTCTTCATGTACTATGTCATCGACGTCGCCAGCGGCTACACCTCCGCCTACCTGTTGATCGTCGGCATCGCACTCATCCTCCTGGTGCTGTTTTTCCCCAAAGGAATTCTGGGCACCATCCGCCATCGCTTGCTCGGGTGGCTGCCATGATGCCGCTGCTGACGACAAAGAACCTGGCGCGCAATTTCGGCGGCCTGCGCGCCGTCGACGGTGTCGACTTCCAGCTGATGCCGGGCGAGATCCGCGCCGTCATCGGCCCCAACGGAGCCGGGAAAACCACCTTCGTCAGCCTGATCAGCGGCCGCATCCAGCCATCCTCCGGCATGATCCTCTTCGACGGCGCCGACATCACCAGCCAGCCGGCCTATCTCCGGGTGCGCCAGGGCATCGCCTACACATTCCAGATCACCAGCGTCTTTGCCAATCTCTCGGCCTACGACAATGTCGCGCTGCCGGTGCAGCGCACGCTGACCGACGGGCGCTCGAAGGGTGCGGTGCGCACCGGCGTCATGGCCGCGCTCGAGCGCACCGGCCTTGCCGACCGCGCCCATATGCCGGCCGGCCAGCTCTCCTACGGCCATCAGCGCCTGCTCGAAGTGGCGATGGGCCTGGCGCTGAAGCCGCGGCTCCTGATCCTCGACGAGCCGACGCAAGGCCTGGCCGACAGCGAGATCGACAATTTCATCGAGCTGGTGCGCGAGATCGCCAAAAGCGCCACCGCGCTTTTGATCGAGCACAACATGCCGGTCGTCATGCAACTGGCCGATCGCATCACCGTCTTCAACGCCGGCAGGATCCTGGCCGAAGGCACGCCCGAGCAGGTCCGCGCCAACACACAGGTGCAGGAAGCCTATCTGGGGACGGCGCCATGACCGGAGCAGTCACAGGGACAAGCGTGTTGACCCTCTCCGGGCTCGACTGCTTCTACGGCGAGGTGCAAGTGCTCTACGGCCTCGACCTTGTGCTCAACAAGGGCGAGGTGCTGTGCCTGTTCGGTCGCAACGGCGCCGGCAAGACGACGACGCTGAAGGCGATCATGGGACTGGTGCCGGCGGTGGCCGGTTCGATCCGGCTCGCCGGCCAGGAATTGACCGGTCTGCCGGCGCATGAGGTGCCGAAGGCCGGCGTCGCCTATGTGCCGCAGGGCAGGCGGCTGTTCGCCGAGATGACGGTGGCGGAAAACATCGAGATCGGCCTGATGACGCGTGGCAAGGGCAAGGTCGTGCGGGAAAACGTCCTCGACCTTTTTCCATTGCTGCGCCAGCGGCTGCGGCAGCGCTCCGGCACGCTGTCCGGCGGCGAGCAGCAGATGCTGGCCATGGCGCGGGCGCTGTGCATCGAGCCGCAGGTGCTGTTGCTCGACGAGCCGACCGAAGGGCTGATGCCGTCGATGATCGCCAAGATCCGCGAAACGGTGGTGCAGCTGCGGGAGCTGGGTGTCTCCACCATCCTGGTCGAGCAGCGCGTCGATGCCGTGCTGTCGGTCGCCGACCGCGTCTGTTTCATCGAAAACGGCCGCAACCGCGAGACCGTCGATGTAGAGGAACTGCGGGCCGATCCGTCGGCGGTCAGGCGGTATGTTGGGGTCGGCTGAGCTCTACCCTCCCACAAGGGGAGGTAAGGCGCAGCGCCGCTTCAGCTAAAGAAAAGAAATCCCGCTATCAAAAACGTCGGGATCAGCACCAGGCCCGACCACGCCATATAGCCGAAGAAGCCCGGCATTTTCACGCCGCGATGCCTGGCGATGGCGTAGACCATGAAGTTGGGCGCATTGCCGATATAGGTGTTGGCGCCCATGAACACGGCGCCGGCGGAAATCGCCGCCAGCGTCGAGGCGAACTCCGTCATCAGGTGGCTGGGATCGCCGCCGGCAAGTTCGAAGAACACCAGATAGGTCGGCGCATTGTCGAGGAAGGACGACAGCCCGCCGGTCAGCCAGAAATAAGCGAGATCATTGGGCTGACCCGACGGCGAGGTGACCAGTGCGACCAGCGGCGCCAGCGCCCCGTCATGGCCGGCCCGAAGGATGGCGATGACCGGCACGATGCAGATGAAGATGCCGGCAAACAGTTTCGCCACTTCGGCGATCGGCCCCCAGATGAAGCCATTGGCATGACGGTTCTCCTTGCGCGAGACAGCCAGAGACAGGAAAGCCAGCGCCAGGATGATTGCGTCGCGCACCAGGTTCTGCAGCTCGAGGGTCACGCCCACCAGGGAAAAGCTGATGCCCGGCTTCCAGGCCGCCGACAACAGGATCGCGCCGATGACGCCGGCCAGCAGCGGCAGGTTGGCCAGGCCGCGAATCCGCACCTTCGTATCCGGCGTCGGATCCTTGATCTTTGGCGCACCCTCTTCGCGGCGATGCAGAATGATATCGATGGCCAGGAAGACAAGCAGCACAAGCCCGCCGGTAAATAGCGTCTCGCGCCAGAGGTTCGTGGTCGTCCAGAAGAAGTCGACGCCGCGCAGGAAGCCGACGAACAATGGCGGGTCGCCCAAGGGTGTCAGCGAGCCGCCAATGTTGGAGACCAGAAAAATGAAGAAGATGACGACATGGGCGTTGAACGGCCGGTTGTCATTGGCGCGCAGCACCGGCCGGATCAGGATCATCGAGGCGCCGGTCGTGCCGATCACCGAGGCTAGCATCGCCCCCACGAGCAGCAGCCCGGCATTGACCAGCGGCGTGCCATGGATGTTGCCGGCAACAAGGATGCCGCCGGAAATCGTGTAGAGGGCAAACAAAAGGATGATGAACGACATGTATTCGGTGAGCAGCGTGTGCAGCACCGCCTCGGACGCCGAAGGCATACCGAAGGCAACCATCAGCGGCACCACCACCAGCGCCACCCAGCCTGCAGCGATCTTGCCGTAATGATGTTCCCAGACGTGGTGGAACAGCAGCGGTCCCGTGGCGATCGACAATAGCAGGCCGGCAAACGGCAGCCCCCACCACAGCGACATAGAAGCGCCAGGCAGTTCGTGGCTTTCAGCCGCAAGCGCCAGTCCGGGAAAAACCAAAATGGTGACGGTCAAGGCCGCCAAAACTGCCGGCGATTGTATGGAGCTCTCCCGATGCCTCACGATCTAGGCCGAGGTCTTGTCTTCGAGCCTCACACCCGCGTCTCGCATGCGCTTCAGCATCGCCTCGACCGAGCCGTTGAGATCGATGCCGCGGCAGGCATCGAGGCGCACCGTCGTCTTGAAACCCTGCTTGACCGCGTCGAGCGCCGAAAAGGCGACGCAGAAGTCGGTCGCCAGACCGACCAGGGTCACAGTATCGATGCCGCGCTCCTTGAGGTAGCCGGCGAGTCCGGTCGATGTCTTGTGGTCGTTCTCGAAGAAGGCGGAGTAGCTGTCGATGTCAGGGCGAAATCCCTTGCGGATCACCAGTTCGGTCTTGGTCCAGGCGAGTCCCGAATGGAAGTCGGAACCAAGGCTGCCCTGAATGCAATGGTCGGGCCACAGCGTCTGCGGCCCATAAGGCATCTCGATCGCGCTGAAAGGCTGCGCCCCCGGATGGCTGGAGGCAAAGCTCGAATGTCCGGCCGGGTGCCAGTCCTGCGTCAGCACGACATGCTCGGCGTGCCGGATCAGATCGTTGACCAGCGGCACGATTTCGTCGCCGCCGGCAACCGCCAGCGCGCCGCCGGGGCAGAAGTCGTTCTGCAGGTCGATGACAACAAGCGCTTCGTCCGCCATGGCGCCTCTCCTCTTTCTTCGTCTCGAGCGGGGATCGAGTGAAAACGCCGCGGATGCGACCGGATGCAGAAACTTGACCAGATGGCGGCCTGCGTCAACCTCCGGCCGCATAACAAATGCGTGGCGGCCAGCTTCCCTCAAACTCCGGCTTTGACAATTCCCGCCAGCTTGATATCATTTGCATACGAATGAATTTGGCCAGATCGAATACTGGCGGTGTCTAGGGAAGACCCCACTTTTGGGAAGGTAGGGCGTGATCCGTTACGCGAAACCCACCACGCTTGACGAGGCGCTCGCTCTTCTGGGCGAGGGTACCTGGCGCGTGCTTGCCGGCGGCACCGATTTCTATCCGGCGCAAGGCGCCAAGCCGTTCCGCGACAACGTTCTCGACATCAACGGCCTGGCTTGCCTGCGCGGCATCGTCGAGACCGAGACACATTGGGTTTTGGGCGCCCGCACCACCTGGACCGATCTCGTCCGCCAACCCTTGCCGGCGGCGTTCGATGCGCTGAAGCAGGCCGCGCGCGAAGTAGGCTCCGTGCAGATCCAGAATGTCGCCACTGTCGCCGGCAACCTCTGCAACGCCTCGCCGGCCGCCGACGGCGTGCCGGGTCTGCTGGTGCTGGACGCCGAGGTCGAACTGCGCTCGGCGGCCGCAACACGTTATCTGCCCTTGCCAGATTTCATTCTCGGCAACCGACGCACGGCCTTGCAACCCGGCGAAATGGTCACCGCCATCCGCATCCCCAAGCATGCGGCCGCCGGTACCTCCGCTTTCGTCAAGCTCGGCGCGCGGCGCTACCTCGTCATCTCCATCGCCATGGTGGCGGCGCGCCTTGTCGTCGAGAACGGCATAGTCACGCAAGCCGCCGTTTCCGTCGGCTCCTGTTCCTCAGTCGCCAAGCGGCTCTCCGATGTCGAAGCTGCGCTGCGCGGCAGGCCTGCCCTCCAGACACTCGCCGACGCGGTCCTGTCCGCGCCGATGGCCGAGCTGTCGCCGATCGCCGATGTGCGCGGCAGCGCCGAATACCGGCTCGATGCGGCGCGCGAAATCGTCGCCCGCGCCGTGCTGCAGGCCTGTGGCCTCACGGACGACAACAGCATGGTGGCGGCATGAGCCAGGCTCGGTCTGAGGAAGTTCTGCCCGACCTCGTGCCGGGTTTCGGCCTCGAGCGCGCGGAGATCGCTTTCGCGGTCAATGGCGCCGCCGTTTCGGTCAATGTGCCGCCGCTGCGCCGGCTGTCGCAGGTTTTGCGCGACGAATTGCAGCTGACCGGCACCAAGGTCGGCTGCGACGCCGGTGACTGCGGCGCCTGCACGGTGCTGGTCGACGGCGACGCCGTCTGCGCCTGCCTGGTGCCGGTGGCCTCCGCCGCCGGAACATCGGTGACGACCGTCGAGGGCCTTGCCAATGGCCGGTTGTCGGCGCTGCAGGCGTCATTCCTGGCGCATGGCGCGGCGCAGTGCGGCATTTGCACGCCGGCGCTGCTGGTCGCGGGAACGGCGCTGCTGGAGACAAAGCCGAACCCGACGGAGGTCGAGGTGCAGGATGCGCTTGGCGGCATCCTCTGCCGCTGCACCGGCTACAGAAAGATCATCGCGGCGGTGATGGATGCCCCCTTGCAGGCAGCCGGCCTCGATTTCCGCATGCCGCAGTCGGGTCACGCGATCGGCTCGTCGCCGGTTAGGCTCGACGGCGTGCCAAAAGTCACCGGCGCCGAAAAATTCGGCGGCGATTCCTTCCCTGCCGATGCGCTGGCCGTGCTGGTGGTTCGTTCGCCGCATTATCACGCCAGCTTCGCCTTCGGTGATCTGGAAGGTTGGGCAAAGAGGCATCCCGGCATTGAAGGCGTCTTCATCGCCGCCGATATTCCGGGCAAGAACTGTTTCGGCGTCATCGGCCCGTTTGCCGACCAGCCGGCGCTGGCCGAAGGGTTTGCGCGCCTGCGCGGTGAGGCTGTGGCGTTGGTCGCCGGCGAGCGCGAAGGGATGCTCGATCTCGACTTGTCGGATTTCCCGGTCCGCTGGACCGAACTGCCGCATCTTTTGCAGCCCGGCGAAGCGCAGGGCGACGGTGCGACGCTGATCCATGCCAACCGCCCGGCCAATCTTTTGACCAAGGGCTTTGTCGAGCGCGGCGATCCCGAGGCGGCTCTTGCCGCCGCTGCCGTCACCGCGTCCGGCGCCATCGACACCTCCTATGTCGAGCACGCCTACATCGAGCCGGAAGCCGGCCATGCCTATATGGATGGCGACACGCTGGTCGTCGTCGCCTGCACCCAGGCGCCCTACATGGACCGCGACGACACGGCGAAAGTGCTCGGCCTGCCTGTCGACAAGGTGCGCATCGTGCCAACCGCCACCGGCGGCGGTTTCGGCTCCAAGCTCGACGTCTCGCTGCAGCCGCTGGTCGGGCTTGTGGCGCTGAAGACGGGCCGGCCGGCGGCGCTTGCCTACACCCGCAACGAATCCATGATGTCGACCACAAAACGCCATCCTGCCGAGATGAAGGCGACGATCGGGGCCGATGCCGACGGCCATATCACCGGCATGGTTTTCGCAGGTGACTTCAACACCGGCGCCTATGCCAGCTGGGGTCCGACCGTCGCCAACCGTGTGCCGGTGCATGCGTCCGGCCCCTATGCGACACCGAACTACCGGGCCGAAGGCCGCGCCATCCACACAAACGGGCCGATCTCCGGCGCCTTCCGCGGCTTCGGAGTGCCGCAGGCGACGATCATGCAGGAGACGCTCTATGACGAGCTCGCCGGCAAACTGGGCATGGACCGGCTCGATTTCCGCTTGAAAAACTGCCTTCGGAACGGCTCCGAAACGGTTACCGGGCAGAGGCTGGAGTCGGGCGTCGGTATTTTCGAGTGCCTTGATTCGCTTCGGCCGCATTGGGCTCGCGCGACGGCCGACGCAGATACATTCAATTCCTCCAATACGAGCAAAAAGCGCGGCGTCGGCATCGCGTCGTGCTGGTATGGCTGCGGCAACACTTCGCTGCCCAACCCGTCAACCATACGGGTCGGTATCTCGCCATTGGGCGACGTCATCCTGCATCAGGGCGCCGTCGATATCGGCCAGGGTTCCAACACTGTCATCACCCAGATCTGCGCCGACGCGCTCGGCCTGCCGCTGGAAAGATTCCAGCTGAAGAGCGCCGACACCGCGATCAGCCCCGACGCCGGCAAAACATCGGCTTCGCGCCAGACTTTTGTGACCGGCAAGGCGGCCGAAAAGGCCGGCCGCGCCTTGCGCGAAAAAATCCTGCGCTTTGCCAATGTCTCGGAGAACGCAGCCTTGCAACTGGATGGCCCGGCGATCGTCATCCGCGAAGGCGAAGCCACCCGCCGCATCGATCTCGCCGGTCTCGATGTCGATGCCGACGGTTTCGTCTTTCGCGCCGAGGAGACCTACGATCCGCCGACGCTGCCGCTCGACGCCAAGGGCCAGGGCAAGCCTTACGCCGTCTATGGCTACGGCGCGCAGATCGCCGAACTCGAGGTCGATCTCAAGCTCGGCACCGTCAAGCTGCTGAAAATCACCGCCGCGCACGATGTCGGCAAGGCGATCAACCCGCTGCTTGTCGAAGGCCAGATCGAAGGCGGCATCGCGCAAGGCATCGGCATGGCGCTGATGGAGGAATACATCCCCGGCCGCACCGAGAATTTGCACGACTATCTTATCCCGACGATCGGCGACGTGCCGCCGATCGAGCACATCCTGATCGAGGTTCCCGATCCCGAGGGGCCGTTCGGCGCCAAGGGCCTGGGTGAGCATGTGCTGATCCCGACCGCACCCGCCATCCTCAATGCCATCCGCCATGCCACCGGCATTCTCATCACCAAGGTTCCGGCGACGCCGACGCGCATCCGCGCTGGCATCCGTCAAAAAAATGGCATCCGCGACAAGGAGGCACGCCGATGAGCGAGCTTGCCGAACGCTTCGAAACCCACGATCCCGGCGAGAAGCAGGTGGCGGAAAAGATCCGCTGCGACGCCTGTCCGGTGATGTGCTACATCGCCGATGGCCGCACCGGCGCCTGCGACCGCTACGGCAATGTCGGCGGCCGCATCGTGCGCATGGACCCGCTGACCATCTTGGACCACGCGTCGGAGACCGGCGGCTCCGTCGTGCCTTTCGTCGCCGAGGGCGAAGAATGGGATGGCGAGCTCGTCAACACCGGCCGCCGCTTCGTCACCGCAATAGGCGCTGGCACCACCTATCCCGACTACAAGCCGGCGCCGTTTATCGTCAGCCAGAAGGTCGAGGGCGTCGATCTGGTGACGGTGGTCACCGAAGGCATCTTCTCCTATTGCGGCGTCAAGGTGAAGATCGACACCGACCGCCATCTCGGCCCGGAGACGGCAATCGTGCGCTCGCAAGGCGAGGCGATCGGCCATGTCACCACAGGCGAATATGGCTCGCAGATGCTGTCGCTGGGCGGCGTGCATCATTTGACCGGCGGCTCAAAGGCCGAAGGCCGGGCAACCTGTGACGCGATGCTCAATCTGTGCAACCGCAAGCCGGTCGAACTGACCATTGACGGCGGCGCCACCATCATCGTTGAAGCCGGCAAACCACCTGTCATCGACGGCAAGCAGGAACACCGCATGCGCGTCGGCTGCGGCTCGGCCACCATCGGCATGTTCGCCACACAATGGCGTGGCCTGGTCGACGAAGTGGTGGTTGTCGACGATCACATCACCGGCGTCGTGTCGGAGCATCAGGCCGGCAAGGTGCTTGGCTGGCAGGATACGGGCATCAAGATCATCGGCCGCCGCTCGACGCCAGGCCGCTATTTCAAGGTTTCCGAGCCCGGCCTCGGCTGGGGCGGCACCTCGATTTCCGACCCGCTGTCGATCCTTGGCGAGTGGAACGCCAAGAAGGGCGCACGCCCCGGCCTGTCGCTGCTGATGGTGTCGACCACCGGCGAGCAGTTCGCCTATTACGAACTCGACGACGAGCTGAAGCCTGTGGAAAAGCCGTTTCCGGAACGGCTGCAGAAATCGGTCGAGCTGATCGAGGACAATTGTGAGCCGGCGCTCTGCACGGTGCTGTTCATCGGCGGCGCCGGCGGATCGCTGCGCGCCGGTGTCACCGAAAACCCGGTCAACCTCACCCGCTCCGTCCAAGGCCTGAAGACCTACGTGACCGTCGGCGGCGCGCCGGTCTATGTCTGGCCGGGCGGCGGCATCACTCTGATGGTCGATGTCACACGGGTGCCGGAAAGCGCGTTCGGCTATGTGCCGACCCCGGCTTTGGTGGCGCCGATCGAATTCACGCTGCGCCGCGACGACTATGTCAGGCTGGGCGGCTACGAGGCCGAGATACGCAGCGTCGAGGATATTGTCGCCAAGGGTGGCGAATACCTCAATCCGCGCCGCGGTACAGGCGCCGAGGCTCAGAACCCGTGGCCACCGCTGGCGCAGTTGCGCCGTGCTGGTTCGAACGGGGCAGCCTGATGCAAGGTCCGCAAGTCCAGTGGCTGCAGGACGGCAAGCGGCTGCATCTCAACCACGGGCCCATCGACCTGATCGTCGAGGCCTTCGGCGAGGCGGATGAGTGTCGTGCCGCCTTCGACCAAGCCGTCGCGCGCTTCCAGACGATCCTCATCGAGTTGGTCGAGGAGCTTCCCGAATTGCGGCTCCCGGCATTTTTCCTGGCGCCACGCAGCTTCGCCGGGCCGACGGCACGGCGCATGGAAGCAGCCGTCATGCCTCTCGCGGAATGCTTCATCACGCCGATGGCCGCCGTTGCAGGATCGGTAGCCGACGAAATGCTCGCCGCGCTACTCGCGGATCGCAGACTCGACCGCGCCTATGTCAACAATGGCGGCGACAGCGCTATCCACATAAGCAAGGGCCAGTCGATGAGCCTGGCGATCGCCGGCACCGGCAACGGCATGGCCGACCGCATCACCATTCGTTCAGCAGACGGTGTGCGCGGCGTCGCCACCAGCGGTTGGCGCGGCCGTTCGTTTTCGCTGGGCATTGCCGATGCCGTCACCGTGCTTGCGCGCAGCGGCGCCGAGGCCGACGCGGCGGCGACGCTCATCGCCAACGCCGTCGACCTGCCCGGCAATCCCGCCATCAAGCGCACTCCAGCGCACGACCTTGCGCCAGACAGCGATCTCGGCGCGCGGCTGGTGACACAAGCCGTCGGCACGCTTGCGCTTGGCGACGTGGAGCGGGCGCTGGACAATGGCCTTGCTGTCGCCGAAGATTTTCGCCGGCGCGGCCTGATTGCCGCATCGGCGCTGTTTCTTGGCGGTGAGACCCGCATCAGTGGTTCCATGGCGCTTGCCGCGCCCAACAAAAGTCCAGGGAAGGAAGTCGCCCATGCCTGAGTTTCCGATCCGCAAGATCGCGGTTTTGACTGAGGAGATCTTTCACGATGGCGGGCCGGTCGCAGCCGCGCCGCGGCGTCGCGCGGCGGCCGTGGCGCTGGTGAAGAACCCGTTTGCCGGCCGGTACGTGGAAGAACTGCAGAGCGCCATGGACGATCTGAAGCCGCTTGGCCTGCTGCTCACCGACAAGCTCATCGCCGCATTGGGTGGCGACATCAAGCAGATCGACGCCTACGGCAAGGGCACCATCGTCGGTTCGGCGGGTGAGCTCGAGCATGGCGCGCTGTGGCATGTGCCTGGCGGCTACGCCATGCGCGACCGGCTCGGCGACGCCAAGGCGATCGTGCCGTCGGCAACCAAGGTCGGCGCCTTCGGCTCACGGCTGGACGTGCCGCTCGGTCACACCAACGCCGCCTATGTGCGAAGCCATTTCGACGCCATGGAAGTCGGCATCAGCGACGGGCCGCGTGCCGACGAAATCCTGTTCTGTCTCGCCATGAGCTGCGGTCCGCGCGTGCATGACCGCATGGGTGGCCTGGCGGTTGGCGATATCAAGGCCTGGGACGGCTTGCGATGAGCGGCGGCGACAATCTTCTGAAGCTGGTCGAGGCCGACGAGCCTGACGATCATGATTACCGCCTGCAGGAGCAGGTCGGCTTCATCCTGCGCAAGGCGCATCAGCGCCATGTCTCGATCTTCGCATCGCAAATCGGTGACCTGACGCCGCCGCAATTTGCAGCGCTCGCCAAGCTGCACGATGTCGGCGAGACCTCGCAGAACCAATTGGGCACGCTGATCGCCATGGATGCGGCGACGGTCAAGGGCGTCATCGACCGGCTGAAGGCGCGCGGCCTTGTCGATCTCACCAAGCACGAGGTCGACAAGCGACGGTTGCTGGTCAATCTGACGCCGGCGGGCCGCGAGGCGATCGAGCGGCTGATACCGCTCGCGCGCGCCATCACCCAGGAAACACTGGCGCCGCTGACCGCCAAGGAAGCGGCGACCTTTATGAGGCTGTTGGCCAAGCTGGCCTAAATATCAGGCGCGCAGCCGAGCGCCTTCTGGGTCGAAGAACGGCATCGGCGCCACCACCGCACGGGTCGGCTTGCCATCGATATCGATGCTGAGCTCAGTGCCGATAGCGGTGAACGGCAGCCGCAAATGCGCGGTCGCCAGCACCTTATCAAGCGAATAGCCGTGATCGCTGTAGGTGACGATGCCGGCATCCTCGCCATCGGCCGTCACCCGGGCGTCCGTCGCCGCAGGCTTGTCGCCGTCCAGGATCAGCCCGGTCCAGCGGTCGTCCAATCCCTTGTCTGGCACCTTCATCAGCGCTTCGCGGCCGATGAAATCGCCCTTGTCGAATTTGATGAAACGGTCGAGCCCGACATTGAAGGGCGTGCGGCTTTCATCCATGTCGATGCCATGCGCCGGATAGGCCTTTTCCAGCCCGAGCGTGAACATTGCCAGCACGCCATAGGGTTTCATGCCGAAATCGCTGCCGGTTTTCATCAGCGTATTCCAGACTGAAGTGGCCTCGTCGGCCGGCACGAACAGTTCGAAGCCGAGTTCGCCCGTGACGCCGGTGCGCGAGATCAGCACTTTCGTCTCGCCGATGTGCCCCGACGTGAACGCCCAGCGTTTCAGCCCATCGAGATCGGCATCGGAAATCATCGCTTTCAGAAGGTCGCGCGAGCGCGGCCCCTGTATGGTCGGGAACGCGACCGCCGCGGTGATGTCGGTGACATAGGCTTTTCGCGCTTCAACATGGTGCTGCAGCCAGGGCAGTATCTTCAGTCGATTGACCGAACCGGTCACCAGCATGAAATGCTCCGGTCCCAGCCGGAACACGGTGAGGTCGTCCATGATGCCGCCATCCTCGCGGCACACGGTCGTATAGCGCACCTGCCCCGGCTTCATCGCGGCGGCATCGTTGACGATGACATGGTTGACCAGCGCTTCCGCCTCCGGCCCCTTGATGTCCATCTTGCCCATGGTGCTGAGGTCCTGCACGCCGACGTTCTTGCGCGTGTTCAGGTGCTCGTCGGCAATGCCGGAGTAGTATTTGGCCGAGACGAACTCGCCGCCGACCCGGCCCATGGTGGCGCCCAAGCCGACGATGCTGTTGTAGAAAGGGGAGCGTCGCTCGACCAAGAAATCTCTCCGTCATTCATGAAAACGGCAGCGCCGGATTGCGCTGCCGAAGGTGTTTGTCGTCGATCTCAGCTGCCGTAAACGTCGAACGAGAAATATTTGTCGTTGATTTCCTTGTACTTGCCGTTGGCGCGCAGCGCGTCGATCGCGGCGTTGAACTTGTCGGCCAGTTCCTTGTTGCCCTTCTGCAGTGCGATGCCGACGCCGGGGCCGTGAATGGCAGGGTCGGCGGTCATCGTGCCGAGCAATTTGCAGCAGGCGCCGTCGGGCTTCTTCAGCCACTCGGTCAGGATGATCGAGCCGTCCATCATCGCATCGAGGCGGCCATTGGCCATGTCGGTGCGGGCGTCGTCGCCGGTCGGATAGGCCTTGACGGTCGAGCCTGAATATTTCTGCTCGGCGAAATTCTGGTGGATGGTGGCGCTCTGCACGCCCAGCACCTTGCCTTTGAGATCGTCCGGCGAGGTCCCGGCAATGGTCGAATCCTTCGGGACGGCGATGGCCGGTGGCGTCTGGTAGTATTTGTGCGTGAACTCGACCTTCTCGGCCCGTTCCGGCGTGATGGTGATGTTGATGATGGCGTCGAACTTGCCGGCCTGCAGCGCCGGAATGGAACCATCGAAATCCTGCACGGAGAATTCGCACTCGGCCTTCATCTCGGCGCACAGCGCCTTGCCGAGATCGATGTCGAAACCGCCCAGCGTGCCATCCGAATTGGCATAGTTGAAAGGCGGATAGGCGCCCTCGGTGCCGATCCTGAGTTTCTCGGCAGAGGCAGCACCGGTGGCAAGCAGCAGGGCGGCGGAAGCGGCAAGCACGAAACGACCGAAAAGACGCATTGTTTTGTTCCCCGTTGACAACAGAAGTCTACGGCCTTTGCAGGGCGCGGCGGAGACGGAAACGACATGGTCGGCGGCGATCACGGCGCGGCAATGCCAAGACTGCCTGACTGTGATCTAAATTACATATCGCTGATGTGCTCCGGCGGATATCTGCAGGCAGACGGCATTTCATCCGTGGCGGCCATGGGAGGACCTCGATGGACCAGCAGGAATTCGTGCAGGAAGCCGCGCAGCGGCGCATCGATGAAGACATCGCCAAGCGCATCAAGGCCCACCAGGCCAATATCGAGCGGCTCGAAACCGCAAGGGAAAGTGCAGGCAATCTCGAAGCGGCCGTCGCCAACCGCCCGCTGGTCATGCTGGCGCAGGGGGATTCCTGGTTCGACTATCCGCTGACCGGCAACGGATTTCCGTTTGTCGACACCGATGTGATCGCGCAGCTGCGCCGGATTGGCCCGATGCCGCCGACCATCCTCAACCTTGCCCATCATGGCGATGCCGCGACCGACGAGATGTCATTGCCCAAGCAGCAGCGGATGATCTCGGCGCTGCGCAACAAGGCGAACTGGCTGGACGGCAAGCCCGACGCGATCCTGTTTTCGGCCGGCGGCAATGACATTGCCGGCGACCAGTTCTGCATCTTCCTCGACTTCAATGACGGCCATGCCGCCGGACTGAACAAGGACCGTTTCACCAAGGCGCTCGGCATGGTCGAGGCCTGCTATCTCGATTTGTTTGCGTTGCGTGATCGCGTCGCGCCTGGTGTGCCGATCTTCGGCCATTGCTATGATTTTCCCATCCCGAACGGCGCGCATCCGTCCTGTGTCGGTCCATGGCTGAAACCGTCGCTCGATTTCTGCAACTGGTCGGTCGCCAAAGGCACGGTCATCGTTCACGACACGCTGGCGGCGTTCCGCGATGTCGTGAAGCGCCTGGCCGGCGAGCCGCGCAACAATTTCCATCTGGTCGATACGCAGGGAACGCTGAAGCCGGCCGACTGGGCCAACGAGCTTCACCCCGATCCCGCCGGTTTCAAGAAGATCGCGCAGAAATTCGCCGATGCGCTGAAGGCGACGTTGCAGACTTGACGACGGTGCCTAACTCGGGACCGTTGGCGTATCAGACTCCGAACAAGTGTTTGGCTTGCTCTTCTGTATAATAGCCAAGTCGGACATCTTCGGCGACCAGTTTCGGGTCGCGCCCACGCGGATCGCCATAGCCGCCGCCGCCCGGCGTGCCGACGCGTACGCGGTCGCCGGCCTTGAGCGCGATGTCCTGCTCCTTGGACAGATGCGGCGGCACATGCTCTTCGCCGCCGCGGAACACGGTCACCGTGTTGGGGGCGCCGTCCTTGCCGCCCAGCGCGCCCTGCGGGCCGAAACGGCCATGGTCCATGACGAAGGACGCACGCGCCTCGCCGCGCAATATCTCGACCTCATAGGCGAGGCCGAAACCGCCGCGCTGCTTGCCGGCTCCGCCCGAGCCTTCGCGCAAGGCGTAGTGGCGGTAGAGCACGGGAAACGCCTGCTCCATGATCTCGACCGGCGGCGATTTCGAAATGCCGATGGTCGAGCAGCCATTGGTCAGCCCGTCATGGCCTGAATTGCCACCATAGCCGCCGCCGGAAATCTGGTACATCACATAGTCGCGCCCGCGTGCCGGGTCGTTGCCGCCGAGTGCGAAATTGCCACTCGAGCCGGCCGGAGCCGCGGTCACCTTGTCCGGCAGCGCCTGCACCATCGCCGCGAACACCGCTTCCGCGATGCGCTGCGAGACTTCAGCCGCACAGCCGGAAACCGGGCGTGGGTATTTCGCATCGAGGAAGGTGCCCTCCGGCCGTTTGACGATCAGCGGCTCGAAGGCGCCGGCGCTGATCGGCACGTCAGGGAAGATATGGCGCATGGCGAGATAGACCGACGACAATGTCGTCGCCAGCACGCTGTTCATCGGCCCTGCGCAGGGCTTCGATGAGCCGGCGAAATCGAAGGTCAGCGTGTCGCCCTTCTTCTCCAAGGCGAGCGCAATGGTCAGCGGCTCGTTGACCACGCCGTCCGAGTCCACAAAAGCCTTCGAGCTGTAGGTGCCGTCGGGGATGGCTGAGATGTTGGCGCGCATCTGTTCCGCCGCGCGGCGGCGCAGTTCGGCGATCGCCTCGACAACAGTTTCGTCGCCGTAACGATCCTGGATTCCATTGAGCCGATCCTGGCCGATCAGCAGCGCCGCGGCCTGCGCCCGGATATCGCCGATGCGCTGGTCTGCAACGCGGATGTTGGAGCAGATGATGGCGTAAATCTCGGGATCGAGAACGCCCTTCTTGAACAGCTTGACCGGCGGCAGCCGCAGCCCTTCCTGTTCGACGGCAGTGGCCGATGCTGAAAAACCGCCTGGCACCGAGCCGCCAATATCGGGCCAGTGGCCGGTATTCGATAGCCAGCAAAATATCTTTCCGCCGCGATAGACGGGCATGGCGAAGCGCACATCCATCAGATGGGTGCCGCCGAGATACGGATCGTTGACGATGTAGATGTCGCCCGGCTCCGGCGCCAGGCAGCGGCCGTCGGCGATCATCTCGATCACCGTCTTGGTCGAATATTGCATGACGCCGACGAACACCGGCAGACCCTGGCTGCCTTGCGCAATCAGCGATCCATCGACCGCGGAATAGATGCCGTCGGAACGGTCATTGGCTTCGGCGATGACCGGCGAGAACGCGGCACGCGAGAACGTCAAATCCATCTCGTCGCAAACCTGCTGCAGAGCCGCCTGCAGCACCGAAAGCGTGATGGCGTCGAGCTTTTGCATCTCAGGCCTCGCCGATGTCGATGATGATGTTGCCGTCGGCATCCGAGCGCGCGCGGTCGCCGGGTTCGAGCACGGTGGTGGCGTCCATCTGTTCGAGAATCGCCGGCCCCTCGATGACGGCATCGAGCGGCAGTTTTTCGCGCGCATAGACCGGCGTGTCGTGCCAGCGTCCGGCGTACCAGACCGGCCTGATCTCGCGCCGCGCCTCGTCCAGCGTCTTCGCGCGCCCGGCCGGGTCGATCAGGCGCGAAAGGTCGATTGCCGGGCGTACGCCGGTCACCGAAGTGTTGAGATTGACCAGATTGGCGCGGATTTCCGGCAATTCGACCTTGAAGCGGGCGAAATAAGCCTTTTCGAAAAGCGCCTGCAGCTCATCCCGCGTCACCGACGAAGACGGCAGCGGCACGTTGATGATGTGGGTCTGGCCGACAAACTGCATGTCGGCGGAATGGGTGACGCGGATCGTTTCCGGCCTCACCGCTTCTTTGCCGATCAGCTCCTCACCTTCCCCACGGTGGCGTTCCAGCACCTCGCGAAGCCTGGCTTCATCGAGCACGGCGACCGGCTGGTTTACGGTGTTGACGAAGTCATGGCGCAGATCGGCGACGACGCAGCCGAGCGCGTTGGTGATGCCCGGACGCGCCGGCACAAGCACCCGGGGCAGGCCGAGTTCACGCGCCAGCGCGGAGGCGTGCAACGGGCCGGCGCCGCCAAAGGCAAACAGCGCGAAATCGCGCGGATCGTGGCCACGCGACACCGAGACCATGCGGATGGCGCCGGCCATCTTCATGTTGCCGAGCCGCAGGATTGCGCCCGCCGCCTCGACGCCGGACAAGCCGGTGGCCTTGCCTATTCTGTCCTCGAAAATGCCGGTGACGCGCTCGACGGTGACCGGATTTTCGACCGCCAGCAGCTTCTTCGGCGCCAGCCGTCCGAGCACCAGATTGGCGTCGGTGATGGTCGGCTCCAGGCCACCGCGGCCGTAGCAGATCGGGCCGGGATTGGCGCCGGCACTTTCCGGGCCGATCTGGATCAGGCCGGCCGCATCGACGCGGGCGATCGAGCCGCCGCCGGCGCCGACCGTGTGCACCGCCACCATCGGCACATGGATCGGCATGGCATATTCGATCTCGATCTCGTTGGAGACAGCAGGCTCCGCATTGCGGATCAGCGCCACGTCGGTCGAAGTGCCGCCCATGTCGTAGGTGACGAGGTTTTCGAAGCCGGCGCGCTTTCCCGTATAGGCGGCGGCGATGACGCCGGAGGCGGGGCCCGACATTACCGTCTTGGCCGATTCGCGGGTGACGAAGCGGGCCGAGATCATGCCGCCATTGCCGTTCATGATCAGGAAGTCGCGGGCGTAACCTTTGGCGGCCAATTCCGTGCGCAGTCGCTCGACATAACGCTCGAGGATCGGCTGTACCGAGGCGTTGACCGCGGCGGTGACGCCGCGCTCGAATTCGCGCGCTTCCGACAGCAGCGCATGGCCGGTGGTGATGTAGCTGTTCGGCCAGGATTCGGCGGCGATTTCGGCGGCCCGCCGCTCATGCCTGGGATTGGCATAGGAATGCAGGAAATGGATAACCAGCGATTCACACCCGGCTGCGATCAGCGTCTTCACGGCGTCGCGCATTTCGGCTTCGTCGAGTGGCGTACGCACCGCGCCCGATGCCTCGACGCGCTCCGACACTTCGAGCCGCAGATCGCGCGGAATTACGGGGGTGAAGGTGCCCGTCATGCCGTATGGCTGCGGCCGGGTGCGGCGTCCCAGCTCGATCACGTCGCGAAAACCGCGCGTGGTGATCATGCCGGTTTTCGCCAGCCGGCGTTCCAGCACCGCATTGGTGGTGGTGGTCGTGCCATGCACGATGAGGTCGATGCCGTCGATGCCGAAGCCGGTGGCGCCGAGTGCTGAAACCACGCCGAAAGCCTGGTTGTCGACCGTGGTCGGCGTCTTGGCGATATGCACTCGCCCACCGTCCTTGCCGTCGATCAAAATGAGGTCGGTGAAGGTTCCGCCGACATCGATGCCTGCAACGACGTCGCCCAGAGAATCCAGCTGCTGCACCGAAAAATTCTCTTTCATTGTCGAAACCCGAAATGCCAAGACTACGAATATGCCGCAGTTTGGAAAGCTGTTTTACCGTGCTATCTTGACGCAAATATCGTTTGTATACTAATAAATTCCGGACACAAGAGCTTACCGCTTTGGAGTGTACGTAGGGCACGCCGGGACCTGAACGGTCCGGGCGCGCAGGAGAGAGTTTGGCGCTCACGCTTCCGAGCAGGGCCAGAAGGTTGGATTTGATGAACACAACAACCGCGTTCAACACCGCCGGCGCCCGTCCGCTGGAATTTCCGATTCCGGCCAATGTCTATACCGAAACCGTCGTTTCGGTGAGGCACTACACCGACCGCCTGTTCTCGTTCCGCATCACCCGGCCGCAGTCGCTGCGCTTCCGCTCCGGCGAGTTCGTCATGATCGGCCTGCCCAATGCCGAAAAGCCTGTATACCGCGCCTACTCGGTGGCAAGCCCGGCCTGGGACGAAGAGCTGGAGTTCTTCTCGATCAAGGTGCCGGACGGTCCGCTGACCTCGCATTTGCAGAAGATCCAGGTCGGCGACACCGTCATCATGCGCCAGAAGTCGACCGGCACGCTGGTCGTCGACGCGCTGACCCCGGCAAAGCGCCTGTTCATGATCTCGACCGGCACCGGCATTGCGCCCTTCGCCAGCCTGCTGCGCGACCCCGACACTTATGAAAAGTTCGATCAGCTGATCCTCACCCACACCTGCCGCGACAATGCCGAACTGACCTATGGCCAGGAGCTGGTTGCGGCGCTGGAAAGCGACCCGCTGATCGGCGAACTGACCGGCGGTCGCGTCACCCTGTACAATTCGACGACCCGCGAAGAATCGGCGCGCATGGGCCGCATCACGGCGCTGATCGGCTCCGGCAAGTTCTACGCCGACCTTGGCATCGAGAAGCTCAATCCAGAAACCGACCGCATCATGATCTGCGGCTCGATGCACATGCTGAAGGACGTCAAGGAACTGGCTGAAAGCCTCGGCTTCCACGAAGGTTCGCTCAGCCATCCCTCGACCTTCGTCGTCGAGCGCGCTTTCGTCGGCTGACATCAGCCGGCGCTTCGGCGCCTCCGCTGTCGGATTCGCGTTTTGACCATGTGGTCAAAATTCAGCTGCTTTCGTCGCCTTTTTCCGCTATGACCGCTTGAAGGACTCGTGAAGCATCGATTCACGGGCTATCTTCGGCGTGTGTCGCCCAAACCGCCCTGCGGTTCGGGAGGAACGACACGGCGTAAAATCGTCGAGCGAAAGGGCAGGAGATGAGCAGCACAATCCGCGAAGCCGATCTCGGCGCGTCCAAGGTCACGCCGTTGCCGGCGCGGGCGGCAGCCAACACCCCTGTCCCACAGTCGCACGGCATTGCCCGCAACACCGGCATGCGGCTCGATCTGGGCTTCATGGAATCGGTGCGCTCAGTCAACCGCTCGGCGCTGGAGCGCCGCGTCGCCAGCCTGACCAAGCGCCGCTCGATCAAGGCCGACAACCAGGCCGCCTGGCTGCTGCGCGCCGTCTCCTGCATGGATTTGACGACGCTGAATTCCAACGACACCGAAGAGCGCGTGCGCCGGCTCTGCGCCAAGGCGATCAACCCGTTCCGCCGCGACATTGTCGAAGGCCTCGGCATTGAAGGCGAGAAGATCCGTCCGGCGGCTGTCTGCGTCTATCATCCCTTTGTCGCTACGGCTGTTGACGCCGTGCGCGGCACCGGCATCCATGTCGCCGCCGTCTCCACCGCCTTCCCGCATGGCCTCGCGCCGCTGTCGACGCGCCTGCAGGAGATCGAGGCATCGGTTCGCGACGGCGCCGACGAGATCGACGTGGTCATCCCGCGCGGCCTGGTCTTCGGCGCCAAATGGCAGGAGCTCTACAACGAGATCGTCTCGATGCGCGAAGCCTGCGGCGATGCGCATTTGAAGGTCATCCTCGGCACCGGCGATCTCGCCACGCTGCGCAATGTCATGCTGGCATCGATGGTGGCGATGATGGCGGGCGCCGACTTCATCAAGACCTCGACCGGCAAGGAGAGCGTCAACGCCACGCTGCCCGTTGGGCTGGCCATGGTGCGCGCCATCAGGGCCTATTTCGAGGAGACCGGCTTTCTCATCGGCTTCAAGCCGGCCGGCGGCATTTCCACCGCCAAGGCTTCGCTCGACTGGCTGGTGCTGATGAAGGAGGAGCTCGGACGGCCGTGGCTGGAGCCGGACCTGTTCCGCATCGGCGCCTCCAGCCTGCTCACCGACATAGAGCGCCAGCTTGAGCATCATCTGACGGGGCACTATTCGGCCAATCATCGCCACGCGATGGCGTAAAACCCCCACCCCGATCGGCTTTGCCGATCGACCCTCCCCACAAGGGGGAGGGTGAAGGAGGCACCACATGAACATCCTTGAACGCTATCACGCCATGGAATACGGCCCGGCGCCGGAAGCCCGCAACGAGGCCGATGCCTGGCTCGCCGCGCGCGACTTCGGCAAGGCGCTGTTCATCGACGGTGCCTGGAAGGCCGCTGCGGGCGGCAAGACCTTTGACACCAGCGAGCCGTCATCCGGCAAGCTGCTGGCCAAGGTGTCGGATGCCGGCGCCGCTGATATCGACGCGGCCGTTGCCGCAGCGACCAAGGCGCTGCCGAAATGGTCGGCGTCCTCTGGCTACCAGCGCGCCAAAGTGCTCTACGCCATCGGCCGCGCCATGCAGCGGCATCAGCGCCTGTTCGCGGTGCTTGAGACAATCGACAACGGCAAGCCGATCCGCGAAAGCCGCGACATCGACGTGCCGCTGGCCATCCGCCATTTCATCCATCATGCCGGCTGGGCGCAGGCGCTGGACAAGGATTTCCCCGGCCACAAGGGTGTCGGTGTCGTCGGCCAGATCATCCCGTGGAATTTTCCGCTCTTGATGCTGGCCTGGAAGATTGCGCCGGCGCTTGCCGCCGGCTGCACTGTGGTGCTGAAGCCGGCCGAGTTCACGCCGCTCACCGCTATCCTTTTCGCCGAAATCTGCGAGCGTGCCGGCGTGCCCAAAGGCGTCGTCAACATCGTCCAGGGCGGGCCTGAAGCGGGCGCGGCGATCGTCAACCATCCCGGCATCCAGAAGATCGCCTTCACCGGCTCCTCCGAGGTCGGCAAGATCATTCGGAAAGCCACGGCTGGATCGGGCAAGAAACTGTCACTGGAACTCGGCGGCAAGTCGGCCTTCATCGTCTTCGAGGACGCCGATCTCGACAGCGCCGTGGAAGGCCTCGTCGACGGCATCTGGTTCAACCAGGGCCAGGTCTGCTGCGCCGGGTCGCGGCTACTGGTGCAGGAAGGCATCGCCGATGCCTTGATCGCCAAGGTCAAGGTCAGGATGAGCCGGCTGCGCGTAGGCAGCCCGCTGGACAAGAACACTGATATCGGCCCGCTGGTCGACGCCACCCAGCTCGACCGGGTCGAAGGCTTGGTCGCCGAAGGCGCAAAACAGGGCGCCGTCTGCTGGCAGCCGGATGCCGTGCTGCCCTCCTCCGGCTATTTCCATCTGCCGACGCTCGCCACCGGCGTTTCGCCGGCTAATATCCTGGCGCAGGAGGAAGTGTTCGGCCCGGTTCTGGCGACCATGACCTTCCGCAACACCGAGGAAGCGATCGAGCTCGCCAACAACACGCGCTATGGTCTCGCCGCCTCGGTGTGGAGCGAGAACATCAACCTTGCGCTGCATGTCGCGCCGCAGCTGAAGGCCGGCGTCGTCTGGGTCAACGGCACCAACATGTTCGACGCCGCCTGCGGCTTCGGCGGCTACCGCGAAAGCGGCTTTGGCCGTGAAGGCGGGCGTGAGGGCATGTTCGAATATCTCACGGCAAAGCTGCCGCTTGGCCCGGTGATCAAGCCAGCGGCGGCGTCTTCGGCACAGCCTATCGAGCAATCGGATGGCGGCGCCATCGATCGCACGGCAAAGCTGTTCATCGGCGGCAAGCAGGTGCGGCCCGATGGCAATTATTCGCTTGCCGTCGCCACCGCCAAGGGCAAGCTCGCCGGCGAAGTCGGGCTGGGCAGCCGCAAGGACATCCGCGATGCCGTTGCGGCGGCGCGCGCCTGCAAGGCCTGGCCGGAGGCGACCGCCTACAACCGCTCCCAGGTGCTCTATTACCTGGCTGAAAATCTGTCCGGCCGAGCCAATGAGTTCGCCGCCCGGCTTGCCGAACTCACCGGCGCCCACGCCAAGGCCGCGCGGGAAGAAGTGGAACAGTCCATAGAGCGCCTCTTCCTCTATGCCGGCCTCGCCGACAAGTTGGAGGGCAGGGTGCATCAGCCGCCCGCCCGCGCCGTCACGCTCGCTCTGCACGAGCCGGTCGGTGTCGTCGGCATCGTCGCACCCGACAGCGCGCCGCTGCTCGGCCTGATCTCGCTGGTGGCGCCCGCACTCGCCATGGGCAACACCGTGGTCGCAGTGCCGTCGGAAAAGTACCCGCTGCTCGCCACCGATCTCTATCAGGTGATCGAATATTCCGACGTTCCGGCCGGCGCCATCAACATCGTCACTGGCCGCACGGCGGAACTTGCCGGCGTGCTGGCCAAGCACGACGATGTCGACGGGCTCTGGGTTTTCGCCGACGCCGACACCTGCGCTAAGGCGGAAGCCGACTCCATCGGCAATCTCAAGCGGGTCTGGACGGGCAATGGCCGCAGCCTCGACTGGACGTCCGATGAGGCCGCCGGCGATGCCTTGCTGCGCCGCGCCATCGAGGTCAAGAACGTCTGGGTGCCTTACGGCGACTAATAGGCGCTGAGGCGCTTCGTGCCTCAACAAAACAGGGCAGCGTAACTCATTGTCCTGTTGTCATACATGTTGTTGCGCCAGAGCAAGCGATATCCATTACATGGCGGTCACGAAGGTGATCACGTTCGGGGCTTGACGCCCGGGCAAGTGTTCTTTAACCAGAAAAAACATTTATATTCGTGGACCGATGGATAGCGCAGGCCGCATAGTCGCGCCTGTCTGGCACAGGACGCCCCGGTCAGCCTTCCGTAAATCCGGTTGACCAAGAGGCGAGGAGAAAAGCATGGCGGATCTGGCGGGCAAGGTCGTTGTCGTCACGGCGGCGGCGCAAGGCATCGGCAAGGCGAGCGCGCTGGCCTTCGCCAAGGCAGGCGCCATCGTCCATGCCACCGACATCAACGAGGCGCTGCTGGCCGAACTCGCCAGGTCATCCGGGATCAAGACACGCAAGCTCGACGTTCTCAATGATGATGCCGTGACATCGGGCTTCGCCGAAATCGGCCGCGTCGACGTGCTGTTCAACTGCGCCGGCTTCGTTCATTCAGGCTCGATCCTGGAGATGAAGGACGCCGACCTCGATTTCGCCTTCAACCTCAATGTCCGCGCCATGATCCGCACCATTCGCGCCGTGCTGCCCGGAATGCTCGAGCGCGGCGACGGCTCGATCATCAACATGTCTTCGGTTGCCGGCGCCGGCAAGGGCGTTCCCAACCGCTTCGCCTATGGCGTCACCAAGGCGGCCGTGATCGGACTCACCAAGGCAATCGCCGCCGACTATGTGGCCAAGGGGATTCGCTGCAACGCCATCTGCCCCGGCACTGTCGAAAGCCCGTCGCTGCAGGACCGTATGCATGCGCAGGGCGACTATGACGCGGCGCGGGCCGCCTTCATCGCCCGCCAGCCAATGGGCCGTCTCGGCACGCCCGAGGAAATCGCCGACCTTGCCGTCTATCTCGCCGGCGCCACCTACACGTCGGGGCAGGCCTACAATATCGACGGCGGCTGGTCGATCTGAGCAATAGTCACGATCCGCGGTATCGAGCAGTCCTAAAGTGCGGCTTGCCCTAGGTCGGATCCGATGGCCAGAGTCCGCCCCAGTTCCTCGTCGCTTTGGCAAGAATGAGTTTGAAAACGGCCCTGGGCCGCAATTTGGAGAGCAAGATGAAACTGCTGCGCTATGGCGAGATAGGCAATGAACACCCCGGTCTGCTCGATGCGGATGGAACGATCCGCGATCTTTCAGGTCATGTCTCCGACATTGCCGGCAAGGCGCTCGATCCGGCGTCGCTCGAGACATTGTCGAAGCTCGATCCGAAGTCGCTGCCGGCGGTGTCGGGCAAGCCACGGCTCGGCGCCTGCGTTGCCGGCACCGGCAAGTTCATCTGCATCGGGCTGAACTATTCCGACCACGCCGCCGAGACCGGCGCCACCGTGCCGCCGGAGCCGATCATTTTCATGAAGGCCAGCTCGGCCATCGTCGGCCCGGATGACGACGTGCTGATCCCGCGCGGCTCGGAAAAGACCGACTGGGAGGTCGAGCTCGCCGTGATCATCGGCAGAAAAGCAAAATATGTCAGCGAGGCCGAGGCGCTGGACTATGTCGCCGGCTATGCCGTCGCCCATGACGTGTCCGAGCGCGCCTTCCAGGCCGAGCGCCAGGGCCAGTGGACCAAGGGCAAGTCCTGCGACACATTCGGCCCGACCGGCCCGTGGCTGGTCACCAAGGATGAAGTGGCCGACCCGCAGAACCTGAAAATGTGGCTGACCGTCAACGGCAAGACCATGCAGAACGGCTCGACCAAGACCATGGTCTACGGCGTTGCCTATCTCGTCTCCTATCTCAGCCAGTTCATGTCGCTGCACCCCGGCGACATTATCTCCACCGGCACGCCGCCCGGCGTCGGCCTCGGCATGAAGCCGCCGGCATTTTTGAAGGCGGGCGACGTGGTGGAACTGGGCATCGAAGGGCTAGGTCAGCAGAAACAGACCTTCAAGGCAGACGTGTAACAGCGTCATCTCTCAGGAGATGCATTAACCAATCGGCCGGGCCGTCATCGCTAATGACTGCCCGGCCGTATTTGCTTGAACAACGGCTATTGGTTGTTAGGGCCAGCCGAGAGCCGGCGCGACGTGCTTCAGGATCGCCTCGATGACATGGGCGTTATATTCCACGCCCAGCTGGTTGGGGACGGTTAGAAGCAGCGTGTCGGCCTCGGCGATCGCTTCGTCCTCTTTCAACTGGTCGACCAGCACATCCGGTTCGGCGGCGTAGGTACGTCCGAAAACGGCCCGCTTCTCGGGCTCGATATAACCGAAATGGTCCTCTGAGGCGTTGCCGCCGAAATAGGCGCGGTCGCGGTCATCGACCAGCGCGAAGATGCTACGGCTGACCGACACGCGCGGCTCGCGCGCGTGCCCGGCTTCCTTCCACGCCGCGCGGAAGGCGCGGATCTGTTCGGCCTGCTGGATGTGAAGCGGCTGCCCGCTCTCGTCGAACTTCAGCGTCGAGCTCTGCAGGTTCATGCCGAGCTTGGCCGCCCATACGGCGGTGGCGTTGGTGGCGGCGCCCCACCAGATGCGGTCACGCAGACCGTCCGAGAACGGTTCGAGGCGCAGCATTCCGGGCGGATTGGGAAACATCGGCCGCGGATTGGGCTGCGCAAAGCCTTCGCCACGCAGCACGTTCAGGAACACTTCGGCATGGCTGCGCGCCATATCCGCGTCGCTCTGGCCTTCCTGCGGCACGTAGCCGAAGTAGCGCCAGCCGTCGATCACCTGCTCAGGCGAGCCGCGGCTGATGCCGAGCTGCAGCCGGCCGCCAGCGATCAGGTCGGCAGCACCGGCATCCTCGGCCATATACAGCGGATTCTCGTAACGCATGTCGATGACGGCGGTGCCGATCTCGATGCGGCTGGTGCGGGCGCCGACCGCGGCCAGAAGCGGATAGGGCGAAGCGAGCTGGCGGGCAAAGTGATGCACCCGGAAATAGGCGCCGTCCGCGCCCAACTCCTCGGCCGCCACCGCCAGGTCGATCGACTGCAAAAGCGCATCGGCGGCCGAGCGCGTCTGCGACTGCGATGAGGGCGACCAATGGCCGAAGGAAAGAAAACCGATCTTTTTCATGCGCGCATCCTGTTCTTGCAGGTCCCTACTTCGTCGCCCGTGCGATCGGGTTCAATCGAATCTCACGCAACGCAGTGTCAATGGCGCCGACCCTTGACGGTTTCGCGATGATACCCAACGGCATGCAGGGCGCCAGGATTGGTGTAGCTGCCAGTCGGCATGCTGGTGACGACTTGAATACCGTTCAAGCACACTCCCAAACTGGCCATGGCTCCTCTCTTCGCTGGGCGGTTGGGCCTAGGCCAGCATCTGCCGCTTCGCGTCTTTTGGCGCAAATGAACCAATCAAACACGCTCTGCCGCAAACTCCATTCGCTTCATCGCCCGGTTTTGAAATCTTCTCGCTCATTTAATTCTACAAAATCGGTAGGCTTAATGCGGATAGCAAGTTGTGCGAGAAGGAGCCTCGGATGTCAAAAAAGCTGGTGGTGGGTTTGTCTGGCAACCTGACCCGTCCGTCCAAGACCAAGGCGTTCGTCAGCCACATCGCCGGTGAGGTGGCGAGCCGTGCCGGCGCGGCTTCTGTTGTTTTCGACATCGACGACCTCGGCCCGTCCTTTCCGCCCGCAAGACAGTTTGGCGACCTCGATCCGTTGGCGCGCAGCATCGTCGAGCAGCTGCTCGACGCCGATGTGCTGGTGGTCGGCACGCCGACCTTCAAGGGCAGCTATACCGGGCTGTTCAAGCACTTCTTCGACCTGCTCGACCCGACATCGTTGCGCGGCAAGCCGGTCATCCTCGCAGCGACCGGCGGCGGCGAGCGGCATTCGCTTGTCGTCGAACACCAGCTGCGGCCGCTGTTCGGCTTCTTCGAGGCGCAGACCTTGCCGACCGCGATCTACGCCTCGGACAAGGATTTCGCCAATGGCGTGCTGGTGTCCGAAGCCGTCCAGGCGCGAGCCCGGCAGGCAGTGGCCGAGGCATGCCGGGTTGCCGGCGTGCCCTACAGGGTCGACCTGGCCGCCTGATCCGGAACGCGACATCCCCTTTCCCGCACAGACCAGAGGACGCCTGCACATGACCAGAGCCAGCAAATCCCAGGGCAAGCCGCGGCAGATCAAGCTCGGCGCCTTCCTGCCCGGCGGCGGACAGCATATCGCCGCCTGGCGCCATCCCGATGCGCCGGCCGACGGTGCCACCAATTTCGAGTTCCACAAGCAACTGGCGCTGACCGCCGAGCGCGGCCTGTTCGACGCCTACTTCCTGGCTGACAACCTGACCGTCGGCCTCGGCGCCCGCGAAGGCGGCAATGCCAAGATCGCCGGCTTCGAGCCGG